>NZ_JBHXSL010000024.1:0-104459 GCF_042714725.1 Streptomyces sp. NPDC058685
GCCCCGGACCGATCGGTCCGGGGCCCCTCTGGTGATCAGAACTCGGCGCGCTGCCGCGAGGGCTACGCCTCGCGCTGCCGCGCCGCCGCCTTGCGCTCCTTCTCGGCGAGCTCCTCCGCCTCCATCTCGGCGAAGACGTCGATGGGCGGGGGCGCCTTCGCCAGGAACAGCCAGGTCAGATAGACGGCCAGCAGGAACGGCGGGATCTTCAGGGCGACCAGGACCCAGCCGAACTGCGTGGTGTCGGCCCACCAGTAGAGCGGGAAGAGAATCGCGCACTTGGCGAGCAGGATCAGGCCCCACGCCCAACTGGCCTTGGCGTACGCCTTCTTGCGGCCCGGGTTGCGGGTGCGCCAGGACAGGTTCTCCTTGAAGACCGGCCCGAGGATCAGACCGATCAGCGGGACGCCCGCGATGGTCGTGATGATGTACGCGAGGGCCAGGCCGAGGGTGTAGAGCATGCCCGGCAGGTAGAAGTCCTTGGCGTTGCCGGTCATCATCGCGAAGACGACACCGAAGGCCACACCGAAGACGCCGCTGAAGGCGTGCTTGACGGTGTCCTTGCGCAGCAGACGGACCGCGACGAGCGTCAGGGAGACCGCGAGGGCGGCGATCGCCGCGATGTGCAGGTCCTTGTTGATCGTGAAGATCGTCACGAACAGCAGTCCGGGCAGGACCGTCTCCACCATGCCGCGCACGCCGCCGAAGGCCTCGAACAGGGCCGCCTCGGTGACCGCCTTGGCGTCCCTGTCCTGCTGCTGCTGGTCGTTCGTCGTGGTCGGCTTGTCGACAGACGTCACCGGCTACTCCTGTCCGAGTGGTCGGAGTTCGTATTTGGGATTGAACAGCACCCGGCGGCCGTGGCTCATGGAGATCCGTCCCGAGGCGATGAGCCTGCGACCCGGTTCTATGCCCACGATCGACCGGCGGCCGAGCCAGACGACGTCCAGTGGGGCCGTACCGTCGAAGAGCTCCGCCTCCAGAGCGGGCACTCCGGCCCGCGGGCGCAGGGTGACCGTGCGCAAGGTACCAGCCACCCGGACGATCTGGCGGTCGTTGCACTCGGATATGCGGGTACACCCCGATGCCTGCGCGTCCTCCTGCAGCTCCTCCGATTCGAGGTCTTCCTGCGAGCTGGACAGGCGGTCGAGCATGCGGCGGAAGCGGCCGGCGGGCTTCGGTTCCCTGTCGGCATTCCCGGAACGGGGTACAGCGCTCATACAGCAAGCCTACCGGCCGCCGGGGGCGGCATCCGGAGCCCCGGCGCCACGGCCGCCGGGGCGGCCGGAAGGGGCCTCAGGAGCGCTCGAAGCGGTAGCCCATTCCGGGCTCGGTGACAAAGTGCCGGGGGTGCGAGGGGTCGGCCTCCAGCTTGCGGCGGAGCTGGGCCATGTAGACCCGCAGATAGTTGGTCTCGGTGCCGTAGGACGGTCCCCAGACCTCCTGCAGGAGCTGTTTCTGGCTGACCAGACGGCCCGCGTTGCGCACCAGGACCTCCAGCAGATGCCACTCGGTCGGGGTCAGCCGCACATCGCGTCCGTCGCGGTGGACCTTCTTGGCGGCGAGATCGACGGTGAAGCCCTCGGTCTCGACGATCACGACGTCGTCGTCACCGCCGCCGACCGGCTCGGCCCTGCGGACAGCCGCCCGCAGACGGGCGAGCAGTTCGTCCATGCCGAAGGGCTTGGTGACGTAGTCGTCGGCTCCGGCGTCCAGCGCCTCGACCTTCTCGTCGGAGGTGTGGCGGGCGGAGAGGACCAGGATCGGCACCCGGGTCCACCCGCGCAGGCCCTTGATCACCTCGACGCCGTCCATGTCCGGCAGGCCGAGGTCCAGGACGATGACGTCGGGGTGCCGGGCGGCGGCCAGCTGGAGCGCCGTCGCACCGTCGGGAGCCGCGTCCACGTCGTACTTGCGTGCCTTCAGATTGATCACGAGGGCACGGACGATCTGCGGCTCGTCGTCGACCACGAGCACCCGGGTCATGGCGGGCCTGCCTTTCTGCACTGTCGTTTCTCCACTGTCCCCGCCCCCGCTGCCCCGGGCTCCCCCGTCCCGGCCGGTCACGAGGTGACCCCGGAGGGGAGGCCGGGCTGCTCGGCGGGCTCATGGCGAGGGGCCGCCTGGAGGGTGAGGACCATGGTCATGCCGCCGCCGGGGGTGTCCTCGGCGGTGAGGGTGCCGCCCATGGCCTCGACGAAGCCGCGGGCGACCGCGAGGCCGAGGCCGACTCCGGCACCGCGTGGAGCGTCACCGTAGCGCTGGAACGGTTCGAATATCCGCTCCTTCTCGTCATCGGGTACGCCGGGGCCGCGGTCGGCGACACGCACCTCGACCCGGTCGCCGAGGGCGCTCGCGGCCACGGTGACGGGGGTGGCGTCGGGGCTGTACTTGACGGCGTTCTCGACGATGTTCGCGACGGCGCGCTCCAGCAGGCCACGGTCGACGGCCACCATCGGCAGGGTCTCGGGCACATCCAGTTCCACGCTGTCGTCGGGGACCGAGACGAGGGCCATCGGCACGACCTCGTCGAGATCGGTCACCCGGATCAGCGGCCTGACGGTGCCGGTCTGGAGGCGGGACATGTCGAGGAGGTTGCCGACGAGATGGTCGAGCCGGTCGGCGCCGTCCTCGATCCCTTCGAGGAACTCGGCCCGGTCCTCCTGCGACCACGCGACGTCGTCGGACCGCAGCGAGGTGACGGCGGCCTTGATGGCGGCCAGCGGCGTGCGCAGATCGTGGCTGACGGCGGCGAGGAGCGACGTACGGATCTTGTTGCCCTCCGCGAGCCTGCGGGCCTCCTCCGCCTGCCCGACCAGGCGCTGGCGGTCGAGGACCACGGCGGCCTGCGCGGCGAACGCGGCCAGCACCCGGCGGTCCTCGGCGGGCAGCACCCGTCCGGAGAGCGCGAGCGCCATGTGGTCGCCGACGGGCATGTCCACCTCGGCGTCCTCGGGCCGCACGACGGAGCTGGGGCCGACGCTGCCCGCGGTGGTCCACGGATCGACGTCGCTCTGTCTCTCCAGCAGCGCCACGGACTCCATGGCGAAGGTCTCGCGGACCCGTTCCAGCAGGGCGTCCAGGGTGGTCTCGCCGCGCAGCACGCTGCCGGCGAGGAAGGAGAGGATCTCGGACTCGGCACGCAGCCGGGCGGCCTGATGGGTGCGCCGGGCCGCGAGATCGACCACGGAGGCCACCGCCACACCCACCGCGAAGAAGATCACGATGGCGACGAGATTCTTGGGGTCGGCGACCGTGAGCGTGCGCGTGGGCGGGGTGAAGTAGTAGTTCAGCAGCAGCGAGCCCACCGCCGCGGAGGCCAGGGCGGGCAGCAGCCCGCCGAGCAGCGCCGCCAGCACGGTCAGGAACAGGAAGAGCAGGACGTCGTTGGCGAGGCCCAGACGGTCGTCGAGGGCGGTGAGCAGCAGGGAGAGCAGTATCGGGGCGGCGACGCCGACGATCCAGCCCCAGATGATCCGGGAGCGGCCGAGCCGTGCGCCGCGCGCCACCGGCAGTCCGCGGCCCTTGCCGGCCTCGCCGTGGGTGACGATGTGCACGTCGAGGTCGGGTCCCGACTCGCGGGCGACCGTGGCTCCCACACCGGGTCCGAAGATGTACTGCCAGGCCTTGCGGCGGCTGGAGCCGAGCACGATCTGGGTGGCGTTGACCCCGCGCGCGAAGTCCAGCAGCGATGTGGGGACGTCGTCGCCGATGACGTGGTGGAAGGTGCCGCCGAGGTCCTCGACGAGGGTCCGCTGGACGGCCAGTTCCTTGGGCGAGGCGGAGGTGAGCCCGTCGCTGCGGGCGATGTAGACGGCGAGGATCTCGCTGCCGGAACCCTTGGCGGCCATGCGGGCGGCGCGCCGGATGAGGGTGCGGCCCTCGGGTCCGCCGGTGAGGCCGACGACGATGCGCTCCCGGGCCTGCCAGGTGGAGCGGATGTTGTGCTCGCCGCGGTACTGCTGGAGGTATTCGTCGACCCGGTCGGCGACCCACAGGAGCGCGAGTTCGCGCAGGGCCGTGAGGTTGCCGGGGCGGAAGTAGTTGGAGAGGGCCGCGTCGACCTTGTCCGGCTTGTAGATGTTGCCGTGGGCCATGCGGCGGCGGAGTGCCTGTGGCGACATGTCGACCAGTTCGAGCTGGTCGGCCCGGCGGACGACCTCGTCGGGTACGGTCTCGCGCTGCCGTACGCCGGTGATCGACTCGACCACGTCACCCAGCGATTCGAAGTGCTGGATGTTGACGCTCGACACGACGTCGATCCCCGCCGCGAGCAGCTCCTCGACGTCCTGCCACCGCTTGGAGTTCCGCGAGCCCGGCACATTGGTGTGGGCCAGCTCGTCCACCAGGGCGACGGCGGGCCGTCGCTCCAGGACGGCGTCGACGTCCATCTCGGTGAAGACGCTGCCGCGGTACTCGATCTCGCGGCGACGGATCTGTTCGAGGCCGTGCAGCATGACCTCGGTACGGGGACGGTCGTGGTGCTCCACGAAGGCCACGACGCAGTCCGTGCCCCGCTCCACACGGCGGTGTGCCTCGGAGAGCATGGCGTAGGTCTTGCCCACGCCCGGCGCCGCACCGAGGTATATCCGTAGCTTGCCGCGTGCCATGGCCCCATTGTCTTTCAGAAACTGCCCGTCAACCTGCGTGCACCCTACGGCCGGGGTTTCGGACATTTCGGACCGATGGCCGTCGTGACCGGCGTCTTTGACGTGATTCTGATGCCTCCGCCACCACGGCGCCCGGCGGCTCTCCCGCCGCGGCCTCGGGGACCTGCCGGGCGGGCGCCCGCCCCCAGGACGGCGCCCATCCCGCCGCGGCGCCCGGACAGCCGGACGGGCCGCACCCCCGCTCGGGGAGTACGGCCCATCCGTCGTGCCGGACCGCTGCCGGCGATCCGTCGTGCGTGACCGGTGTCAGC
Source organism: Streptomyces sp. NPDC058685 (assembly GCF_042714725.1). Lineage (NCBI taxonomy): Bacteria > Bacillati > Actinomycetota > Actinomycetes > Kitasatosporales > Streptomycetaceae > Streptomyces > Streptomyces sp. NPDC058685. Next base: position 4,922 of record NZ_JBHXSL010000024.1, read on the forward strand.
GGACCTCGGTGATCTCGGGGCCTCGCTGCAGCTGCCCCATGCCTCCGGAGAAGCGGGAGCCTTCCTGCTCCTCCTGCTGGACACCCTCGGGCACCATCTGGGCGTCGTCCGGCAGCTTGAGGACGATCGGGTCGCGCGGAGCCATCGGGCCCTCACCGCGTACGACGACCGTGTCCCGGAAGATCTGCTCGAGCAGACCGGCGGCCTCCGGCTGCACCGCTCCCTGGCCGGAGATCACTCCGCGCAGGAACCAGCGGGGGCCGTCGACGCCGACGAAGCGCACGAGCTGCACACCGCCGGTGCCGTCCGGGAGCTGGACCGGTACCTGGGCCCGCAGTTCCCATCCGAGCGGACCCTCGACCTCGTCGATGATGCCGCCCTGCTGGGTGATGCCCGAGGCGATCTCCTCGCGGACCTCGCCCCAGATGCCTTCCTTCTTGGGCGCGGCGAACGCCTGGAGCTGGACCGCGCTGTCGCGCAGGACGACCGTCGCGGCGACGATCGCGTCACCCGCTACCTCGACGCGCAGCTCCATGCCCTCGACCCCGGGCACGAAGAGGCCGCCCAGATCGACCCGGCCCTCGCCGGGCTTGGAGACCTCGGAGAGGTCCCAGGGGCCGTCGGGCCGCGGCGCTGGCGGAAGATTCGTCCGGCGGGGGCCGTCCTCGTCGTCGGCAAACTCCGTGTCGCGCTCGGCAGACAAGTCTGCGACTCGCTCGGCCTCGCCCGTTGCGTCCGCGTCCTCCGCGGAACCACTCTTCTTGCGACGTCCGAACACGTCACTGTCCTTCCCGGTCGGATACGGCCGAAGCGTATCGATTCCCACCCGTAGAGCCGTCCACGACGGAGTGACCGCCGGTGGACCCGAAGCCCCCTTCGGCCCGCGCCGAGCCGGGAAGCTCCGCCACCTCGTGGAAGCGCACCTTCTCGACCTGCTGGACGACCAGTTGGGCAATCCGGTCGAACCGATCGAACCGCACGCTCTCGCGCGGGTCGAGGTTGACCACGATCACCTTGATCTCCCCACGGTACCCGGCATCCACCGTCCCCGGGGCATTCACGAGGGCTACTCCGCAGCGGGCGGCGAGACCCGATCGGGGGTGCACGAACGCCGCGTACCCGTCGGGGAGGGCGATGGACACCCCCGTCGGCAGCACGGCGCGCTCACCGGGAGCGAGTTCGGCGGCCTCGCAGGTCACCAGGTCGGCACCGGCATCGCCGGGATGCGCGTACGCCGGCAGCGGCACCTCGGGGTCCACACGACGGATCAGCACGTCGACAGGGTTGGGCATCAGGGGTTCACCTCGAAGGCGCGTGCGCGCCGGATCTGGTCGGGGTCGGCCATGGCCGCGCGGATCTCCTCCGTACGGCCGTTGTCGATGAAGTGGTCGACCTTGACCTCGATGAAGAGAGCGTTGGCGCGGACGGCGACGGGCCCTTCGGGTCCGCCGATCCGGCCCACGGCGGTGGAGTAGATCTTGCGGCCGGCGACGGCGGTGACCTCGGCCTTCAGATGGAGCACGGTGTCCACGGGCACCGGACGCACGAAGTCGGTCTCCAGCCGGCCGGTGACCGCGATGGTCCGCAGCAGCCAGTTCAGCGAGCCGAGCGTCTCGTCCAGTGCGGTGGCGAGCACCCCGCCGTGCGCGAGGCCCGGTGCTCCCTGGTGGGCCTCCTTGACGGTGAACTCGGCGGTGATGCTCACGCCTTCACCGGCCCGCGCCTGGAGGTGGAGTCCGTGGGGCTGGCCCTCGCCGCAGCCGAAGCAGTGGTCGTAGTGCGCGCCGAGGAGTTCACCGGGGGCCGGGGCGTCGGGGTGGCGGGCCGGCGCTATGGCGTCGGCCGGCGGGATCAGAGCCGAGGCCCGGTCCTGGCGGTCTCCCCGTGCCCCGGGGGCGGAGGGGGAGGATCCGGGGTTCTCCCCCCGGGATTTCGCAGTACTCACAGGCGCAGACCTTACCCGCGCGCATACCCCCCGGCCGCACCGTGCCAAGCTTGAGCGCATGCAGCCTTCCGCCCCGCACTACGACGAACGTCTGACCGCTCCCGCTTCATGGTGGGCCATCACCGCTCTCCTCGGGATCTCGGGCGGTCTCGTCGCCCTTCCGCTCGGCACGCTGCCGATGCTCGTGGGGCTCGTGGGCGCCTCCGCGGTGGCGGCCCTGGTGGTCAGTTCCTACGGCTCGGTCCGCATCCGGGTGGTCGCCGGCTCGCTGGTGGCGGGCGATGCCCGGATCCCGCTGACGGCGCTCGGGGAGCCCGTGGCGCTGGATGCGGAGGAGGCACGGGCCTGGCGGTCGTACAAGGCCGATCCGCGGGCGTTCATGCTGCTGCGCAGCTACGTGCCCACCGCGCTGAGGGTGGAGATCACGGACCCGGACGACCCGACTCCGTACGTGTATCTGTCGACACGCGATCCGCAGGCGCTGGCGGCGGCCCTCACCGGGGTGCGGGCGGCCTGACGCCGGGACCGCCGCTCGGGCTCAGTGCCCGAGCTCCCGGGGCCACTGGCTCGCGTCCAGGGCGTCCTTGTGCTGTTCCAGGGGCGGCAGAGCGGGCAGGGCGTCCCAGGGCACCTGCCGGGTGCGCAGATCCTTGCGGATGCGGTCCGCGAGCTTCCTGGTGTCCCGCCGGTTCATCACCGCGCCGACCGCGGCGCCGACCATGAACGGCATCAGGTTCGGCAGGTTGCGGATCGTGCGCTTCATGATCTGCTGGCGCAGCTCGCGCTTGAGACCGCCGCTCAGCGCGATGTTCTTGTAGGTGGCCGGCTTGGTCACGTCGAGTCCGCGTTCCTCCGTCCAAGCGGTCAGATACGCGGTGCTGCGCTCCCTGAGATTGCCTTCCGGCCGCATGCCGTAGACCTCGTGGAGCTCGGCGATGAGCTTCAGTTCGATCGCCGATACGCCGGCGATCTCCGCGGCCAGTTCGGCCGGCATCGCCGGAGGTACGGGCATCATCGCGGCGGCTCCGATGCCCGCGCCCACCGTGGAGGTGGCGTTGGCAGCGCCCGCGACGAGTTTGTCCGCGAGCTGCTCGGGGCCGAGGCCCGGGAACTGCCGGCGGAGTGTGTCGAGATCACGCACCGGCACACGCGGTGCGATCTCGATGATCCGGTCCGCGAGGTGGCCGAGCGCCGCTTTGGCGTTCTCGCCGCTCTTGCGGACGCCCTGGCGCACCGCGGCCAGACGCCCCGGCTTGGCCGGGGTCCCGGGTCCGTCCGCCGCGGGCGGGGGTCCTTCGAGCGAGGCCGGTCGGCCCCGCCCGTCGTCTCCTGCGCCGTGGGGCAGGAGGACGGCCGAGTGCCCGTCAGAAGGCGTGGCGCCTTCTGCGGGTCCCGAACCGCCCCGGAGCGTCTCCGACGGCTTCTGACGCCGGAAACGCCGCTTCCTGGACGGTGTGTCGCCTGCCACGGCCGACCTGCCCTCAGTCGCAGTCGCGGCAGATGGGCTGGCCGTTCTTCTCGCGCGCCAGCTGACTGCGGTGGTGCACGAGGAAGCAGCTCATGCAGGTGAACTCATCGGCCTGCTTGGGAAGGACCCGGACGGCCAGTTCCTCGTTGGAAAGGTCCGCGCCGGGCAGTTCCATGCCCTCGGCTGCCTCGAACTCGTCGACGTCGACGGTCGAGGTCGACTTGTCGTTCCGGCGGGCCTTCAGTTCCTCAAGGCTGTCGGAATCGACGTCGTCGTCGGTCTTGCGTGGGGTGTCGTAGTCCGTTGCCATGTCGCTCTCCCCCTCTGGGTGGTTGCGGTGTCTCCAGCGCACGTAACGCGTGAGAGGCCGGACTTGTGCCCGACCTGAGGCGGAGATTTTGCCTCACATCAAGGTCTGTTACTCAATCGACACCCAACCGGATCCCCCGAGAGGTGATCCGTTGAGTGGCGAAGGGGACCGTACACGGTCCGAATGCCGCACTTCACAGCGCCACCCCGTGTACTTCCCGTGATCCGGACCCCCGGAAACCCGGACTTTTCCCGGCTTTCCGGCAAGAGTCTTGATCACGGAGAGTAGATGGCCTGAAATTCATATCTGTGATCGATCCCACACCCTCAACTTCGGAACAGGTCCCGAAAATTCCGCGTAAAGCGAACCAAGTGCGCAGGTGCCGACCACTGTCTCAGACGGGCAGGGTGACTCGCATCACGAGGCCTCCGCCCTCGCGAGGCTCCGCGATGATACGGCCTCCGTGAGCCCGGGCCACCGAGCGGGCGATCGAGAGCCCCAGGCCGACGCCCTTGTCGCTGCCCGTGCGCTCCTGCCGCAGCCGCCTGAACGGCTCGAAGAGGTTGTCGATCTCGTACGCGGGAACCACCGGTCCGGTGTTCGACACCACCAGGAGCGCCTGGCCGCCCTCCGTCTCCGTGGTGACCTCCACCCAGCCGTCGTCCGGCACGTTGTAGCGCACGGCGTTCTGTACGAGGTTCAGCGCGATCCGCTCCAGCAGGACGCCGTTGCCCTGCACGGTGGCGGGTCCGCGCTCGCCGCGGATCTCCACGCCCTTGGCCTCGGCCTCGCCCCGTGTCTGGTCGACCGCGCGGGTGGCGACCTCCGCCAGGTCCACCGGCTTGCGCTCGATGACCTGGTTGTCGCTGCGGGCGAGCAGCAGCAGACCCTCGACGAGCTGTTCGCTGCGCTCGTTGGTGGCCAGCAGGGTCTTGCCGAGCTGCTGGAGCTCCACGGGCGCCCCGGGGTCGGAGAGGTGGACCTCCAGCAGCGTGCGGTTGATGGCGAGGGGGGTCCGCAGCTCGTGCGAGGCGTTCGCGACGAAGCGCTGCTGGGCGGTGAAGGCCCGCTCCAGGCGGTCCAGCATCTCGTCGAAGGTGTCGGACAGCTCCTTGAGCTCGTCGTCGGGCCCGTCGAGTTCGATACGGCGCGAGAGGTCCGAGCCGGCGACCTGGCGGGCGGTGCGGGTGATCCGGCCGAGCGGCGACAGGACGCGGCCCGCCATGGCGTAGCCGAAGGCGAAGGCGATGATGCTGAGGCCGAGCAGCGCGAAGAGCGAACGGCGCAGCAGGTTGTCCAGGGCGATCTCGCGCTGGTGCGAGACGCAGGCCCGCAGAGCGGCGTTCGCCTCGTCGGCGGAGAGGTCCGAGGTGAGACCGACACAGCTGTTGTCGGTCAGCTGCACCCTGCTGTCGGGCAGCAGTTTGATCGGCACCCCGTTGCCGGCGTGCAGAGCCTGCGCGGTCAGCAGATAGATGATCGACAGCAGCAGGATGCCCGCGATCAGGAACATCCCGCCGTAGAGCAGCGTGAGCCGTATCCGGATGGTCGGACGCAGCAGGGGGCGTACCGGGTCGCGCGGGTCCCAGGTCGGCTTCGGGGGCGCCGTGGGCGGCGCGGGAGCGGCGGTCACGGGGTCAGATCCGGTATCCGGAGCCGGGCACGGTGACGATCACGGCCGGTTCGCCGAGCTTGCGGCGCAGGGTCATGACGGTCACGCGCACGACGTTGGTGAAGGGGTCGGTGTTCTCGTCCCATGCCTTCTCCAGCAGCTGCTCGGCCGAGACGACCGCGCCCTCGCTGCGCATGAGGACCTCAAGGACGGCGAACTCCTTGGGGGCGAGCTGGATCTCCCTGCCGTCGCGGAAGATCTCCCGGCGGTTGGGGTCCAGCTTGATCCCGGCGCGCTCCAGGACCGGCGGCAGCGGCACCGTCGTGCGCCGGCCGAGCGCGCGCACCCGGGCGGTGAGCTCGGTGAAGGCGAAGGGCTTCGGCAGATAGTCGTCGGCACCGAGCTCCAGGCCCTCGACCCGGTCGCTGACGTCACCGGAGGCCGTCAGCATCAGCACGCGGGTCGGCATGCCCAGCTCGACGATCCTCCGGCAGACGTCGTCGCCATGGACGAGGGGGAGGTCGCGGTCCAGGACGACCACGTCGTAGTCGTTGACACCGATCCGCTCCAGGGCCGCCGAGCCGTCGTACACGACGTCGACGGCCATGGCCTCCCGGCGCAGTCCGGTGGCCACCGCATCGGCGAGCAGTTGCTCGTCCTCGACGACGAGTACGCGCACGTCGCGTTCCTTCCTCCGTGGCCCGTCACCCATGATCAGGGCTGGTTGTGCACTGTCTGTGTGTCCCCATCCTGCCCGTTACGCGCGTAAACCGGCTGTAAGGCGAAGACGGCCGGCCCCGGCGGACCAGGGTCTTCCGGAAAGGGGCGGATTCCCGGGCCAGTTGAGGTTTCTCTGAGGGAAGCGCTGGGGAGGACGACTAAACACCCGCGATCACGCCCTGTATGTGGCACACCACGACTTGTTCCAGGGTGGATCACCCCACCTCTGCTGCGGCAGGGGGACCCCGAAGGCACACCCCCGTGCCACCGACCCACGACGAGGGGGCGCACATGGACGCATTCACCGCAGGACTGCTTCAGCGCATAAAGGCCGCGGAGACCGACCTGACACTGGCCCGTGAGACGGGCGACGACTTCCTGGCGGATGTCGAGCAGGCGGAGCTGGACGACCTGCACCGCCTGGCCGCCGAGCACGGTGTGCACGTCGACGAGGAGCAGCGGGTCGGCGCAGCCTGACGCCGGACCACGCACGGGGGCCCCGACACCGCGGGATGGTGTCGGGGCCCCCGTGCGTGCGGGTGGTGTCGCGTGCGCGGAGTTCCGTGCGCGCGGCGGGGTGTCAGTCGTGCCAGGCCCCGAACTCCTCCAGCAGCCCCTGGAGCGGCTCGAAGACTCCCGGGCTCGCCGCCAGCGTGAGGTCGTAGGACGGCCGCTCGCCGGGGCGCCCGCCGGTCAGTGCGCCCGCCTCGCGGGCGATGAGGTCACCGGCCGCGAGGTCCCAGGGGCTCAGCCCGCGCTCGTAGTACCCGTCGAGGCGGCCCGCCGCGACGTCGCAGAGGTCCACGGCCGCCGAACCGCTGCGGCGGATGTCCCGCAGCCGCGGGATCAGCCGCTGGGCCACGTCCGCCTGGTGGCTGCGGACGGTCGCCACATAGTTGAAGCCGGTGGAGACGAGGGCCTCCGCCAGCGGGGGCGCGGGACGGCAGCGCAGCGGCCGGTCACCGGCGTACGCGCCGCCGCCGGTCACCGCACGGTAGGTCTCGCGGCGCATGGGAGCCTCGACGACACCGACGAGCGTCTCGCCGTCGCGCTCGGCGGCGATGGAGACGGCCCAGGTCGGCAGGCCGTACAGATAGTTCACCGTGCCGTCGAGCGGGTCGACGACCCAGCGGATGCCGCTGGTGCCGGCGCTGGAGGCGCCCTCCTCGCCGAGTACGCCGTCGTCGGGACGGCGTTCGGCCAGGAAGCCGGTGATCAGCTTCTCGGCGGCGATGTCCATCTCGGTGACGACATCGATGGGGCTGGACTTGGTGGCGGCGACACCGAGGTCGGCGGGGCGGCCGTCCCGCAGCAGCTCCCCCGCCCGTCGGGCGGCCTCCAGGGCGATGTCGAGCAGTTCGGACAGGAGAGGGTCGGTCACGGCGACTCCTTGGGCGTACGGATCATGCGTACGGACTGTCGGCGCCGGCGGCCGCGGGGCGAGGGGCCCTGGCCGGGCAGCAGCCGATGGGGCAGAGGTCGTGGGAGGGGCCGAGGGCGCCCAGCGCGCAGCGCTCGGCACGCACACCGCGCTCGGTGGCGGCACGCTCCAGCACCAGGTCGCGGACGGCTTCGGCGAAGCGGGGGTCGGCGCCCACGGTCGCCGAGCGGCGTACGGGCAGCCCCAGCTCGGCCGCCTTGGCGGTGGCCTCGGTGTCGAGGTCGTACAGGACCTCCATGTGGTCGGAGACGAAGCCGATCGGCACCATGACCACCGCCGGCACGCCCGAGCCGTGCAGTTCCTCCAGGTGGTCGCAGATGTCCGGCTCCAGCCACGGGATGTGCGGGGCGCCGCTGCGGGACTGGTAGACGAGCTCCCAGGGGTGCTCGGTGCCCGTCTGCACGCGCACGGCGTCGGCGATCTGCCGGGCCACGTCCAGGTGCTGGCGTACGTAGGCGCCGCCGTCCCCGTGGTCCTCCACGGGACCCGAGGTGTCGGCCGCGGCCGTCGGGATCGAGTGGGTGGTGAAGGCGAGGTGCGCTCCTTCGCGCACCTCGGCGGGGAGGTCCGCGAGGGCCCGCAGCACGCCCTCGGTCATGGGGCCGACGAAGCCGGGGTGGTTGAAGTAGTGCCGCAGCTTGTCGACGCGCGGGAGCTCCAGCCCCTCCGCCTCCAGGGTGGCGAGCGCGTCCGCGAGGTTCTCGCGGTACTGACGGCAGCCCGAGTACGAGGCGTAGGCGCTGGTGGCGAGGACCGCGATGCGGCGGTGGCCGTCGCGGGTCATCTCGCGGAGCGTGTCGGTCAGATACGGCGCCCAGTTGCGGTTGCCCCAGTACACCGGGAGATCGAGTCCGTGGTCGGCGAAGTCCTTGCGCAGGGCGCCCAGCAGGGCACGGTTCTGGTCGTTGATGGGGCTGACGCCGCCGAACAGGAAGTAGTGCTGCCCCACCTCCTTGAGCCGCTCCGTGGGGATGCCGCGGCCGCGCGTCACGTTCTCCAGGAACGGAACGACATCGTCCGGGCCCTCGGGGCCGCCGAAGGAGAGCAGCAGCAGGGCGTCATAGGGGGTGGGATCGCGATCGTCGGACATGAAAGCGATCCTGCCACCACCCCCACGCCGTCCGGCGGGGACCCACCCCACGCCGGCGAACCGGAAACGGCGGTGCGCGCCCTCCCCTTGCGGACGTAATCTGTCAACGTCACTGATACGCCTTACGGAGCCCCCGTTGCCGAGTCCCTACCGCGCCATCTTCGCCGCCCCCGGCAGCAAGGGTTTCTCCTTCGCGGGGTTCTTCGGCCGGATGCCGCTGTCGATGATGGGCATCGGCGTCGTGACCATGATTTCCCAGCTCACCGGCCGTTACGGGCTGGCCGGCGCGCTCTCGGCGACGCTGGCGATGTCGGCGGCGGTGATGGGCCCGCAGATCTCCCGGCTGGTGGACCGGCACGGCCAGGCCAGGGTGCTGCGCCCGGCCACCCTCGCGTCGGTGGCCGCGGTGGCGGGTCTGCTGGTCTGCGCGCAGCAGGGTGCGCCCGACTGGACCCTGTTCGTCTTCTCCGCCGCGGCCGGGTGCGTGCCGAGCGTGGGCTCGATGGTCCGCGCCCGGTGGGCCGCGATCTACCGGGGCTCACCGCGCGAGCTGCACACCGCGTACGCGTGGGAGTCGATCGTCGACGAGGCGTGCTTCATCCTCGGTCCGATCATCGCCATCGGGCTGTCCACGGCGTGGTTCCCCGAGGCGGGACCGCTGCTGGCCGCCGTTCTGCTGCTCATCGGCGTCTTCTGGCTGACCTCGCAGCGCTCCACCGAGCCGGTGCCGCATCCGCGCGAGCAGCACACCAGGGCCTCGGCCATGCGATCCGGCGGACTCCAGGTCCTGGTGCTCACCTTCGTGGCCACGGGCGCGATCTTCGGGGCGGTCGACGTGGTCACCGTGGCGTTCGCCGAGGAACAGGGGCACAAGGCCGCGGCCAGCGTGGTGCTGGCGGTGTACGCGCTCGGCTCCTGCGTCGCGGGCCTCGTGTTCGGACTGCTGCACCTGAAGGGCCCGGCCGGCCGGAGGTGGCTGGTGGGAGTCTGCGCGATGGCCGTGAGTATGATCCCCCTCCAACTGGCCGGGAGCCTCACGTTCCTGGCCGTGGCGCTCTTTGTCGCGGGCCTGTCCATCGCACCGACGATGGTGACCACGATGGCTCTCGTCGAAGCGCACGTACCGCGCACCAAACTCACCGAAGGCATGACCTGGATCAGCACCGGCCTCGCGGTCGGAGTGGCGCTCGGCTCCTCGGCCGCCGGCTGGACGGTCGATGCCGCCGGAGCGGACGCGGGGTACGCGGTGCCCGCTGTCGCGGGAGCGGTCGCGGCCGTGGTGGCGCTCCTGGGGTATCGCCGGCTGAACAGGCCGGTGCCGACGCGGGAGGGGCGGGCCGATGAGCACGATCAGCACGACGAGCACGAGCCGCACGTGGCGTAACTGGGCCGGGAACGTCTCCGCTCGTCCGGCCAGGGAGGCCTCCCCCGCATCGGCCGAGGAGGTCGCCGACGTCGTACGGCAGGCGGCCGAGGCCGGTCTGCGGGTGAAGACGGCGGGCGCCGGTCACTCCTTCACGGCCGTGGCCGCCACCGACGGACTGCTGATACGGCCCGACCTGCTCACGGGCATCCGGCACATCGACCGCACGGCGATGACCGTGACCGTCGAGTCGGGCACCCCGCTGAAACGGCTGAACGCGGCCCTCGCCCGGGAGGGACTCTCGCTCACGAACATGGGCGACATCATGGAGCAGACGGTGGCCGGCGCCACCAGCACCGGCACGCACGGCACGGGCCGCGAGTCAGCCTCGATCGCCGCCCAGATCAGGGGCCTCGAACTGGTGACGGCGGAGGGCACGTTGCTGACGTGCTCGGAGAAGGAGCGTCCGGAGGTCTTCGCCGCGGCCCGGATCGGCCTCGGCGCACTCGGCGTGATCACCGCGATCACCTTCGCCGTGGAGCCGATCTTCCTGCTGACGGCGCGCGAGGAACCGATGACCTTCGACAAGGTCACCGCGGAGTTCGACGCGCTGCACGCGGAGAACGAGCACTTCGAGTTCTACTGGTTTCCGCACACCGGCAACTGCAACACCAAGCGCAACAACCGCAGCATGGGCCCGGCGGCCCCTCCCGGCACGGTCAGCGGCTGGATCGAGGACGAGCTGCTCTCCAACGGGCTGTTCCAGGTGGTCAATTCGGTGGGCCGGGCCGTGCCGGCGACCATCCCCGCGATCGCCAAGGTCTCCAGCCGGGCCCTGTCCGCCCGCACCTACACCGACATCCCGTACAAGGTCTTCACCTCACCGCGCCGGGTGCGCTTCGTCGAGATGGAGTACGCCCTCCCGCGGGAGACCGCGGTGGCCGCGCTGCGCGAGGTGAAGGCGATGATCGAGCGCTCCCCGCTCCGGGTCAGCTTCCCGGTGGAGGTCCGCACGGCTCCGGCCGACGACATCACGCTGTCCACGGCCTCGGGCCGGGAGAGCGCCTACATCGCGGTGCACATGTACCGGGGGACGCCGTACCAGTCGTACTTCACCGCGGTCGAGCGGATCATGACCGCGCACGGCGGGCGGCCGCACTGGGGCAAGGTGAACACCCGTGACGCGGAGTACTTCGCCGAGGTGTACCCGCGCTTCGGCGAGTTCACGGCGCTGCGCGACCGGCTGGACCCGGAGCGGCGGTTCGGGAACGACTATCTGCGGCGGGTCCTGGGCGACTGACCGCTGACCGGGCGAAGCCGGTTCCGGGAACCGCTCACCCGCTGTCGCCAGTGCCCGCGTCCGTTCACCGGTCGCCGTCGTCGCCCGCGTCCGCGCCGGCTCCCGCACCGGGATCCGGGGCGGAGCCGGACGGCGTGGGCGTCGGTGTGGGCGTGGGCGTCGGGCTCTGCGTCCCCTCGTCACCGGTGGACGGGGACGAGTCGGGGGTCGTGGGCTCGGTGTCCTCGCCGTCGCCCTGCCGGCCGGTCCCGGAATCCTGTGAACGGCCGTCGCCGGGGCTCGAGTTCGTCTCCCCTTCCGGGGAGCGCCGCTGATCGCGGTCTTCGTCGGGGCTCTGCGACGGGCTGGTAGCCGGCGTGGGGTGTCCGCCGCCCCCGCCCCCGCTGCCACCGCCGCGGACGGCCGAGCCGACGGTCGTGCCGTTGCCGCCGCCCAGTTCGGACCCGGAGGCCACCTCGTACCCGGTGATGCCGAGCATGGCCACCCCGAACACGACGGACGCCGCGACGAGGGGACGCTTCCAGCCGCGGACGCGGGTGCCGTGGGTGCTCGACGCGCCGAACTCCTCGCGGGCCTCGTCCCGGTGGACCTGCCGGAGCATCTGTGTCGCGTCGTCGGCCGGAGGCAGCGGCACCTGACGGCCCTTCGGCTTCGCCTGGACCGTCACATCGCGTATCTGCTCGCCGGTGCGGCGGAAGAAGTGCTGGAACACCGAGCCGCCACAGGTGGCGACGACACTGACGAGGCCCGCCCCGATGATCGTGCCGTAGACGCCGAGTTGGGAGGCGAGCACCGCCGCCGCGATCGCCGCGAGCGCGCTGCCCGCCACTTGCGGGACGCTCAGGTCCAGTCGCTGTCCTCCCTCTTCCGTGCGCTGTGCTCCGGTGTCCGGCTTCTGATGCATCCTCAGTCCCTGCTTGCCCTTCTGTCACGTCTGTACCAATGAAGGACAAACGAGCGAAGTGAATAGTTCCCTTTGGGAAGATTCTGTGAATCACGACACCCGTCACCCATGTCCCCGCCCCGAACTGCCGTACGCAGGCAGAAGTTCGGCGGCGCGGCAGTCCACCCACATGGCCCGAATGGAGTACTGTGGCGAGCCCTGGGCCCGGTGTCCCGTGTGGATGCCAGGACCCCAGGTAGGGGGCCGAATGTGGCGCTCGATCCGGCGGCGCCGCGGTACCGCACGGGAACCTGCACGCAGAGTGACCAACGGTCACACTGAGTGCCGAACAGGTAACCGTGCCATAACGGCGATCCAGGGCCTGTGCCCGACACGCCGGGCAACTCGGCAAGGTTGTGGCAGGCTGCACCCGGGCAGGCCACACTCGACTAGCGGAAGCAGCGACGCACGTGACGTCGGCAGGCACCACCCGGGAGGTCCCCATGCCCGAACTGCGTGTCGTGGCCGTCTCCAACGACGGCACACGACTGGTGCTCAAGGCTGCGGACAGCACGGAATACACGCTTCCGATCGATGAGCGGCTGCGCGCCGCCGTGCGCAACGACCGCGCCCGCCTCGGGCAGATCGAGATCGAGGTGGAGAGCCACCTCCGTCCCCGCGACATCCAGGCACGTATACGCGCAGGTGCCTCCGCCGAAGAGGTCGCGCAGATGGCCGGCATCCCGGTCGACCGCGTACGCCGCTTCGAGGGGCCCGTGCTCGCCGAGCGCGCGTTCATGGCGGAGCGGGCCCGCAAGACTCCCGTGCGACGCCCCGGCGAGAACACCGGACCGCAGCTCGGAGAGGCCGTGCAGGAGCGGCTGACCCTGCGCGGCGCGGAGAAGGACGCCGTGCACTGGGACTCGTGGCGCCGTGACGACGGCACCTGGGAAGTGCTGCTGGTCTACCGGGTGGCGGGCGAACCGCACTCGGCGAGCTGGACGTACGACCCGCCGCGGCGGCTCGTCCAGGCCGTCGACGACGAGGCGCGCGCGCTGATCGGCGAGACGGACGACACGATCGCCTCGCAGGAGCCGAGCTTTCCGTTCGTTCCGCGCATCGCGCGGCTGCCGAGGGACCGGCCGCTGGACCGTGGTACGGAGCGTCCTCCCGAGCCCCCCTCGGCCGAGGACAACAACAACGGCACCAGTGAGCGCGATTCGCTGACGAGTCTGCTGGAGGCGGTGCCGAGCTTCCGCGGCGACATGGTGGTGCCGGAGCGCCCGGCTCCGCCCGAGCCTCCGACGGAGCCGGCACAGGAGCCCGAGGCGGAGGAGCCGGTCGCCCCGGCGGCGTCCGCGGGCGCGGGTTCGGCGTACGCGGATGTGCTGATGCCCCGGTCGGTGGCCGGTCACCGCGACCGTCTGACGGGCACCACGGACCGTCAGGCCGAGGCGGACGGCGTCCGTCCCGGCCGCCGTGCGGCGGTTCCGAGCTGGGACGAGATCGTCTTCGGCACGCGGCGCAAGAAGCAGGAGTAGTAGGCGAAGTGAAGCGAAGGGCCCGGCACCGTGGGTGCCGGGCCCTTCGTCCGTCCCGTCCGGATGCCGGTGGGCCGCCAACCCGACCTCCGGGTCGTTCTCCGCCCACGCGGGCCCAGGGCCCGGTGTTCGGATCAGGCCGGATCCGGACACCGGGCCCTGAGACCTGATCCACACGACAGCGCCTGGTGCCTAGCCCCTGTCCGGGCCCGTCGCCACCGGGCGGTCCGGGTCCTGGGACCACTCCGACCAGGAGCCGGCGTAGAGGGCGGGGTGGAAGCCCGCCAGTTCCAGGGCGATGACCTCCTGTGCGGCGGAGACTCCCGAACCGCAGTAGACGCCGATCTCCGTACCGGGCTCGGCTCCCAGTGCCGCGAAGCGTGCCCCGAGCGCTTGGGGCGGGAGGTAGCGGCCCTGGTCGTCCAGATTCCCGGTCGTCGGCGCCGAGACCGCGCCGGGGATGTGGCCGGCGACCTTGTCGATCGGCTCGACCTCACCCCGGTACCGCTCCCCCGCACGGGCGTCCAGGAGCAGGCCCGAGCGCGCCAGCGCGGCCGCGGTGTCCGCCGTCAGGACACGCAGCGCCCCCGGGGCGGGCATGAAGTCGCCCTCCTCGGGCTCCGGTGCCGCGGTCTCCAGCGGCCCGGTCCACGCGGCGAGGCCGCCGTCCAGGACCCGTACATCCGTGTGGCCGGTCCAGCGCAGCAGCCACCAGGCGCGGGCGGCCGCCCACCCCTGGGCCGCGTCGTACGCGACCACGGGCGTATCGGCCGAGACCCCGGCGCGGCGCATCACCGCTCCGAACACCGAGGGATCGGGCAGCGGATGGCGGCCCGCCGCTCCGGGCGGGGTGGCCAGTTCCGCGTCCATGTCGACGAAGACCGCGCCGGGGATGTGGCCGGCGTCGTAGTCGGGCCGCCCGTGCGGCCCGCCGAGCTGGTAGCGGACGTCGAGGAGCACAGGCGGGCGGGAGCCGGCCAGCTCAGTCGCAAGATCGGCAGCGGAGATGATGGGGTTCATGAGAGCCATCCTCGCGCAGCAACAGGCCCTCCCGTAACGCCGCCGATTCGGATGTGCCGCCTCAAAACGGGCATCCTCCATCGGGAACCCGCCAAATCCGGCGCGGCCGGGGCGCGTCGGACGCTTCGGGGTGCAAGCATCTGCTGGGGCGACCGGCCGTTCCGCACAACGGCTCACAACCTGTCCCCCCGCACGGCCACCACGATGGTCCGAGGAGAGAGAAGACAATGACCGAGGCGACTCGGCACACGCCCGGCACACCCTGCTGGGTCAGCTTGATGGTGCACGGCCTTGAGGCGACTCAGGCTTTCTACGGCGAGCTGTTCGGCTGGGAGTTCTCGCCCGGGCCGCAGCAACTGGGCCCGTACGTCCGCGCCCTGATCGACGGCAACGAGGTCGCGGGCATCGGGCGGCTGCCCGTCGACCGGCACCTGCCGACCGCCTGGACGCCGTATCTGGCGACGGACGACGCGGATGTGACCGCTGAGGCGGTCCGCAGCTGCGGTGGCACGGTGGGCGTCGGCCCGCTCGACGCCGGCGACGCCGGCCGCATGGCGATCGTGACCGACCTGGCGGGCGCCGTGTTCGGTCTGTGGCAACCGGCCGCACACGCGGGCACCGCCCTGCACGGCACACATGGCACGCCGGTGTGGAACGAGCTGCTCACCACGGAGACGCCGTCCGTCACGAAGTTCTACCAAGCCGTCTTCGGCTACGACGCCAAGCCCGACGGCGATCCCGGCGAGGACCGGGTGACGCTCTGTCTGGACGGCCGTCCGGTGGCCGCTCTGCACGGCGTTCCGTCCAGGACCCGCGAGCGCGGCAGCCACTGGATGACCTGGTTCGAGGTCGAGGACCCCGACATGACCGCACGCCAGATCACGAGGCTCGGCGGTCAGGTCCTCGAACCGCCCGCGGACGGGCCCCATGGACGGCTCGCGAGGGTCGCCGACCCGGAGGGCGCGGTGTTCACGATCGTACGGTCACTCCGTTGACGTCCACCGGCAGGACGTCCGGGGACAGTGCCGCCGCACGGGCGCTCGCGGCGGTCATCCGGCGCCGGTGGTGCCGCCGGCACAACACCTCGTAGCCCACCTCGTCGCCCGCGTTGACGTCGCCGACCACGACCTGGGCGCCTTCGACGACCATCACGCCGCCGACCGTACGGGCGTTGTGCGTGGCCCGCGCGCCGCACCAGCACAGCGCCTCGACCTGTAGCACCTCGACCCGGTCGGCGAGTTCCACCAGCCGCTGCGAGCCCGGGAAGAGCTTGGAACGGAAGTCGGTCGTGATGCCGAAGGCGAAGACGTCCAGGTCCAGGTCGTCCACCACCCGGGCGAGCTGGTCGATCTGCTCCGGCGCGAGGAACTGCGCCTCGTCGGCGATCACGTAGTCGCAACGGCCGCCCTGGGAGAGGCTCTCGACCAGGTACCCGTAGAAGTCGAAGCCCTCCGCGGCCTCGACCGCGTCGGTCACCAGGCCGAGCCGGGAGGAGAGCTTGCCCTCTCCCGCACGGTCGTCACGCGTGAAGATCATGCCCTGAAGACCGCGCGTGGACCGGTTGTGCTCGATCTGAAGAGCGAGGGTGCTCTTTCCGCAGTCCATGGTTCCGGAGAAGAACACCAGCTCGGGCATGGGAGGTTGAGGACCTTTCGGGTCTGTGGGCGTCGTACTGGGGTGTTCTGGGGTGAGGTACGGGGCAGCGGGACGGCTACGAGCGTACTTCGATCAGCGGCACGAGCTGTTCGACGGGGGTCATCGAGCCGTGCATCCCGACCATCGCCGACTCGTTCGGCTCGCGGACGGAGGCGGTCACCACGACGTCGTCGCAGGCCGCGGCCACCACATCGCCGATCCGGCCGTGCACGCGGTCGTCGATCACGGGACCGAACCAGCCCGCCTCGATCGCCTCCTCGCGGCCCGCCACCCAGAACTGCTCGCCGAGCACCTCGCGCCAGACGGCGAGGACATCGGCCTCGGCGCCGGGCACCGCGTAGACATGACGGGCACGGCCCTCACCGCCCAGCAGGGCCACTCCGGCGCGCAGTTCCCAGTCCTCGTCGAAGTCGATGCGGGACTGCTCGTCGAAGGGGATGTCGATCATGCCGTGGTCGGCGGTGACGTACAGCGCGGAGCGGGGCGGCAGTTGCTCGGCCAGCCGCTGCACCAGCCGGTCGACGTACATCAGCTGGCCGCGCCAGGCGTCCGAGTCGACACCGAACCGGTGGCCCTTGCCGTCGACCTCGCTGTAGTACGTGTAGACCAGCGAGCGGTCACCGGCGGCCAGTTGCTCGGCGGCGAAGTCCATCCGCTCCTCGGCCCCGAGCCGTCCGTGAAACGTTCCTCCGCTGAGCGCGACCTGGGTGAGCGGGGTCTGCTCGAAGGTGGGTGAGGAGACCTGCGCGGTGTGCACGCCCGCCGCGTCCGCGAGCTGGAAGACGGTGGGGTACGGCTGCCAGACCTTCGGCGGCGTCCACGGCTTCCAGCGCAGCTGGTTCATCAGCGCGCCCGTGTCGGGGTCGCGGACGGTGTAGCCGGTCAGGCCGTGCTCGCCGGGCGGCAGGCCTGTGCCGACGGAGGCCAGCGAGGTCGCGGTGGTGGCGGGGAAGCCGACGGTGATGGGACGTCCCGTGCCGCCGCGCGAGGTGCCGAGCAGCGAGGTGAGGTACGGGGCCTCGTCGGGGTGGTTCCTGATCTGCTCCCAGCCCAGGCCGTCGATCAGGAAGACGCAGTTCCGGTCGGCGGGGGTGAGCTCGGGGATGCTGTGAGTGAGGCCGGGGACGCCCTGGCCGGCGGCGAGCGTCGGCAGCAGGTCGGCGAGGGAGCCGGTGCCGTAGTCGGGCACGGGCGCGGTGTCGACGGCGAGCGGGGACGGGTGGACGTTCCCCCAGCCCACAGGCTCCGGGGTCGGGGTCGAGTCGTCGCGCCAGGCAGCGGGCTGGGCCATCAGCGCGTGGCTGCCGTGGCTTCGGAGAGCGCCTGGGCGAAGGCGAGTGTCTGGCGGACCGTGTCGGGTCCGTCGCCGGCCTCGCTGACCCGCAGGCTCAGATCGTCCGCCGTGGAGCTGCCGGTGTAGCCGTGGTCCGCCTCGCAGTTGGGGTCGCCGCAGGCGGCGGGCTCGAGGTCGAGCCGGGAGACGGCGCCCCAGCCGATGGTGAGGACGACCTCACGGGGCAGGGTGCCCGGGGTGTACGACTCCGGGTTGGCGACGACCCGGCTGACCACGACCGACGAGATCCGGCTGAGCTTGACCGATTCGGTGGAGGTGGTGGCGTACGGCGTCGGGGAGCTGGAGTCGGCGGCCTGCTCGTCGGTGTGGCTCACGATGAAGCGGTTGGCCGTCAGCACGAGGACCGTCACATGGCGGCGCACTTCGTTGGCGTCGAACGTGGTCTCCTGGTGCACCAGGTAGGACGCGATCTGCTCGCCTCCGACGGCGGCCTCCACCGCCTCGGCCACGAGAGCCGGGTAGTAGCCGCTGCGCTCGATCGCCGCGCGCAGCCCCTGGGTCGTCGTACCGGTCTTCGCCATGGGGCCCATCCTACGGGGCCCCGACAGCGGTGAGCGTTCAGTAGCTGGGGAGTCGTCGGGGTCCCAGGTCGGTCTGGGTGGCAGGTGGGGCGAGGCGTACGGACGCGCCGAGGACCGTGAGCCCGTGTTGAGCGACAACGACTGGTTCGAGACTGATCCCGATCACTTCCGGATGGTCGTCGACCAGTCGTGACACGCGGAGGAGCAGTTCCTCCAGGGCAGGGGTGTCGACGGGTGCCGAACCCCGCCAGCCGAACAGCAGCGGAGCGGTGCGGATCGACCGGATCAGCTCTGCCGCGTCGCGATCGGTGGCCGGAACGAGACGGTGCGAGGTGTCACCGAGCAGCTCGGAGGGAGCGCCCGCGAGCCCGAAGGAGAGCACCGCGCCCACGGCGGGATCGAGGGCGGCACGCACCACGGTGTCCACCCCGCGCGGAGCCATCGCCTGCACGACCGGCTGCAGCTCCTCGGGCTTCCCGAGCAGCTCCGTCAACTCGACGTACGCCTGACGCAGTTGCTCCTCGTTGGCCAGGTCCAGCCGTACGCCGCCGAGGTCGGCGCGGTGCCGCAGATGGGGAGCGGTGGTCTTGAGGGCGACGGGATAGCCGAGCCGGGCGGCGGCCCGTACGGCGTCGTCCGGCCCGGGAGCAGGCAGGGTCGGCCGCACATGGATCCCGTACCGGGCGAGCAGATCGTGGGCGTCGGCGGGGGCGAGGGTGATGCCCCGGGCGTCCCCGGGGGCCTGGAGCAGTGCCTCGATCCGGGCACCGGCACCGCTCTCGTCGATGTCGTCGTACTCGGGGACCCGCCCCGGCTCCGCGGCCTGGCGTCGCCACTGGGCGTAGCCGACCGCCTCGGACAGGGCGCGGACGGCACGCTCGGCCGCGGGGTAGGCGGGGATGCGGCTGCCCGCGGGCCGGGCGCCGCCCGCGTCCGGCGCGGCGCCGTCGGCCCCGCTCGCGTCCGCGGGGCCGCGCCTGTCCGGGGTTCCCTCGGGCGGCGGCGCGGCCGGAGACGGCTGTCCGGGAGCGGTGCGCGTGCTGGTCGCCGCCGAGAGGGCGTCCGCGAGGCCGCCGAGTTCGACGTGCACCACCATGACCGGCTTCGCCGGGGCGGTGGCGGCCGCGTCGCGGAGCGCCGCCGCCAGGACCTCGCCGTCGCCCGCCTGGGGGTCGCCGTCCTCCCCCACCCACGGAATGGCCGTCACCACGACCGAGTCGCAGCCCTCGTCCGCCAGGGCCCGCGCCAGCGCCGCGCGGAAGTCCGACGGCGTCGCCGCCGTCGTCAGGTCCAGCGGGGGCAGCGGACGCAGACCGGCCGCGAGACAGGCGTCGTAGGTGAGCAGACCGAGGGACTCGGAATTGCCGAGGATGGCGACCCGTGGGCCCGCGGGCAGGGGCTGGTCGGCGAGGAGGATGCCGGCGTCGACGAGTTCCGTGACGGTGTCGACGCGGATCACACCCGCCTGGCGGAGCAGCGCACCGACCGTCGCGTCCGGTACACGGGTCACCGGCACCGCATGACCGGGCGGCTCGCTGCCGCTGTGCCGCGCGCCCTTGACGACCACGACCGGTTTGACCGCGGCCGTCCGCCGCGCGAGGCGGGAGAACTTGCGCGGATTGCCGATCGTCTCCAGATAGAGCAGGACGACATCGGTGTCCGGGTCCTCGTACCAGTACTGGAGGAAGTCGTTGCCGGACACGTCCGCGCGATTGCCGGACGAGATGAAGGAGGAGAGCCCGGCGCCCCTGCGGTGGAGTCCCGCGAGGAGCGCGATGCCGATCGCACCGGACTGGGTGAACAGCCCGATGCGTCCGGCGGCCGGGGTCTCGGGCGCCAGCGAGGCGTTCAGCCGGACGGCCTGCGAGGTGTTGATGATGCCGAAGGCGTTCGGGCCGATGATCCGCATGCCGTACGACCTGGCCTGGCGCACCAGTTCCCGCTGGAGCAGCCGGCCCTCGGCACCCGACTCGGCGTAGCCAGCGGACAGCACGACCAGGCCCTGCACACCGTGTTCACCGCAGTCGGCGACGGCCTCCGGCACCCGTTCGGCGGGCACGGCGACGATCGCCAGGTCGACCGGCTCCGCCGTCCCTGCCACGATCTCGCCGACCGAGCGGAACGCCGGCACGCCCTCCAGCTCCGTCTGCGACTCGGGGAAGGCCCGGTTCACCGCGTACGCACGGCCGCTGTAGCCCGCCCCCAGAAGATTGCGCAGCACCGTTCGGCCCACACCGCCGGGCGCCCGGCCGGTGCCGATGACCGCGACCGAGCGCGGGGCGAGCAGCCGCTGCACCGAGCGCGCCTCCGCACGCTGCTCGCGGCCGCGCTGCACCGCGAGGGACTCCGCCGTCGGTTCGAGGTCGAGGGTGAGATGGACGGAGCCCTCCTCGAAGCTGCGCTTCTGGGTGTAGCCCGCGTCCCGGAACACCTTGATCATCTTGCCGTTCGCGGGCAGCACCTCGGCGGCGAAGCGGCGGATGCCCCGTTCCCGGGCCACCGCCGCGATGTGTTCGAGCAGGGCGGAGGCCACGCCTCGTCCCTGGTGCGCGTCCTGGACGAGGAACGCGACCTCGGCCTCGTCCGCGGGCGCGCTCGCCGGGCGTCCGGTCGAGTCGATCCGGTCGAAGCGGACGGTCGCGATGAACTCGCCGCCGACCGTGACCGCGAGACCCACCCGGTCCACGTAGTCGTGATGGGTGAACCGGTGGACGTCCTTGGCGGACAGCCGGGGGTAGGGCGCGAAGAAGCGGTAGTACTTCGACTCGTCGGAGACCTGTTCGTAGAAGCTGACCAGGCGGTCCGCGTCCTCGGTGGTGATCGGCCTGATGCGCGCGGTGCCTCCGTCGCGCAGCACCACGTCTGCTTCCCAGTGAGCGGGGTAGGCGTGGTCCGGCTGGGTCTGCATGGCAGAAAGCGTACGGCGCGATCACCGGTCGCGGAGGGTGTTGGGGCGCGGCAGTCTGAGGATGACCCGCAGGCGTCCGCGGTCGGACCCGGGGCCGGTGCCGACCCGCGACCGCACATGAGAGACTGGTCTAGACAACCGCTAAGACTTGAAGGGCAACACCATGGCTGAGCGCCGCGTCAACGTCGGCTGGGCCGAGGGCCTTCACGCCCGCCCCGCTTCCATCTTCGTCCGTGCCGCCACGGCCTCCGGCGTCCCCGTGACGATCGCCAAGGCCGACGGCAACCCGGTCAACGCCGCCTCGATGCTCGCCGTGCTCGGCCTGGGCGCCCAGGGTGGCGAGGAGATCGTGCTGGCCTCCGACGCGGACGGCGCCGACGCCGCCCTGGACCGGCTCGCCAAGCTGGTGGCCGAGGGCCTCGACGAGCTTCCCGAGACCGTCTGACGACCCGACGGTCCGGCGAGGAGCCGTGGCATCCCGAAGACGGGAAGCCGCGGCTCTTTCCTGTTCCCGGGCCGGCTCTTCCGTCTTTCACCGGGCGCTCCTGGCCATCCGGATGAACTCCCGGCTATTCCGGCAGGTTCGCCCGGCCATTCCGGTCCCGCGAAATGAATTCGGGCAGCAGAAAAGAAGCCCTGCGAAAAGCTCCCTCTTTGTATACGGCGTGCCTGTTAATTGCGGGCGCTCGCGGTGTTTACGGGATGTTGCGAAGTCCTCACCGGTTCCGTGATCCGAAGCCGGTGCGCGGACGCCGCCCGCTCGGTGTGCACGGCGGTCAGCGCCCGGGCCCGTTCGGCATCGCCCCGCGCGACGGCATCCACGATCGCGCCGTGCTCGGCCCACGACTCGACGGGCGCGGCCGGCTGCTCCACGACGTACATCCAGGCGATCTTGTGCCGCAGCTGGGTGAGCAGTGCGATCAGGCCCGGGCTGCCGGAGGCCTGGGCGAGCGTCTCGTGGAACCAGCCGCCGAGCGAGCGCAGATCCTCGCCCTGACCACGGCGTGCGCGCTCCTGGCCCAGCCTCACCAGGCCGCGCAGCACCTTGAGATGGGCCTCGGTGCGCCGTTGGGCCGCCCGGGCCGCGCCCAGCGGCTCCAGCAGCATCCGCACCTCCAGCAGGTCGGCCGCCTCCCGCTCGGTCGGCTCCGCCACACACGCGCCCGCGTGACGCCGGGTGGTGACGAAACCCTCGGACTCCAGGGTCCGCAGAGCCTCGCGCACCGGGACGCGCGAGACGCCGTAGCGGCGGGCCAGCTGCTCCTCGGTGAGTCTGCTGCCGCGCCGGAACACACCGGAGACGATGTCGTCGCGGATCGCTGTGCATACCGAGTGCGCGGGAATGCGCATGACCGAACCTCCGCTTTAATCCGCGCGAAACGCAGCCGATTGACGACCGTTCGGTGACTCTATTGCAGCGGTCCACATTTTCCGATGCCCGGCGGGCATTCATGGATATCTTTTGGCCAGTAGCCGGCCTCGCACCACGAGGGCATACCGCGCCCGCATCCATGCCGGCGCACACGAAAGGCCCCGGCGACGGGCCGGGGCCTTGGGTGCTGATCGGACGGTCCGCGGGCTCGGAACGCCAGCGGGCTCAGACGGTCACGTGGCTCAGATGTTGACGCCGTGCGAGCGCAGGTACGAGACCGGGTCGATGTCCGATCCATACTCGGCGCCGCTGCGGGCCTCGAAGTGCAGGTGCGGTCCGGTGGTGTTGCCGGTCGAGCCGGCGAGGCCGATCTGCCGGCCCGGGGTGACGCTCTCGCCGACCGAGACGTTCAGCGACGAGAGGTGGCCGTACTGGGTGTACGAGCCGTCCTTCATCTTGATCACGATGTTGTTGCCGTAGGCGCCGCCCCAGCCGGCCTCCACGACGGTGCCCGCGCCGACCGCGTGCACCGGGGTGCCGGTGGAGGCGTGGAAGTCGATGCCGGTGTGGCTGCCGGAGGACCAGACGGCTCCGCCTGTCTGGTAGCCGGTGGAGACGTACGAGCCGGAGATGGGTGACACGAAGGCGTTCAGACGCTTGCGCTCGGCCTCGCGGGCGGCGCGCTCCCGGGCCTCGCGGGCCTCCTTGGCGCGAGCCTCGGCCTTGCGCTTGGCCTCGGCGGCGGCCTTGGCGCGGGCGACGGCCTCTTCGGCCTCCTGCTCCTGGGCCGCGGCCTGGTCGGCTATCTCCGTGGCGAGCGAGTCGGCGGCGACGGCCGTGCTCAGGCCGGTGCTCTCGAGAGTGACGGTGCCGGACTCGGGAGCGGCGGCTCCGGACTCGGCGGCCAGCGACGGAGAGGCGAGGGTTCCGATGACGCCGGTGGTGGCCAGGGCCGCGACGCCGGCGATGCTCGCGCCTCTGCGCGTCATACGGCTCGGGGCACGGTGCTTCCCGGTGGGACGGGCGAACGCCATGAAGTGGCTGGTCCTTTCCTTCCTTCTCGCCTACCGGGTTAGCTGACGGGTTCGGAGCAGGAAGGTCTCCTACGGGCGCCTCCGCCGCGGCACAGCCGCGAAGGCATCCGATTCACCCCAGGGACTTCGTGTGGGTCCCCGGCTCCCCAGGCTCGCGCCTGACGGGGACTCGGCGATGGCTGTCCGTGCCGCGGATGCGGCGGTACTGGCGAACAGCCGGACCGACGCTAAGCGTGGCAACTTTCAATCACCAAACAGACAGCCCTGTTTGTAGCGCATGCCACAGGGCAGAGCGGAAGCCCCGCAGCAAATCGGGCAAACGACGGAACCCCGGCATCGTGTGATGCCGGGGTTCCCTGGCCGCGTCCACCGCCCCACCGGACCGCGGAGGCCGCTCCACCGGGAGGCAGAGGCTGCTCTGCCTCCCGGTGGAAGCGGCCGACGGCCTCAATCAGCCGGTGACAACCGTCACTTCACCGATACCGAGCGCCTTGACCGGCTCCTCGATCGCGGACGCGTCACCGACGAGCACCGTGACGAGACGGTCCTGGGGGAAGGCGCTGACGGCCGCTGCCGTCGCCTCCACCGTGCCCGTCTCGGCCAGCCGCACGTACAGCTGCGCCTGGTAGTCGTCGGGCAGATGCTGCTCCACCTGGTCGACGAGCGTGCTCGCGACGGACGCCGCCGTCTCGTACTTCAGCGGGGCGACGCCCACCAGGTTCTGCACGGCCACGTCGCGCTCGGCGTCGGTGAGACCCTCGGCCGCCAGCGTGCGCAGCACCTTCCACAGATCGTCCAGCGCCGGGCCGGTGTTGGGCGTGTCCACCGAACCGCTGATGGCGAGCATCGAGGCACCCGTGCCGTCGGGTGCCGAACGCAGGACCTGGCCGAAGGCACGTACGCCGTAGGTGTAGCCCTTCTCCTCGCGCAGCACGCGGTCGAGCCGGGAGGTGAGGGTGCCGCCGAGGCAGTACGCACCGAGCACCTGGGCGGGCCAGACGCGGTCGTGGCGGTCCGGGCCGACGCGGCCGATGAGCAGCTGCGTCTGTACGGCTCCGGGCCGGTCCACGATGATCACGCGGCCGGTGTCGTCGGCGGTGATCGCCGGAACGGGCCGGGACTCCGCGGTGTCGCCCGTCCAGTCGCCGAGGGTCTCGGCGAGCACGGCGTCGAGGTCGACCCCGGTGAGGTCGCCGACGATCACCGCGGTCGCGGTCGCGGGCCGGACGTGGGCGTCGTAGAACGCCCGGACGCCCGCGGCGTCGATCCGGGCCACGGTCTCCTCGGTGCCCTGACGCGGGCGCGACATCCGCAGCGATGCCGGGAAGAGCTGCTTGGACAGCTCCTTGGCGGCGCGACGGGCCGGGTTGGCCATCTCGTGCGGGATCTCGTCCAGCCGGTTGCGCACCAGCCGCTCGACCTCGCTGTCGTCGAAGGCGGGGGCGCGCAGGGCCTCGGCGAGCAGCCCGAGCGCCTTCAGCAGCCGGGAGACCGGCACCTCCAGCGAGACCCGGACGCCGGCGTGGTCGGCGTGCGCGTCGAGGGTGGCCCCGCAGCGCTCCAACTCGGCGGCGAACTCCTCGGCGGAGTGCTTGTCGGTGCCCTCGGACAGGGCGCGCGCCATGATCGTGGCGACGCCGTCGAGACCCTCCGGCTCGGCGTCGAGCGGGGCGTCGAGAGAGATCTCGACGGCCACGACCTGCTGACCGGGCCGGTGGCAGCGCAGCACGGTCAGACCGTTGTCCAGGGTGCCGCGGTCGGGGGCGGGGAAGGCCCACGGCTTGGCGGTACCCGCCTGCGGCTGCGGGTGGAACGTCATGGCGGTCAACGGCTCGGCGGCGTCGCTCACTGGTCCGCCCCTTCTTCCTCGTCGCTCTGGTCGTCCTGGTCGGCGGAGACCGGTTCGTACACCAGCACCGCCCTGTTGTCGGGGCGCAGCCGGGCCTGGGCGACCGCCTGCACCTCCTCGGCGGTGATGTCCAGCACGCGGTTGACGGCCGTCAGCGCGAGCTGCGGGTCGCCGAACAGCACGGCGTAGCGGGCCAGTTCGTCGGCGCGGCCGGCGACCGTGCTGAGCCGGTCGAGCCATTCGCGCTCCAGCTGCGCCTGCGCGCGCTCCATCTCCTCCGGCGTCGGGCCCTCGGCGGCGAACCGCGCGAGTTCCTCGTCGACGGCGGACTCGATCTGCGGGACCTCGACGCCACCGGACGTCTTCACGTCCAGCCAGCCGAGCGAGGGAGCACCGGACAGACGCAGCAGACCGAACCCGGCGGCGACGGCCGTGCGGTCCCGCCGCACCAGACGGTTGTGCAGCCGGGAGGACTCGCCGCCACCGAGGACGGTGAGCGCCAGGTCGGCCGCGTCGGCCTCGCGGGTGCCGTCGTGCGGCAGCCGGTAGGCGGCCATCAGCGCACGCGCCGGGACCTCCTCCCGGATCTCCTCGCGCAGCTGCTCACCGATGATCTCCGGCAGCGAGCCGTCGCGCGGCGGCTGCTTGCCGTCGTGGGAGGGGATGGAGCCGAAGTACTTCTCGATCCAGGCGAGCGTCTGCTCCGGGTCGATGTCGCCGACGACCGACAGCACCGCGTTGTTCGGCGCGTAGTACGTGCGGAAGAAGGCGCGGGCGTCCTCGAGGGTCGCGGCGTCGAGGTCGGCCATCGAGCCGATCGGGGTGTGGTGGTACGGGTGGCCCTCGGGGTAGGCGAGGGCGGTCAGCTTCTCGAACGCCGTGCCGTACGGCACATTGTCGTAGCGCTGACGGCGCTCGTTCTTGACGACGTCGCGCTGGTTCTCCATGGACTCGTCGTCGAGGGCGGCGAGCAGGGAGCCCATGCGGTCGGCCTCCAGCCAGAGCGCCAGCTCCAACTGGTGGGTGGGCATCGTCTCGAAATAGTTGGTGCGCTCGAAGCTGGTGGTGCCGTTCAGCGAGCCGCCGGCGCCCTGTACGAGCTCGAAGTGACCGTTCCCCTTCACCTGGCCCGAGCCCTGGAACATCAGGTGCTCGAAGAGGTGAGCAAGCCCTGTACGGCCCTTGACCTCGTGGCGCGAGCCCACGTCGTACCAGAGGCAGACCGCGGCGACCGGGGTCAGGTGGTCCTCGGAGAGCACCACGCGCAGGCCGTTGGCCAGCCGATGCTCAGTCGCTGTCAGGCCGCCGGAGCCGGCCTGCGCTGTGGCCGTGTGACCCATGGGCATGTACGTCCCTTCGATCGCGATATGGAGAGTGCTGCCACTGTATGCAAGCGGGCTGACACCTGGCGAAGTTCCCGGGTCGTGGTCTGCGTTGTCAGTGGGACGGTCCACAATGGTCCGCGTCAGATCCAGATCCGGTACGTGAAGGAGCAGCAGCCGCGATGGCCCGCCGCAGCACGAAGACCCCTCCGCCCGACGACTTCGAGGAGCGGATCCTCGACATCGACGTCGTCGACGAGATGCAGGGCTCCTTCCTCGAGTACGCGTACTCCGTGATCTACTCGCGCGCCCTGCCCGACGCCCGCGACGGCATGAAGCCGGTGCACCGCCGCATCGTCTACCAGATGAACGAGATGGGCCTGCGGCCCGACCGCGGATACGTCAAGTGTGCACGTGTCGTCGGCGAAGTGATGGGCAAGCTGCACCCCCATGGCGACGCCTCGATCTACGACGCCCTGGTGCGGATGGCGCAGCCCTTCTCCATGCGCGTGCCCCTGGTCGACGGGCACGGAAACTTCGGCTCGCTCGGCAATGACGACCCGCCCGCGGCGATGCGTTACACCGAGTGCCGGATGGCCGACGCGACGTCGCTGATGACCGAGTCGATCGACGAGGACACCGTCGATTTCTCGCCGAACTACGACGGCCAGGAGCGGGAACCGGTCGCTCTTCCGGCAGCCTTCCCGAACCTTCTGGTCAACGGCGCGTCCGGCATCGCGGTCGGCATGGCGACGAACATGCCGCCGCACAACCTGGGCGAGGTCATCGCCGCGGCCCGCCATCTGATCAAGCACCCGGGCGCGGACCTCGAGACCCTCATGCGGTACGTCCCGGGGCCGGACCTGCCGACCGGCGGGCGGATCGTGGGCCTCACGGGCATCAAGGACGCGTACGAGTCCGGCCGCGGCACCTTCAAGATCCGTGCCACGGCCGCGATCGAGGACGTCACACCCCGCCGCAAGGGCCTCGTCGTCACCGAACTGCCCTTCACGGTCGGCCCGGAGAAGGTGATCGCGAAGATCAAGGACCTGGTCTCCTCGAAGAAGCTCCAGGGCATCGCGGACGTCAAGGACCTCACGGACCGTGCGCACGGCCTGCGCCTGGTCATCGAGATCAAGAACGGCTTCGTTCCCGAGGCCGTCCTGGAGCAGCTCTACAAGCTGACGCCGATGGAGGAGTCCTTCGGCATCAACAACGTGGCGCTGGTGGACGGCCAGCCGCTGACGCTGGGGCTGAAGGAGCTGCTGGAGGTCTACCTCGACCACCGCTTCGAGGTGGTGCGCCGGCGCAGCGAGTTCCGCCGCACCAAGCGCCGCGACCGCCTGCACCTGGTCGAGGGCCTGCTCGTCGCGCTGATCGACATCGACGAGGTCATCCGGCTCATCCGGTCCAGCGAGAACTCCGCAGAGGCGAAGCGGCGGCTGATCGAGCGCTTCTCGCTGAGCGACATCCAGACCCAGTACATCCTCGACACCCCGCTGCGCCGGCTGACCAAGTTCGACCGGCTGGAGCTGGAGAGCGAGCAGGACCGGCTGAACACCGAGATCGACGAGCTGACGGCGATCCTGGAGTCGGACGCCGAGCTGCGGAAGCTGGTCTCGGGCGAACTGGCCGCGGTGGCGAAGAAGTTCGGCACCGACCGGCGTACGGTGCTGCTGGAGTCCGGTGCCACGCCGGTCGCGGCGGTGGCGCTGGAGGTCGCGGACGACCCGTGCCGGGTGCTGCTGTCCTCGACCGGACTGCTGGCGCGTACCGTCACCGGCGAGCCGATCCCGGACGACGAGGTCAAGCGCGCCAAGCACGATGTGATCGTCTCCGCCGTCCCCGCGACCGCGCGAGGCGATGTGGGGGCGGTGACGTCGACGGGCCGGCTGCTGCGGATCTCGGTGATCGACCTGCCGCAGCTGCCGCACACCGCCTCCGCGCCGAACCTGTCGGGAGGTGCGCCGCTCTCGGAATTCCTCTCGCTGGAGACGGACGAGACGGTGATCTGCCTGACCACGCTCGACGAGTCCTCCCCGGGCCTCGCGCTCGGCACACTCCAGGGCGTCGTCAAGCGGGTGGTGCCCGACTACCCGGCGAACAAGGACGAGCTGGAGGTCATCACCCTCAAGGAGGGCGACCGGATCGTCGGCGGCGTCGAGCTGCGGACCGGCGAGGAGGACCTGGTGTTCATCGCCTCCGACGCCCAGCTGCTGCGCTACCAGGCGTCGCAGGTGCGGCCGCAGGGCCGGGCGGCGGGCGGCATGGCCGGCATCAAGCTCGCGGACGGCGCACAGGTGATCTCGTTCACCGCGGTGGACCCGGCCGCTGACGCGGTGGTGTTCACGGCCGCGGGCTCGACGGGCGCACTGGACGACTCGATCACGACGGTGAAGATGACGCCGTTCGACCAGTACCCGCGCAAGGGGCGGGCGACCGGTGGCGTGCGCTGCCAGCGCTTCCTCAAGGGTGAGGACATCCTGCTGCTCGCCTGGGCGGGCGCGAACCCGGTCCGCGCGGCCCAGCCGAACGGCTCACCGGCGCGGCTCCCGGACCTGGACCCGCGCCGTGACGGCTCGGGCACCCCGCCGCCGTCGCCGGTGGCGGTGCTGGCTGGCCCGGCCGGCTGATCGAGGTTCTGCCGAATGACGTGCCGGAGGGCTTTACGAGCCCTCCGGCACGTCCGGTACGAAGCGCAGGACGCCCCACATGGTGTGTTCATCGGGGGCGTCCCGCGGCCCGGCCACGGGCAGGGCATCGAGCTCCTTGCGCAGGGCCGCGCTGTCGATGCCCGAGCCGATCAGGACGATCCCGCTCTGTCGCCGCTCGCCCGCCGGCCAGGGCTCCGGGTGGAACCGGAGGAAACGGCCGACGGCGTGGACGGCGTAGCGATTGCGCGGATCGAGAGCGCCGAAGTCGACAAATCCCTTGATGCGGTACAGGCCTTCGGGCCGTGAGTCGAGGAAGTCCAGGAGCCGGCGCGGGTGCAGGGGCTCGTCCGCGGTGAAGGAGACGCTCTCGTAGGCGGCGTGCAGATGGTCGCCGTGCGCATGCCCATGAGCATGGCCATCACCCTGCTCTCCGTCTCCGTCCTCGTCCTCCAGGCGCAGGTCATCGAACGAGAGCTGGCCGACGCGCTCGCCCCGGGGCCGGCACTCGAAGAGCAGCTCCGGGTCGATCCGCCCGTACGTCGCACTGACCAGCGCCCCGCTGCCGAGACCGCGGATCCGCTCCCGCAGCCGCTGTCCGGCCGCGTCGTCGACCCGGTCCGCCTTGTTGAGCACCACGAGATCGGCGATGCCGAGGTGCCGGGCGATCTCGGGGTGCCGCTCCAGGGTGGCGTCGAACTCGGCCGCGTCGACGACCTCGACGAGGCCGCCGTACACGACGCGCTCGTTCTCGGCGGCGAGCACCATCCGGACGAGCTCCTGCGGCTCGGCGAGCCCGCTCGCCTCGATGACGATGACATCCAGGCGGGCGTCGGGACGGGCGAGCCGGTCGAGGAAGACGTCGAGTTCGCTCGCGTCGACGGCACAGCACAGACACCCGTTCCCGAGGGACACGGTGGAGTCCCCGAGCTGCCCGGCCACGGTCATGGCGTCGATCTCGATGGCCCCGAAGTCGTTGACGACAACGCCGATACGGGTGCCACGGCCGGCGCGGAGAAGGTGGTTGAGCAGGGTGGTCTTGCCGGATCCCAGGAAGCCCGCGAGGACGATGACGGGCACGGGTTTGCTGGTCATGGGGGTCGAGCGTAGTGGACGCGGCCGACAACTCCGGGCCGCGCACGGCGCTTCAGGACGCCTGCCGCAGCACCGGCGGCGGCCCGACGTACCTCGCCGCCGGACGGATGATCTTGGAGTCCTCCGACTGCTCCAGGATGTTCGCGCTCCAGCCCACCACCCTCGCCGCGCAGAACGTCGGCGTGAACATCTCCCGGGGCAGTTCGCACAGCTCCATGACCACGCCCGCGTAGAACTCCACGTTCGTGTGCAGTTCCCGGCCCGGCTTCAGCTCCGCCAGGATCGCCTCGACCTGCGCCTCCACCTGGACCGCGAACTCCACCAACGGGCCGCCGAAGCTCTCCGCGATGCCCCGCAGCATGCGTGAGCGCGGGTCCTCGGTGCGGTAGACGGGGTGGCCGAAGCCCATGATGCGTTCGCCCGCGAGGACCCGTTCCCGGATCCAGGGGTCGATGCGGTCCGGGGTGCCGATGGCGTCGAGGGTGTCCAGGGCGCGGCTCGGGGCTCCGCCGTGCAGAGGGCCCGAGAGCGCCCCCGTCGCGCCGACCAGACAGGCCGCGAGGTCCGCGCCGGTGGACGCGATGACCCGGGCGGTGAAGGTGGAGGCGTTGAAGCCGTGATCGACGGTGGAGACGAGGTACTGCTCGATCGCCCGGGCTCGGGCGGGTTCCGGCTCCGAACCGGACAGCATGTAGAGGTAGTTGGCCGCGAAGGGAAGGTCCTCGCGCGGTTCGACCGGTTCGAGTCCCCGGCCCAGTCGGTACAGCGCCGTGAGCAGGGTCGGTACGGCGGCACACGCGGTCAGCGCGTCCCTGCGGCGGGACTCGGTGTCGAGGTCGTAGACCGGCCGGAGCCCGGAGGCGGCGCCGAGCAGCGAGAGCGCCGTCCGCAGTCCGGCGAGCGGGCCGGACGGAGCGCTGGAGCGGGCGATGGCCGGCAGCGCCGCCCGTACCTCGTCGGGCAGTCGCCGCAGGGCCGCCGTCTCGGCGAGGAAGGCCCGCCGCCGGTCGGCGTCCGGGAGCTCCCCGTAGAACATCAGATGCCAGACGTCCTCGAACCCGGTGCTCTGCGCGAGCTCGACGGCCGAGTACTGGCGGTAGTGGTAGAAGCCCTCCCGCCCCCGGACATCTCCCAGCGCGGTGTCGGTGACGACGACCCCGGCGAGTCCGCGCGGTACGTCCGTGCGTACGCCCGTCGCCACGCCCGTCGCCACGCCCGTCTGTGCGTCCATCTGCATCACAGCCTCCTCGAATTGATTCGACTGTCCATGCTTGATTGCATCACTGTCAATATTGATTGAATCAATATGTGTACGGTGTCCTTCATGACGGAGAACGCCCCGGAGACGGACCGGATCACCACGCGCGAGGCGGCCGAGCGGCTCGGCGTGAAGCCCGAGACGGTGTACGCGTACGTCAGCCGCGGACAGCTCTCCAGCCGCCGCGACCCCACCGGCCGCGGCAGCACCTTCGACGCCAAGGAGGTCGACGCGCTCGTCCGCAAGGGACGCCGGGAGCCCGCGGCCGGCAGTGACGTCACCCAGCGGATCCGCACCGGCATCACGCTGATCGACAAGGACCGGTACTACTTCCGCGGGGTGGACGCCACCGAGCTGGCCCGCACCCACTCCTACGAGGAGATCGCCGACTGGCTCTGGACCGGCACGCTGCACAGCGGCATCCGCTTCACCTCCCCGCCCGAGCCGCTGGCCGCCGCCCGCCGGGCGGTCGAGGCGCTGCCCCTGCACAGCGGGTCCACGGACCGGCTGCGGGTGGCGGCGATCGCCGCGGCCGTCGCCGATCCGCTCCGTTTCGACCTCGGCCGTGACGCCGTCCTCGGCAGCGCCCGCTCCCTGATCCCCGTCCTGGTCGACGCGCTCCCCACGGTCGGTGAGCCGCACCGGGGAGAGGGCCGGCTGGCCTGGCGGCTGTGGTCACGGCTCACCGCGATACGCCCCGACGAGGCGTTTCTGCGCGCCCTGGACATGGCGCTCTCGCTGCTGATCGACCACGACCTGGCCGCATCCACCCTCGCGGTGCGGGTCGCCGCCTCCGCGCGCGCCCATCCGTACGCCGTCGTGTCCGCCGGGCTCGGCGCGCTGGACGGACCGCTGCACGGGGCGGCCAGCGGGCTCGCCCACCGGATGCTCGCCGATGTGCTCGAACGGGGCGGGGCGGCACCGGTCGTCGCCGACCATCTGCGGGCGGGACGCCGGGTTCCGGGGCTCGGGCACCGTCTCTACCCGGCCCAGGACCCGCGCGCCGAGACCCTGTTCGGCGCACTGGAGCAGATCCCGGCCGCCGGTCCGGCGCTGGAGGCGGCTCGCGAGGTGGAGTCGACGACCGCCCGTCATGTGGAGTTGCACGCCAATGTGGACATGGCGCTCGCCGTGCTCTCGCTGTCGTCGGGGATGCCGGCCGAGGCGGGCGAGACCGTGTTCGCCGTGGCGCGGACGGCCGGCTGGATCGCTCATGCGCTGGAGGAGTACGAGGAGCAGCCGCTGCGGATGCGGCCGAGCGGCCAGTACAGCGGCCCCCGGCCGCCGAGGCCCACACCGTGAACAGGCGGTAAGGGCCAGGGCGGTTGGGACACGTGCCCGTTCAGGAGCGGTGGGCCCGCAGACCTCCGGAGCGTCGAGGAATGAGCCGGCGGCCCCGGCCGCGGGTCAGGACCGCAGCCAGGCCGCCGTGTCCTGCGGGAGGCGCCCGTCGTCGTCCAGGGGACCGCTCGTCAGCAGGACGCTCGTGTGGCCCGGGAGTTCGACGGGCTCCCCGGCGAGGTTGACGACGCATATCAGGCCGCCGGTCCGGACGAAGGCGAGGACGTCCGGGGCGGACCGCAGCCAGTTCAGGGGACCGTCGCCGAAACCCGCTTCGGTGCGGCGCAGACGCAGGGCTTCGCGGTAGAGGACGAGCATGGAGTCCTCCGTCGCGGCCTGCCGGTCGGCTGCGTAGGCGGACCAGTCCGCGGGCTGCGGCAGCCAGGGCTCCTGCTCCGAACCGAAGCCGTAGTGCGGGGCGTCCGCACGCCACGGCAGGGGCACCCGGCAGCCGTCCCGTCCGGGGTCCACCCCGAGCGAGCGGAAGTGCATCGGGTCCTGGATGCGGTCCAGCGGTATGTCCGCCTCGGGGAGGCCCAGTTCCTCGCCCTGGAACAGATAGACACTGCCGGGCAGCGCGAGCGAGAGCAGGGCGGCGGCGCGTGCCCGCCGGGTTCCCGTGACGAGATCGGACGGTGTGCCGAAGCGCTTCTTGGCGAAGTCGAAGCCGGTGTCCTCGGCCCGTCCGTAGCGGGTGACCGTGCGGGTCACGTCGTGGTTGCAGAGCACCCAGGTCGCGGGCGCGCCCACCGGCGCGTGGAAGGCCAGCGTCGTGTCGATGGAGGCACGCAGCTCCGCCGCGTCCCAGGGCCGGGCGAGGAAGTCGAAGTTGAAGGCGGTGTGCAGCTCGTCGGGGCGCAGATAGCGCGAGAACCGGTCCGGGTCGGGCACCCACAGTTCGCCGATGAGGACGCCGTTGTACTCGTCGGCGACGGCCCGCCAGGAACGGTAGATGTCGTGCAGCTCGTCGCGGTCGACGTAGGGAGTGGTGTCATCCTCGGCGGCGTCCGGCAGGTCCGGGTCCTTGGCGCACAGGGCAGCCGAGTCGATGCGTACGCCGGCGGCTCCCCGCTCGAACCAGAAGCGCAGGACGTCCTCGTGCTCCTGGCGGACGACCGGGTGACTCCAGTTGAGGTCCGGCTGCTGCGGCGTGAACAGGTGCAGGTACCACTCGCCGTCCGGAACCCTGGTCCAGGTCTCCCCCGAGAACTGCGACGGCCAGTTGTTGGGCGGCAGTTCACCGTTCTCGCCGCGGCCCGGACGGAAGTGGAACAGCTCGCGCTCCGCGCTGCCCGGTCCGGCCGCGACCGCGGCCCGGAACCACGCGTGCTGGTCCGACAGATGGTTGGGCACGATGTCGACGATGGTGCGGATGCCCAGTCCGCGGGCCTCGCTGATGAGCTTCTCGGCCTCCGCCAGGGTGCCGAACGCCGGGTCGATGGCACGGTAGTCGGCGACGTCGTAGCCGCCGTCCGCCATCGGTGAGAGGTACCAGGGGTTGAACCAGATGGCGTCGATGCCGAGTTCGGCGAGGTAGGGCAGCCGGGCCCGCACCCCGGCGAGATCACCGGTGCCGTCGCCGTCACCGTCGGCGAAGCTGCGTACGTACACCTGATAGATGGCGGCGGCGCGCCACCAGTCGTCCGTGTGATCCAGAGGGGCTGCCACGTGAGGTCCTTTCGGGCAGGTGGGACTCCGCCGCCGGCCCGGACAGCGGGGCGCCAGGGCAGGGCCGGCGGCGGAGGCTCGAGGGGGAACAGGCGGTGCGGGCCGGGGTCAGCCCTTGAGTCCGCCCGCGGTGAGACCGCTCATGATGTTGCGCTGGAAGGCGAGGAAGATCAGGAGTGTGGGGATCGAGGCGATCGTGAGCGCGGCGATCAGCACGTTCTCCGGCACGCCGTTGGAGAGCGAGTAGATACCGACGTTGAGCGTCTGTTTGGTCGGGTCGGGCAGGGTGAGCATCGGCCAGAGGAAGTCCTTCCAGACGCCGATGACCGCGAAGATCGACACGACGCCCAGGATGGGTCGCGAGATCGGCAGCACCACCGACCACAGGGTCCGGAACCGGGACGCGCCGTCGATGGCGGCCGCGTCGAGCAGCTCGTGCGGGATCGAGTCGAAGAACCGCTTGAGCAGGAAGATGTTGAAGGCGTTGGTGACCGACGGAAGCCAGATCGCCCAGGGCGAGTTGAGCAGATTGCGCTCGACGATCGGGACGTCCAGCACCGTCAGGTACTGGGGTACGACGAGAACGGTGGCCGGGATCATCAGTGTCACCAGCATCATCGCGAGGATGGCCTTGCCGAGGACGGGCCGCAGCCGGGAGAGCGAGTAGGCCGCGGCGACGTCGAAGACCAGCTGGAACGCGAGCGCCCCGAAGGCGTAGTAGAGCGTGTTGAACAGCAGCCGGGAGAGGTCCATCACCTCCCAGGCCCGGGAGTAGTTCTCCGGGTTCACCGAGCCCGGGATCAGCGTGGGCGGCGACTGGACGACTTCCTGGGTGGTCTTGAGCCCGCCGGAGACCATCCAGTAGAGCGGTCCGAGGAAGACCAGCGTGAACAGGACCATCACCAGGACGAAGGCGGTCCAGTAGAGCAGTCTGCCGCGGGGCCTGGCGAGTTGGGCGGGTGAGATGAGTGTGCGTGTGGTCATGGCCGTCTTCCCGCCTACTCGTCCTCGGCGCGGCTGAGCCGGACGTACGCCGCGGAGAATCCCGCGAGCAGTACGAGCAGGACCAGGCCGAGCGCGGCCGCGCTGCCGTAGTTGTTGAAGTTGAAGGCGTACTGATAGATCAGATAGACCACCGTCGTGGTCGAGCCCTCGGGGCCGGCGCCGCCGGCGAGCAGGAACGGCTCGGTGAAGACCTGCATCGTCGCGATGATCTGCATCAGCAGCATCAGCGAGAGGATGAGCCGGGTCTGCGGGATGGTGACGTACCAGATCTTGCGCAGGACGCCTGCTCCGTCCAGTTCGGCCGCCTCGTAGAGCTCCCCCGGGATGCCCTGGAGGGCTGCGAGGTAGATGAGGGTGGCGCCGCCCATGTTCATCCAGGTGGCGGCGATGACCACGGAGAGCATCGCGGTGTCGGGATCCTGGAGCCATTGCTGCTGGGGAAGGTGCGCGAGCTCCAGGAGCCGGTTCAGCAGTCCGTAGCCCGGGTCGTAGAGGTACTTGAACAGCAGGACCGAGGCGACCGGCGGCAGCATCACGGGGAGATAGACGAGCAGGCGCAGGAACCCCTGTCCGTGGCGGAACTCGTTGAGGACCAGGGCGACGACGAACGGGACGATGAATCCGAAGACCAGCGCGAGCCCCGTGAACAGGAGGGTGTTGCGCCAGGCCTGCCAGAACGCCGGGTCGTTGAAGACGGTGGTCAGGTTGGACCAGCCGGCCCAGGTGGTCTGTCCGTTCTCGGTCTTCTGGAAGGCCAGGATGAACTCCCTGACCATGGGATACCAGGAGAAGAACGAGAAGCAGACGACGGCGCCGATCAGAAAGCCGTGCGCCGACAGATTGCGGCGCAGGGCCCGTACGAACGCCTCCCTCGACGCGTTCGTACGGGGCCCGCCGCCGCGTCCGGGACGCGGTGCGGCCTTGCGTGGGATGAGAGTGGGGGCCGACATCGGCTACTGGTTCGCCAGGATCTGGTTGACCTGCGACTCGGCGGTGGCCAGCAGCTTGCCGGCGTCGGCGTTCTTGTTGGTCAGGACGCCCGACATCACATTGTCGAGGACCTTGTAGATCTCCTGCGCCTTGGGCGGCTCCGCCTTGCCCTGCACCGGGTTGTCCATGAAGGACTTGAAGTTCTCCACCGGCATGGTGGCGTTGGCCGCGCGCGCCGCGTCGTCCTTCGTCTTGCTGCCGCCCAGCCAGAAGTTGGGCTGCGGCACACCGACGGGCAGACCGTCGGCCTTGGTGCGGGCCCAGTCGAACTGCCCCTTGCCGACCGTGAGGTTCTTGAAGTTGAGCCAGGCGACGGCGGCCTTGATCTTGTCGGGCGAGATCCCCTTCTTGACCATGTAGTTGTTGCCGCCGAAGAGGGTGGCCTTCTGGCCGGGGATCGGGCCCATGCCGAAGTTCTCGTACTTGGCGCCGAGTTGCTGGACCATGTACGCGATGTCGTCGGGCGCGGCGAGGAACATGCCGAGCTTGTCGCTTGCTATCTGCTTCTGCAGGTCGCCCCACTTGAGCAGCTGGGTCTTGCCCATGCTGTCGTCCTGCCAGCGCATCGCCTTGAGGTTCTCGACGACCTGCTTGCCGGTCGCGTCGTTGAAGGCGGCCTTCTTGCCGCTCTCGTCCACGATGTTCCCGCCGAGGCCGTACATCTGGGCGGTGAAGTGCCAGCCGCCGGTGTTGCCGGCGCTGTACTCCCCGAACCCGGCGATGCCGTTGCCGAGTCCGGCGATCTTCTTCGCGGCCGCGCGGACACCTTCCCAGGTCGTCGGCGGGGCGTCGGGGTCGAGCCCGGCCTGCTCGAAGAGCTTGCGGTTGATCAGCAGGCCCATGGTGTAGTTGCTGGTGGGCAGGCCGTAGAGCTTGCCGTCCTTCTTCAGGGAGTTCAGGACGTTCGGGTCGATGTCCCCGATCGCCGGGACGGTCTTCGGCGTGACGTACGCGGTGATGTCCTCGCCGCCGGCGTTGTCCAGGACCTGCGTCAGGTCCGTGAAGTACGTGTAGAAGACGTCCGGCTGGGACTTGGCCTTGAGCATCGCGGTGAACCGCGGCGGCTCCAGGCACTGGCCGGGAGTGGACCGGCCCTCGATCCTGATGTTCGGGTACGTCTTGTTGAACGCCTTGACGTCCTCTTTCCACTCCTTGAGTTCCGCGGCCTTCGCGGCCGGCGGCATGCAGTCGATCGTGAGCGTCAGCTTGGTCTTCGGGTCCAGCGGAGCTGACGGATCGGACGAACCGCCGCCGGATCCCTCGTCGTTGTCACCGCTGCTGCTCGTGCCGCAGGCGGCCAGGGCGGTCAGGGCGAGCGCGGAGACGAGCGCGGTCGCGGCGGAACGGCGCGTACGGCGGAACCCAGCACTTCTCATCGGTGGTCCCCTTCGGGCCTGAGCGTGGATGACCCGCGGCTGACACGCAGCGGGAACGCGGCACACTCAACCACCGGCGACAGAAGACCGCAATATGTCGCGCCGATTTCGTAAATGATTGACAGTCGGTTGAATCAGGGGCGCGGAGCCTTTGCGGTGGAACCGCGCACCACCAGTTCCGGCTCGAAGAGCAGCTCACCGGGCGGGACCTCGCCGCCCTGGATCTGCGCACAGAGCAGTTCGACCGCCGCGCGTCCCATCGCCTCGATGGGCTGGCGGACGGTCGTCAGCGGCGGCTCGGTGCAGTTCATGAAGGCGGAGTCGTCATAGCCCACGACGGAGATGTCGCCGGGGACCGCGAGCCCGCGCCGGCGCGCCGCGCGGACGGCGCCGAGGGCGAGCGGGTCGCTCGCGCAAATGATGCCGGTGACACCGCGGTCGAGCAGCCTGGAGGCCGCCGCCTGCCCGCCTTCCAGCGAGAACATGGAGCGCTCGACGCGCTCGTCGGTCAGCTCCCCGCCGGCCGTCTTCGCGGCCGCGTGGGCCGCCGCGAGCTTGCGCCGGGACGGCACGTGATCGAGCGGGCCGAGGACGAGACCGATGCGGTCGTGGCCGAGTGAGGCGAGGTGGCGCCAGGCCTGCTCGACCGCCACGGCGTCGTCGCACGCGATGCAGGGGAAGTCGAGATTCTCGATGGCGGCATTGATGAGCACCACCGGAATACGGCGTTCGGCCAGCAGCCGGTAGTGGTCGTGCGGGGCGTCCTCCTGGGCGAAGAGCCCACCGGCGAACACCACGCCGGACACCTGCTGCTGGAGCAGCAGTTCGACGTAGTCGGCCTCGGAGACCCCGCCCTTCGTCTGGGTGCACAGGACCGGCGTGAGGCCCTGCTGGGCCAACGCTCCGCCGATCACTTCGGCGAACGCCGGGAAGATCGGGTTCTGGAGCTCCGGCAGCACGAGGCCCACGAGGCGCGCGCGCTCGCCGCGCAGCTGGGTGGGGCGCTCGTAGCCGAGGACGTCCAGCGCGGTCAGGACCGACTGGCGGGTGGCCTCGGAGACCCCCGGCTTGCCGTTGAGCACCCGGCTGACCGTGGCCTCGCTGACCCCTACCTTCTTCGCCACCTGAGCAAGTCGTCGCGTCATGCACGCAAGACTAGCGCAAGCCATGCAAGCGGCTTGCGCTAGTCCGCGTTTCGATCAGAAGCCGATCACGGGTGTGATCCCGGGGCCGGCCTAGGGGTTAATGTTGATCTTGAAGGTGGACGTGGTGTTCTTGATGTCCTGGGCGTTGCCGGCGAACCGCAGGCCGTTGAAGGTGACCTCACCCACCGCGGGCCCCTGGCCCGCTTCGGGCATCTCGTTCGCCCAGAGGCCGAAGCCGGACTTGGCGTCGAAGTCGTCACCGCTCTTGCGCGCACCGGTGATCGAGATGTCACTGAGCACGGTGTCCTTGATCGGGAACTGCGGCTGGCCTCCCACGTAGTTGGTCTGGAACATGATCCCGCTGTACGTCGGATCGACGATGTCGACGTTGTTGACGCGGATCCCCTGGAACACCTTCGAGGCCGAGAAGAGCCAGATCCCGGGGAAGGTCTGCGCGCCCCAGAAGTGGCCGCCGGCCCGGACGATCGAGACGTTCTCGACGGTCGTCGGCTCGGTCCCGAAGCCGTTCATCGGATACCCGAAGTCCAGCGAGCTGATCGTGATGCCCGCGTAGACGAGGGTGTCCGCGATGTGGATGTTGCGGAAGGTGTTGTTGTAGCCGCCGTAGACGGCGATGCCCGCCGCACGCCAGGTGAGGATCGACGTCAGGTTCTCGTAGACGTTGTTCTTCATGTCCGCCCCGCCGGCGTCGATCGCCGAGAACAGGGCGAAACTGTCGTCGCCGGTGGCCCGGGCCTCGTTGTTGGTGACGAGGTTGTCCGTGGAGCCGTTGGTCATGTTGATGCCGTCGGCGAACATGTTGCGGATCCGGGAGTTCTTGATCGTGATCCTGTCGGTGTTCGCGCCCCAGTAGAGGCACACCATGTGCTCGTTCCAGATGTTGTCGATCACGATGTCGGTGACGTTGGCGAAGTCGAACACCTTGCCCGGACCGTCGATGCGTGAGGTGTAGTTCCCGAAGTAGGCGAAGCCCGTGAACGACGAGCCCTTCGCCGCCGCCTCCGCCCGGAAGCCCACATCGGTGTTGTCCTGCGTCGAGGGGGCGTTGAACCGGGTGTACCAGGGCCCGGCGCCGGCCACCTTGACGGCCTTGCCGTAGACCTGGAACTTGCTCGCCGTCTGGTAGTCACCGGCCGGCAGATACACGCCGACCAGCGTGCCGGTCGTGTCCATACGCACCTTGTCCAGGGCGTTCTGCACGTCCTGGTGCGTGAATCCGGCCGGGACGGTGTACTTCGCCGGGTCCGGGTTGGCGACCGGCGCGACCTGCTCCAGGCTGACGAAGTCGATCGCGTAGCGCGAGGTGTTCGCCGCGTCCTTCTGCAGCCTGATCCTGCTGCCCGCCGGGACGGTCTCGCCCAGCATGACGTGCGCCTCGTCGTAGATGTGCCGAGGGGCGCCGGAGCCCGGCGAGTTCCCGGGGCTCGCCTCCGCGCCGTACAGCCAGGAGTACTTCGATGTGAGGTCGACGGCTTTGCGGAGGGTGCCGTTGACGTAGACGTTCAGCGTGGAGTCGATGCCTCCGCCGCCGGGCGCGTCCGGGATGGAGAACCGGGTCACCAGGGTGTTGGTGCTGGCCCTGGTCGTGAACTCGACATAGTTACCGATGTTGTTGAGGGTGACCGCCTTGCGGCCCGAGGCCTCTCCCGCGATGTCGCCCACCGTGCGGTTCGGCCCGACGACGGCCGCTCCGCCGCCCGCGGCGCCGTCCTCGGCCTCGTACATGTCGTAGGGCATGTTCGCCCCGCGGCCGATGAACAGCGACTGACTGCTCGTGTTGTTGGCGCGCTTCACGGGCAGTTCGTTGCCGTCGTCGGCGACGACCACCTTGACGGTGTACGAGCCGTTGGCGGCCGCCCAGGTACCGAGGTTGACCGGCGCAGCGGTCGCCCCCGCGGCGATGACCCCGCTGTGCGCACCGGTGAGGGTCTTCACCGTGGCGCCCTTGGAGTCGGTCAGGGTCAGCGTGATGCCATGGCTTCCGCCTGCCGAGGCGATCGTGCCCTGGTTCTTCAGAGCCACGGAGAAGGTCACGGTGTCACCCGCGGAGGCGCCGCTCGGCGTCCAGTTCACGGCCGAGGCGATCAGGTCGGAACTGTCGACGGGCTTCACCACGAGCGAGGTGGGGCTGGTGTAGGTGTTGTTGGACTCGTTCTGCTCGATGACGGCGTTCGCCTCGTCGGCCACCGCGCTCAGCTGGTAGGTGCCCGCGTCGCGGGCGCCGATGGTGGCACTGACGACGGTCTGCGCCCCGGCCGCGAGGGCCCCGACCGCGGCCGAGCCCACCTTCGTCCCGCCGAGGCGGAAGGCGAGGGTGCTCGCGGCGGAGGCCGCGGGACCGCTGTTGCGGACGGTGGCGGACAGCGTGATCGGATCCGACTCGACGGGCGCTGCGGGCGCGGCCGTGAGACCGGTGACCTCCAGGTCCGGGTTGGGCGCGGCGACTCCGATGACCTGGAACTCGGCGATCTGCCCCGCGGACGAGCCGGTGTTGGAGGTGAACCTCAGCTGGACGTCCGCGACGCGGGCGTCAACCGGGATCGTCACGGTGTTCTGACCCGCGGGGTTGAAGGCGTAGTCCTTGGCGGCCACCAGGCCGGTGAAGCCGGATGCGCTCTGTTCACGGCCGAGGACCTGGATGTTCTGCGTGCGACTGCCCCAGGAGCTGTCCGGGTTGAGCTTCAGGACGAGGCTGCTGACGTCGGCGTTGGCACCCAGCTTGACGGTGAGGGTGTTCGGGTAGCTGCCCGCCGCGCCCTCCCAGTAGGTGGCGAGGCTGTTGTCGTTGGCGTTCTCGGCGACGAACGTGTGGATCACGGACGACGCGGTGATCGGCCTGCCGACCGCGAGGTTCGACCCGTTGCCACCGCTGCCGTTGCGGGTGACGGTGTTGCTGTTCCCCGACTGGTTCCCGGCCGCGTCCTTGGCCCGCACGAAGTACGACACGGTCGCACTCGCCGGCTGCGTGTCCGTGAACGTCGTGACATTGCCCGCCACGCTCTGGCGCAGCGAGTTGTTCGCGTAGATGTCGTAGCCGGTCACCGCCGTGTTGTCGGTGGACGCCCCCCAGGCCAGCCTGATCTGTCCGGCGGCGGGTTCGGTGAAGGCGAGGCCCGCCGGGACCGTCGGGGCCTGGGTGTCGCCGGTGTCGCCCCTGCGGGTCACGGTGTTGCTGTTCCCCGACTGGTTCCCGGCCGCGTCCTTGGCCCGCACGAAGTACGACACGGTCGCACTCGCCGGCTGGGTGTCGGTGAACGTCGTGACATTGCCCGCCACGCTGGTCCGCAGGTCACCGCCTGCGTAGATGTCGTAGCCGGTCACCGCGGTGTTGTCGGTGGACGGCTTCCAGGCCAGCCTGATCTGTCCGGTGGCCGGTTCCGTGAAGGTGAGTTCGGTGGGCGCGGTCGGCGCCTGCGTGTCCCCGGTGGCCGGACCGTAGACCTCCAGCTCGGACAGCTGGGCCGCGGCCCTGCCGGAGTTGGCGGTGACGAGGACCCGGACGTACCGCGTGGTGGCGGCGTCGAAGGTGATCGTCGCCGACTGCCCGCCGGCCGCGTTGAAGGCGTAAGCCTTGGACGCGGTCAGGTCCGTGTAGTCGGTGCCGTTGGCGCTGCCCTGGATCTGGAGGGTCTGCGTTCGGTCCGGCCAGCCGTCGGGCAGCCGCAGCACCACGCGGTCTATGCGGACGGATGCGCCGAGGTCGGCGCGGATCCACTGCGGGAGGCTGCCGTTGGCGCTCTCCCAGTAGCTGGCCTTGTTGCCGTCGTTCGCGTTGGCCGCGGTGTAGCCCTCGGTGTGGCTGCTCGCGGTGAGCGTCTTGCCGCGGGCCAGATCGAGGGAAGACTCGCCGGCCGCGTGCACCTCCAGCTCACTGAGCTGGGCGGCGGCCCAGCCGGTGTTGGCCGTGATGTGGATGCGGACGAATCTGGTCTGGGTGGCCGGGAAGCCGACGGTCACGGTGTTGGCCGAGCCCGGCTGGAAGCTGTAGGCGGCGGAGCTCTTGATCGTGGTGAAGCCGGTGCCGTCGGCGCTGCCCTGCACGGACAGCGTCTGGCTGCGGCTTTCCCAGCCCGCGGGCAGCTTCAGCACCACCTCGTCGATCCGGTTGGGGGCCCCGAGATCGGTCTGCACCCATTGGGGAAGGCCCGGTCCGGCGCTCTGCCAGTACGTTCCCTGGCTGCCGTCGGTGATGTTCCCGGCGGGGTACTCGGCATGGGCGGTGCCGGCGGTCGCGGGTCTGCCCGCGGCGATAT
Organism: Streptomyces sp. NPDC058685; assembly: GCF_042714725.1. Taxonomy (NCBI): domain Bacteria; kingdom Bacillati; phylum Actinomycetota; class Actinomycetes; order Kitasatosporales; family Streptomycetaceae; genus Streptomyces; species Streptomyces sp. NPDC058685. The sequence continues at coordinate 48,434 of NZ_JBHXSL010000024.1, forward strand.
TGGGGCCGTCGGCCGCCGAGGCGGTGAGCGTCGGCCATCCGATCAACAGAAGGCTGGTCGTGATCACGGCGGAGAGCACCCGCCAACTCCGGCGTTGCGGTCTCATTTGTCCCCGATCTTCGGCCTCGCGCCGAGGCGAGGCGCGGCTCTGTCGGCGTACATGACGACGTGCCCGTGCGACTGGCATTTGTGCACGGTTGAACTGAGACTTTTGCGTTCAGCGGTCAGAGAGTTGCAGAGAACTGCCAAGTCGTCTACCGCCATGACCGCGTCAAATTCCACCGCCGATCGCCCTGGAACCCTCGAATCCGCCCACACCAGCGGCTTTATCGCCGACTTTCACGAAATCGCAAACCGACTGCAATTCACGCAAGCGGCTTGCGTCACACTCCAGAAATTTCAGAAAGGGCTGCTCGACCTCTACCGTTCGTAGGCATGAGTCCCGAACCGACCCCGCCGGCCGGACGCCGGCAGTTCGGCTGGCCGCAGCGGGTCTTCTCCCAGGTCCTGCTGATGCAGCTGGCCATCGCGACCGGTGTGACCGTCCTGGCCACCGGTCTCTTTCTGGCGCCTCTCAGTGAGCAGCTCGACGACCAGGCCATGCGCCGGGCGCTGGCGATCGCCGAGACGACGGCGTCCACCGAGGTCGCCGAGGACCTCACCGGCACCCGGCCCACGGCCACAGGACCGGTCCAGGCCGAGGCCGAGCGGATCCGCAGGGCGACCGGCGCCGAGTACGTCGTGGTCATGGACCGGACCGGGGTGCGCTGGTCGCACACCTCCCCCGCCCAGATCGGCCGGGTCGTCTCGACCGACCCGAGCGACGCGCTCGCGGGCCGGGACGTCATGGAGATCGACAGCGGCACGCTCGGCCGCTCCGCCCGGGGCAAGGTGCCGCTGCGCGACGACAGCGGCGCGATCGTCGGAGCGGTGTCCGTCGGTATCGAGTACGACAGCGTCCGCGCCCGTCTCCTCGCGGCGATCCCCGGCCTGCTCGCCTACGCCGGGGGCGCCCTGGCCGTCGGGGCGCTGGCCGCCTATCTGATCTCCCGCAGACTTCAGCGCCAGACCCATGACCTGGCCTTCTCCGACATCTCCGCGCTGCTGGCCGAGCGGGAGGCGATGCTGCACGGCATCCGCGAGGGCGTTGTGGCCCTCGACGCGGCGGGCAGGGTCCGGCTGATGAACGACGAGGCGGAGCGGCTGCTCGGCCTCGGTTCCGACGCCAGGGGCCTGCCGCTCACCGAGGTGCTCGGCGAGGGCCGTACGGCCGATGTCCTCACCGGCCGCGTCACCGGCGAGGACCTCGTCACCGTGCGGGGCCACCGTGTGCTGATCGCCAACCGGATGCCCACGGACGACGGCGGCGCCGTCGCCACCCTGCGTGACCGCACCGAACTGGAACAGCTGGGCCGGGAGCTGGACTCCACCCGCGGTCTCATCGACGCCCTGCGGGCCCAGGACCACGAGCACGCCAACCGGATGCACACCCTGCTCGGGCTGCTGGAGCTGGAGATGCACGAGGAGGCGGTGGAGTTCGTCACCGAGGTCGTCGGGGTGCACCGCGCCACCGCCGAGCAGGTCACCGAGAAGATCCACGACCCGCTGCTGGCCTCCCTGCTGGTGGGGAAGGCGACCGTCGCGGCCGAGCGCGGGGTCTCCCTGCGCATCGCCCCGGACACCCTGCTGCCCGACCGTCTGGTCGATCCGCGCGGCATCGTCACGGTCGTCGGCAACCTCGTCGACAACGCCATGGACGCCGCAGCGGGTTCGCAGGACGCGCGCGTCGAGGTCCGTCTGCGGGCGGAGGGGCGTACAGCGGTGCTGCGGGTCTCGGACAGCGGCCCCGGAGTGCCGCCGGAACAGCGCGAGCAGATCTTCACCGAGGGCTGGTCCACCAAGGAACTCCCGGCCCACGGCAAGCGCGGCATCGGGCTGGCACTGGTGCGCCGGCTCGCGGAACGGCAGGGCGGCAGCGCACGCGTCGGCGAAGCGGCGGGCGGAGGCGCGGAGTTCACCGTCGTGCTGCCCGAATCGCTGACCGAACTCGCCGATCCGGAGCCGGCCGTCGCCGGGGAGGCACCGTGAACGACCGACCCACCGAGACCACCGAGACCACCGAGAATCCTGTCGAGGTCCTCGTCGTGGACGACGACGTCCGCGTGGCGGAGATCAACGCGGCCTACGTGGCGAAGGTGCCGGGCTTCCGGGTCGCGGCGACAGCGCATTCGGCGACCGAGGCACTCGCCCGGATCACCGACACCCCTGTGGACCTGGTGCTCATGGACCACTACCTGCCGGACGGGAACGGCCTCGCGGTCGTCCGGGAGCTGCGCCGGCTGGGCCATCACACCGACGTGATCATGGTGACGGCGGCGCGCGACGTCGCCACCGTCCAGGCGGCGATGCGCCACGGCGCGCTCCAGTACCTGGTGAAGCCGTTCAACTTCGCCGGTCTGCGGGCCAAGTTGGAGGCGTACGCGGGGCTGCGCCGCACGCTGCGCGGTGGAGGGGAAGCGGAACAGGCCGAGGTGGACAGGATCTTCGGCGCGCTGTCGGCCGGATCGGTCGCCCCCGATCTGCCCAAGGGACACTCGCCGACCACCGCCGAGGCCGTACGCCAGGTGCTGCTGGCGGCCGACGGGCCGCTGTCCACGCAGGAGATCGCGGACCGGGCGGGCGTCAGCAGACAGACCGCGCAGCGCTATCTCAAGCTGCTGGAGCGCACGAGCCGCGTGCAACTGAGTCTCCGGTACGGCGAAACCGGCCGCCCCGAGCACCGCTACTCCTGGGCCGCGAGCCTCTGACCGAGCGGCAGGGACCGCCGGCGGATGGGCCCCGCGTCGGACCGCACCGGCCCCTCCCGCGTCAGACCGCCCCCGCGCCCGTCAGCGCCCGTACCTCCGTCTCGGCGTGCCGGGCGTCGTCCGGGGGCTCCGAAGAGATGACGGTGCCGATCCAGCCCGCGAGGAAGCCCAGCGGAATGGAGACCACGCCCGGGTTCTGCAGCGGGAAGACATGGAAGTCGACGCCCGGGAACAGCGACTCCGGGCTGCCGGACACCACCGGTGAGAGCACCACCAGCAGCATGGCGGGGATCAGTCCCCCGTAGACCGACCAGACGGCGCCGCGCGTCGTGAAGTTGCGCCAGAACAGCGAGTAGAGCAGGACGGGCAGATTGGCGGAGGCGGCGACGGCGAAGGCCAGGCCCACCAGGAACGCCACGTTCAGATCGCGGGCCAGCAGACCGAGGGCGATCGCCACGGCGCCGATCCCGGCGGCGGCGAGCCGCGCGACCGCGACCTCGCTGCGCTGCTTGGCGTGCCGGCGCTTGAGCGAGGCGTACAGATCGTGGGCGACCGAGGCCGACGAGGCCAGGGTGATGCCGGCGACCACGGCCAGGATCGTCGCGAAGGCGACCGCGGCGACCACCGCGAACAGCACCGTGCCTCCGGTGGAGCCCGCGCCTCCGCCGAGGTCCAGGGCGAGCAGCGGTACGGCCGTGTTCCCCGCGGCGTTGGACGCACGGACCTCCTCGGTGCCGAGCACCGCGGCGGCACCGAAGCCGAGCACGATCGTCATCAGATAGAAGCTGCCGATCAGGCCGATCGACCAGACCACCGAACGGCGGGCGGCCCGTGCGGTGGGCACGGTGTAGAAGCGCGACAGGATGTGCGGCAGGCCGGCCGTACCCAGGACGAGCGCCAGGCCGAGGCTGATGAAGTCCAGCCGCGCGGTCCAGTCCCCGCCGTAGCGCAGGCCGGGCGACAGGAAGTCCTTGCCGTGGCCGCTGCGTTCGGCGGCGGTGTTGAGCAGGTGGTTCACATCGCCCTGGAAGCGGGTGAGGACGAGCAGTGTCATGGCGATCGCACCCGCCATCAGCAGGACGGCCTTGACGATCTGGATCCAGGTCGTCGCCCGCATCCCGCCGAACGACACATAGATGACCATCAGCGCCCCGACGCCCACCACCGTCCAGGACTGAGCGGCCTCGCTGGTGCCGCCGAGGAGCAGCGCGACGAGGCTGCCCGCGCCCACCATCTGCGCCACCAGGTAGAGCACCGACACGGTGACCGACGACGTGCCCGACGCGATACGCACCGGGCGCTCCCGCATCCTCGACGCGATGACGTCGGCGAGGGTGAACCGGCCGCAGTTGCGCACGAGTTCGGCGACGAGCAGCAGCACGACCAGCCAGGCGACGAGGAAGCCGACGGAGTAGAGCATGCCGTCGTACCCGTAGAGGGCGATCAGACCGGAGATGCCGAGGAAGGAGGCGGCGGACATGTAGTCACCGGCGATGGCGAAGCCGTTCTCCATCGGGGAGAACAGCCGGCCACCGGCGTAGAACTCCTCCGCCGAGCCGTGTCGGTTGCGGCTCACCCAGGTGGTGATCCCGAGCGTGACCGCGATGAACGCGCTGAACAGGAGCAGCGCCAGGGTCTGGTGGTCGCCGGTCACCGCTCGCTCCCCCGGGCCGTCTCCTGTGCCCTCGCCCGGTCGAACACGGTCCAGCGCAGATCGAGCGCGGCACGGTCCCGCCGCAGTCGCGCATGGCGGGCATAGGCCCAGGTCAGCAGGAAGGTGGTGAGGAACTGGCCGAGGCCGGCGACCATGGCCACGTTCACGGCGCCCGCGACGGGCCGGGCCATCAGACCGGGAGCTGCGGTGGCCGCCACGACATAGGCCAGGTACCAGAGGAGGAAGGCGAGGGAGGCGGGGACGACGAAACGGCGGTAGCGGCTGCGGACCTCCTGGAAGGCGGCGCTGCGGTGCACCTCCAGGTAGATCTCCGCGGTCCCGGGCCGGTCGGCGGCCCGCTCCACGGGCTGCACCGGGACGGCGATGGCGGGAGCACCCGTGCTGTCCAGTTCGCCCCAGCCGGCGGCCAGTGCGTCGTACCACGGGTCGTCGAGCCGCACCGCGGCGGCGTCCTGCCCGTCCTGCTTCTCCACCGATCAACTCTCCTTGTCAGCGAACCGTTTCGGCCGCGTGCCCAAGGATGGACAGAGCGGGAAGATCCCGGACTCTTCTCCCGCCGGTCTTCACCCCATCAGGTGATGCTCGTCCCAGGTGGCTGCGCCAGACCTTCCCGATAGGCGTAGCGCACGGCCTGGGCGCGGTCGTGCAGATCGGCCTTCGAGAAGAGGTTGTTGATGTGGGTCTTCACGGTGGCGGTGGAGATGTGCAGCCGGCGGGCGATCTCGGCGTTGGTGAGTCCTTCCGCGATGAGGGTGAGCACCTCGCCCTCGCGGGCGGTCAGTCCGTCGGGCAGCTGCGGCGCGGCCGGCGGACCGGCGGCCGTGACCTGCTCCAGCAGACGGCGCTGGACGACCGGTGAGAGTCCCGCCCGACCGGCCATGACGTCCTGGATCGCCCGGACGATCTCGTCGCCGTCGGCGTCCTTGGTGAGATAGCCGCGTGCTCCCGCCCGCAGCGCGGGGAAGAGGGACTCGTCGTCGGCGTATGTCGTCAGCACCACGATCTGGGTGGCGGGGTGCTCGCTGCGGATCCGGCGCGTGGCCTCGACCCCGTCGCAGCGGGGCATCCGGAGGTCCATCAGGACGACGTCGGGGGCGAGTTCGGCGACCAGGGCGACCGCCTCGTCGCCGTCCTTGGCCGAGCCGACGACCTCGATGCCGGGCAGCAGCCCCAGCAGCATCACGATGCCCTCGCGCACCACCGCCTGGTCGTCGGCGACGATCACTCTGGCGTTCTGCTCGCTCATGCCGGCACTCGCAGCCGCACCACGAAACCCTCTCCCTCCGGTCCCGCCTCCAGGCTGCCGCCGAGGAGTTCGGCCCGCTCCCGCATTCCCAGCAGACCGTACCCGGAGCCGGAGGCCCCGAGCTCGCCCGTCTTCTCGGCCGTGCCCGAATCCCGCACTTCCAGCATCACGTGGTCCGTCTCGTAGGCCAGCAGCACCCGCACCGTGGCGCCGGGGGCGTGCTTGCGCGCGTTCGTGAGGGCCTCCTGGGCCACTCTGCGTACAGCTTGTGAAGCCTCGGCGGTCAGCAGCCGCGGATCGCCTCTCACCTCGGTCGCGGCTCCGTCGGCGACGGCCGGCTCCCGCAGGAAGTCCTCGACGGGCACCATCTCGCCGCGGAGCGCGGACAGCGCCTGCCTGGTCTCGGCGAGCCCTTCGCGCGCCATGCCGCGGGCCGCGATCACGCGTTCGAGGATCCCGTCGCGGAAGGGGCCCTCCGGCTCTCTCTCGATCTGGATCCGGGCGGCTTCCAGGTGCACGAGCTGCGCGGAGAGGCTGTGGGCGAGGACGTCGTGGATCTCCCTCGCGATCCTGGCGCGTTCCCCGAGAGCCGCCGAGGTGGCCTCGGCCTCGCGCGCGGCCCGCTCCTGTGCGAGCAGCCGGAACCCCGCGCCCCGTGCCTGCCCGTCCAGCCGGAGCGAATAGCCGCCGAAGAGGATCGCGGCGACGGTGATGCCCGACCCGAGCGGTCCGCCCTGCTGCATCACCGTGAAGGAGCCGACCATCAGCACCCCGGTGGCCAGGCCGTACGCGAGCGGCAGCCGCTCCATCGCCAGGATGGCCGCCGTGATCCACGGGACGGCCGCGGCCACCTCGGCGCCCTTCGCGTACGCCCCCCAGCCCACCGTGGCGAGGACGAGCAGCGCGCCGAGGGACGGCAGCAGCCGGTGCTTCAGGGTCGTCTCGTGGAAGGCGAGGAAGGCGCCCGCGCAGAGCAGCAGCCCGACGGCCGGCAGGACGGTCTCCAGGCCGCTGAAGGCTCCCGATGCGTAGGAGCCGGCCAGCGCCCAGGTGGCCAGTCCGGCGAGCACGATGCCGTCGAGGACCGCGCGGGTGCGCGGCACACCGATCCGGGACAGCGACTCACGCGTGGGCCACGCGGTCGCCTTGCTGCTCAGCACGTTCATGCCCCTCCTCCGTCGCCTCGATGCTACGGAGGAGTGCCGACGCCCGGAATCGGCTCAGGGGTGGAGCCGGCGGCTCCACCCCTGGGTGGGCAGGCGGTGGATCAGGCGTCGATCCGGGACCGGTCCAGCGTGGCCGCGGAGCTGGTGATGAACTCCTTGCGGGGCGCGACCTCGTTGCCCATCAGCAGGTCGAAGACCTGCTCGGAGGAGTCGAGGTCACCGATGTTGATCCGGCGCAGCGTGCGGTGACGCGGGTCCATCGTCGTCTCGGCCAGCTGGTCGGCGTCCATCTCGCCGAGACCCTTGTAGCGCTGGATGGAGTCCTTGAAACGGACCCCCTTGCGCTGGAACTCCAGCAGGGTCTGCCGCAGCTCGTTGTCGGAGTAGGTGTAGACGTACTTGTCCTGGCCCTTCTTGGGCTGGACCAGCTCGATCCGGTGCAGCGGCGGCACCGCGGCGAAGACCCGGCCCGCTTCCACCATCGGCCGCATGTAGCGCTGGAACAGCGTCAGCAGCAGACAGCGGATGTGGGCTCCGTCGACGTCGGCGTCGACGAGCAGCACGATCTTTCCGTAGCGGGCGGCGTCGATGTCGAACGTCCGGCCCGAGCCGGCTCCTATGACCTGGATGATCGCGCCGCACTCGGCGTTCTTCAGCATGTCCGACACGGACGACTTCTGAACGTTGAGGATCTTTCCGCGGATCGGCAGCAGCGCCTGGAACTCGCTGTTCCGAGCGAGCTTGGCGGTACCGAGCGCGGAGTCCCCCTCCACGATGAAGAGCTCGCTGCGCTCCACGTCGTCGCTGCGGCAGTCGGCGAGCTTGGCCGGCAGCGAGGACGACTCCAGGGCCGTCTTCCGGCGCTGCGCCTCCTTGTGCTGCCGGGCGGCGATCCGGGTGCGCGCGGCCGAGACGGCCTTCTCCAGGACGGCCCTGGCCTGCGCCTTCGCGTCGCGCTTGGTGGAGGTCAGAAAGGCCTTGAGCTCCTTGGCGACGACGGCTGCGACGATCCTGTTGGCCGCCGAGGTGCCCAGCACCTCCTTGGTCTGGCCCTCGAACTGGGGCTCCGCCAGCCGGACGGTGACGACCGCCGTGATGCCCTCCAGGGCGTCGTCCTTGACGATGTCGTCCTCGGCGACGCGCAGCATCTTGGCCGAGCGGAGCACTTCGTTCACCGTCCGGGTCAGCGAGCGCTCGAAGCCGGAGACGTGGGTGCCGCCCTTGGGGGTGGCGATGATGTTCACGAAGGACTTGACCGTGCTGTCGTAGCCCGTGCCCCAGCGCAGGGCGATGTCGACACCGAGCTCCCGGGTGACCTCGGTGGGGGTCATGTGGCCGCGGTCGTCCAGGACCGGGACGGTCTCCTTGAAGCTGCCCGTGCCGGTCAGCCGCACCACGTCGCAGACGGCCTTGTCCTGGGCCAGGTACTCGCAGAACTCGCTGATGCCTCCGTCGAAGCGGAAGATCTCCTCGCTCTTGCCCTGGCCCTCCAGGTCCCGCTCGTCGCGCACGACGATGGTGAGACCGGGCACCAGGAAGGCGGTCTGCCGGGCGCGCTGGTGGAGGGTGTCGAGGTTGAGCTTGGCGTCCTTGAGGAAGATCTGGCGGTCCGCCCAGTACCGCACACGGGTACCGGTACGCGCCTTGGGCACCCGCTTGCCCTTCAGCAGGCCGTTCGCCGGGTCGAAGGGGGCGTCGGGGCCCTGCTCGGTGAAGATGCCGGGCACACCGCGGCGGAAGCTGATCGCGTGGGTGGCGCTGTTGCGGTCGACCTCGACGTCGAGGCGGGCCGAGAGCGCGTTGACCACGGAGGCGCCCACACCGTGCAGACCGCCGGAGGCGGCGTAGGAGCCACCGCCGAACTTGCCGCCGGCGTGCAGCTTGGTCATGACGACCTCGATGCCGGACAGGCCGGTCTTGGGCTCCACGTCGACCGGGATGCCCCGGCCGTTGTCCCGGACCTCCACGGAGCTGTCGTCGTGCAGGATCACTTCGATGTGGTCGCAATAGCCACCGAGAGCCTCGTCGACGGAGTTGTCGATGATCTCCCAGAGGCAGTGCATCAGACCGCGACTGTCGGTCGACCCGATGTACATGCCGGGGCGCTTGCGGACCGCTTCGAGCCCTTCGAGGACGAGCAGGTGCCGCGCGGTGTAGTTGGACCCGTCACGGTCTGCGGTCAGTACCGCACTGGACGGCACGGACGTTTCGGCGGTCACGCGGTTCGCTCCTCGCTGAATTTCAGATGTGGCCAAGTGGGGTAAAGGCCCGGCGTCGGTCGCCGGTCAGAGGGTACCGAGGCCTGGTAGAGCCGATGTAACGCCACCCACCAGATTTTTCATGCTAGTCCAGCCTCGCATACTTGTTCGATCCCTCGATGGAGTGACGCGTACATCACGTTCCCTTCGAGGCATGAACCATTTAGGCTCCGGGCACGTCCTCATCAACAACCGGCAACCCAGCCGGGAGGGCCCATCGAGACAAGCAACGCGAAATCCGTAGAGCGAAGCAATACGGCTCATTCGCCGCCAACCGGCAGCAGACAGCCACCTCGATAAGAAGTTTCGAGGAAAAGCCCCGAGCGGGAACGTTTTCGGGCTGGTTGGATGTTGACCCTGGTACGACAGCTCGTCGAGCTAGAGAAGAGGCGACGTGACTACTGTTCTGACCCCCGCGAGCCCGCTGACGGCTGGTGACCGCTGTGACCGCTGCGGTGCGCAGGCCTATCTGCGTGTCGTCCTGACCAGCGGCGGTGAACTGCTCTTCTGCGCCCACCATGGACGCAAGTTCGAGCCGGAACTCAAGAAGATCGCCGCGGAAATACAGGATGAGACCGACCGACTCACGGCCGTACCGGCCGCCGTCGGTGAAGAGGATCACTGATACCTCACATCCACGACGAGCCAAGGTCGGTCCAGGACCGGCTGACGGGCGGCAACCCCTGAACACCAGGGGCGGCCGCCCGCTCTCGTACCGTGACCGCGTCAGCGGTCCGTTCTGATCCAGGGCCCCTTCAGGACTCGGACACCGCGGAAACCCGCGTGTACACCCCCGGACTGTCGGCCCGCCCACAGCCGCTCCCCCAGGACACCAGCCCGATGAGGCGCCCCTGGGCCACCAGCGGCCCTCCACTGTCCCCCTGGCAGGCGTCGCGGCCCCCTCGCGGGTCTCCGGCGCACAGCATCGTGGAAGCCTCGTAGCGGCCCCCCAGACCGCCGGGATAGGCCTGCTCGCAGGTCCCGTCCGACAGGACGGTCACCGGGGCGGCTCGCAGCGACGAGGCGTAGTGGCCGCTGCCGCTCATGTCGCCCCATCCGTAGACGGTGGCGCTGGTACCGGGCGCGTACGCGGCGTCACCGGCACCCGCCAGCGGCAGGACGAACGACGCCGGGAGGGCCTTCGCCAGCGTCAGCACCGCCATATCCGCACTGTTGGTCGCCGGGTCATAACGGGGCGAGACCCAGCTGCCACTGACGGCGATCTCCTGCCCGCCCGCGCCGGCCAGTGCCGACCGTCCGGCGATGACCCGCAGGTCCGCGACGTCGCTCACCTTCTGGCCCAGCACGGTCCGGCTCAGGCAGTGGGCCGCGGTCATCACCTTGGTCGGCGCCACCACGACGCCGCCGCAGAACTGACCCGCGCGGGTTCCTCCGAACCGGTCACGGCTGGAGAGGGCCACCACCCAGGGACTGTCGGCGGCGCGTACCGGGGAGCCACCCACGACCACGCCGTCGGCGGCTGCCGGGACGGACGCCACCAGGGGCGCGAGGGCAGCCGTGGAAATCAGGGCCAGCGCCCCTGTCAAGGCTCGGACGAGGGGACGACGCATACGGCCTCCTGACTCTCTGTGAATTGAGTCCACTCAGAGTCACGCAGGTCGGCCGCAGCCGCACCCTCACACATGCCGAGGGCCCGGATCCCTGACGGGATCCGGGCCCTCGAACGGCCGAAAATCGACGGTGCCGACTAGTCGAGGTAGTCGCGCAGGACCTGCGAACGCGACGGGTGACGCAGCTTCGACATCGTCTTCGACTCGATCTGGCGAATCCGCTCACGCGTCACGCCGTAGACCTTGCCGATCTCGTCCAGCGTCTTCGGCTGACCGTCGGTGAGACCGAAGCGCATGGAGACCACGCCGGCCTCACGCTCGGAGAGGGTGTCGAGCACCGAGTGGAGCTGCTCCTGCAGCAGGGTGAAGCTGACCGCGTCGGCCGGGACGACCGCCTCGGAGTCCTCGATGAGGTCACCGAACTCGCTGTCGCCGTCCTCGCCCAGCGGGGTGTGCAGGGAGATCGGCTCACGGCCGTACTTCTGGACCTCGATGACCTTCTCGGGGGTCATGTCGAGTTCCTTGGCCAGCTCCTCCGGGGTGGGCTCGCGGCCCAGGTCCTGGAGCATCTGACGCTGCACACGCGCGAGCTTGTTGATGACCTCGACCATGTGCACCGGGATACGGATGGTGCGGGCCTGGTCGGCCATGGCGCGGGTGATCGCCTGACGGATCCACCAGGTGGCGTACGTGGAGAACTTGTAGCCCTTGGTGTAGTCGAACTTCTCGACCGCGCGGATCAGACCGAGGTTGCCCTCCTGGATCAGGTCCAGGAAGAGCATGCCGCGGCCGGTGTAGCGCTTGGCCAGCGAGACGACCAGACGGAGGTTGGCCTCCAGCAGGTGATTCTTGGCGCGGCGGCCGTCCTCGGCGATGATCTCCAGCTCGCGCTTGAGCTTCGGCGCCAGCTTGTCGGAGTTCGCCAGCTTGTCCTCGGCGAACAGGCCGGCCTCGATGCGCTTGGCGAGCTCGACCTCCTGCTCGGCGTTGAGGAGGGGAACCTTGCCGATCTGCTTCAGATAGTCCTTGACCGGGTCGGCGGTGGCGCCGGCGACCGCGACCTGCTGCGCGGGCGCGTCGTCCTCGTCGTCGTCGGACAGGACGAAGCCCTTGCTCTCGCCCTCGGTCTCTTCCTCTTCGCCCTTGGCACCGGGCTGCGCGTCGTCGACGAGCTCCTCGCCCTCGGCGGGCTCGTCGGAGTCCTTCTTCGACGTGGCCTTCTTCGCCACGGTCTTCTTGGCGGCGGTCTTCTTGGCCGCCGTCTTCTTCGCGACCGTCTTCTTGGCGGCCGCCTTCTTGGCAGGCGCGGCCTCCGAGACCTCGTCGTCGGCCTGGACGTCGACGGACTCGGCCGTCGGCGCCGCGGAGGCCGCGACGGTTTTCGCCGTGGCGGTCTTGGCCGCGACGGTCTTGGTGGCGGTGCGCTTTGCCGGGCTCTTCGCAGCGACGCTCTTGCGGGCGCGCTTCGGCGACTCCGCGGCACTGACCATCAGCGTCACACCCTCTTCCTCGAGGATCTGGTTGAGGCTGCGCAGAACATTCTTCCACTGGGTTGGCGGAATCTGGTCAGCCTCGAAGGCCCGACGCACGTCATCGCCGGCGATCTGCCCATCAGCCTTTCCCCGCTCGATGAGCGCCATCACAGACTCGGACTCGGCGATCTCCGGCGGGAGCGTACGGGATGTGCTGGCCGACACGAACAACCTCTCGGAACGATGGAAACGGCTTCCGGCCCCGCCCATGATCGGGCCGGAGCCGACGACCACCTGGCTGCGGATGTGCCGGTGGCGCGGGCGGAACCTTGGAACTGCACAGCGCCGTGAACGGGTGCTGTATTCCTCCTCGGCTGTCACCTCTTAGGTCATCGCACTGTTTCGAGGAGTGTTACGCCCAATCCGCGTGGCCCGAGTCACACCCCATTCTCCGCGAAACGACCAGAACAGGCGTTCACCACACAATCGTGCCGCCGGACCCCCGTGGAATCCGGCGACACGCGGTGCGTACGCCTCTGCGTTCCGGCCGTGACCGGATCAGTGCTCGCGGGGGGCGGGCACGACGCGCTCCACCTCCGGGTGAACCGTCAACAGTTGACGCATGGCGGACTCGGCGGCAGGCGCGTCCCCGGCCGCGAGGGCCTCGACGATACGGCCGTGGTGCGCCAGGGAGGCCTCGTTCGGGCGGTCACAGCCCGTGACCGGACCGCCGGAGACCTGGAGGGCCGCCGAGACGATGCCGGACAGGTGCTCCAGCATCCGGTTCCCGGCGAGCTGGATGAGCAGGGCATGGAATTCGGAGTCGGCCCGCGAGAACGTGATGCCGTCACCCTGAGTAAGGGCATGGCCCATGATCTCGACCATGTCGGAGAGTCGCTGCTGGATGTCCTCACGGCCGTGGCCGGCGGCGAGACGGGCGGCGAGGGGCTCGATGGTCCAGCGCAGCTCGGAGAGCTCGCGACGCTGATCGTCGCGCTGCGGACCGAAAGCGCGCCACTCGATGATGTCGGCGTCCAGAAGATTCCAGTCACTGACGGGCCGGACCCGGGTGCCGACATTGGGGCGGGCGCTGACGAGGCCCTTGGCCTCGAGGACGCGCAGCGACTCACGGACGACGGTGCGGGAGACCTCGAAACGCTGGCCGATCTCCTCGGGGACGAGCGGGCGGTCGGCACCCAGATCCCCGGAAACAATCATCTGGCCGAGCTGTTGCACGAGTTGGCCGTGCAGCCCGCGGCCCCGATTGCCTGCCGCGCGGCGGCCGACGCGGCCCAACTCCGTTTCCGAACCCTCCCAGGAGGGCGGGCCGACCCGGTCGACACCCGGGGACTCCGGGTAGGGGTAGCGGTCGAGTTCGCCCGGTCCTGCGAGGCCAGAATCGGCGGGGCGGGCGGCGGTCATCATGGTGTGCGCAAGGGTACTCACGCATCCTTTGTCGGCGAGGCTCCGGCAGCCCTTGAGGTCTTTGGTGAAAAGCACACGAAAGGGTGATCGGCGCTCGCCCCGCAATTGACGCCTTATCGGAAGGAAACGGGCGCACTCAAGGGAGTTGTGAGCAGAAGACCGCTCCCTGCTCGCTCATGATCACCAAGGAGCCCTACGGCGAAGGCCGGTGACCATATATGCGCAGATCAGGACCGACAACGACAAGACCAGTGCGGCTCCGACGGGTTGGGCGAGGACGCGCATCCCGGCCATGACCAGGTCGTCGGCCTGCCGGGGAAGCCGCACCCAGGTCAGTTCGCGAAGTCTCCCGGAGATTCCGGCGATCGAACGCACAGACGGTCCGATGATCGCCTTCTGCACCAGCGGGGCAATGATGATCGGCACGGCGAGCACGGCGGCCACTCCGGCGGCCGTGACACGGAAGACTCCCGCCGCCAGCAGACCGGCCCAGGCGCAGCCGACGGAGAGGCCGCCCCAACCTGCCGCCAGCGCGGGCCAGTTCCGTGGCAGGTCGGTCGCGTCGCTTCCGTAGACGACGCGCAGAGCCTGTGCGTCGGCCACGACGACGACCAGCGCCAGCAGCAGGGCGGCACCGGCGGTGACCGCGAGTTTGGCGATCAGCAGCCCGAGTCGGCGCGGGACGGTGCCTCGAGCGGTGGCGAGCGCGGGGTGACGGAACTCCTCACCGAAGGACAGGGCGCCGATCAGCCCGGCACCGAAGGCCGCGGGCGGCAGCGGGAAGAACGGCGGCCAGGCGGCGAGCACGACCGGCAGCGGCATGGTCCGGAAACGGGCGAGCAGGATGCAGACCGCGAGGGAGGCAAGGAGGACGACGGCGAGGATGACGGCGGGAGTACGCACGCCGAGGAGCCGCAGCAGCTCGTAACGCAGCGGCCTGACAGGGCTGGTGGCGGGACGGGCGAGTGGCGCAGGGCCCGCGGCGGACGGCGTGGGCCGCGCGCCTGCGGCGACTTCGGCGTCCTCGGCGGCCGGGGACGTGAGACCTGTGTCGCCGATCTCGTCGGTGAGCCGGTGTACGAGTACGCCGTGCCGGAAGGCCGTTTCACCGATCTCGGCGCAGCTGCTGCCGTAGACCGAGAGCCGGTTGCCGGCCTCGGTCACCACCTCGACCGACCGCCGGGCGGCACGCGCCTCGCGCTGCACGACGGCGGCGAGGCGCGCCATGTGCGGGGTGTGGACGGCAACCCGGGGGCGCAGCCGTGTGCGGGAGAACTCGCCGGCGTCCTGGTCGCCGACGAGCCGCCCGGCGTCGATGGTGACGACATGATCCGCGAGGCGGGCAGCCTCCCGGGGGTCGCTCGTCGTGCAGAGCACGGTTCCGCCGTCTTCGGCGTGCTCGCGCAGCAGCGCGTACAGCCAGCCCGTCTCGCGCGGGGCGAGGCCCTTGCCCGGCTCGTCGAGGATGAGGGTCTGCGGGTCGCCCAACAGGGCGGAGGCGAGGCCGAGTCTGCGGTCCATGCCGCGCGAGAGCGTGCCGAGCTGCTGGGCGCCGAGACCCGCGAGTCCGACGACGTCGAGCATCTCGTCGGCGCGGGCCACCGGCACCCCGGCGGCGGCGCAGAGCATTCGGAGCTGGCCCCGGGCGGTGCGCGCGGGGTGGCCGGGCACATCGCCGAGGAGTACCCCGACCTCGCGGGCGGGGTGGGCGATGCGGTGCAGGGGGTTGCCGCGGAAGTAGGTGATGCCGCGGCCGGGTTCGAGTTCGAGCATCAGGCGCAGCGCGGTCGACTTGCCGGAACCGTCCGCGCCGAGAAGGGCCGTGACCTGGCCGGGCCGCGCCTCGAAGGTGAGGTCGTCGACGGCGGGCGGGAGATCCCGCCGATGGGCGCTGGTCAGTCCGATGGCCTGGAGCATCTGTTCTCTCGCGGAGGAGCGGTGGACCGCTCGGCGGCGTGGGCGTGAGGGCTACCGCAGCAAGATAACGCGACATTTTGGACTTTTGGCGCAGGGTGGTGGATCGGCTCGGCGGGTGTCAGACGGCGCGCGGGCGGGACGACGGGGCGGGGGTATGGGGGTGGGGCAGGCTGGGGCGCCCGCCGGTGACCTCGGGGGGCGGCCGCGGGGGCGAGCGCTCGGGGACGGGTCGTCGGGGCGGGCGAGGCGTCAGGCGGTGAGGGGCCCTCGGGGGTGCGGGAAGGGCGTGCGGGAAGGCGTGCGGATCGGGCCAGGGAGGTGCCGGAGCGGGGCTGCAGGAGGGGCGCTCTGACCGGGGGTGCTCAGCCCGCGGGCGTGGGCGGGCGACCCGGGCCGCGCGCGGCGGCTCGGGCGGACGCGTCGTTGTCAGACTTCCGGGCGCAGCATCGGCGGGTTCAGCACGGTGGCTCCGCCCGCCCGGAAGAGCTGCGCGGGCCGGCCGCCCTGACGGGTGGTCGTACCGCCGGCCGGGACCAGGAACCCCGGTGTGCCGGTCACCTTCCGGTGGAAGTTCCTCGGGTCCAGAGCGACACCCCACACCGCCTCGTACACCCTCCGCAGCTCACCGACGGTGAACTCGGGCGGGCAGAAGGCCGTGGCCAGCGACGAGTACTCGATCTTGGAGCGTGCCCGCTCCACCCCGTCGCCCAGAATCCGCGCATGGTCGAACGCCAGCGGAGCCACCGACTCACCCTCGCGCGCGAACCCGCTCTCCTGGCCGAGAAGGTCTTCGACCGGCGTCCATCGCGCGCTGTTCGCGTCCCCGCCGGCCCGGGGTGCCGGCAGGTCGGGAGCCAGCACCAGATGGGCGACGCTGACGACCCGCATCCGCGGGTCCCGCTTCGGATCGCCGTAGGTGGCGAGCTGCTCGAGGTGCGCACCATTGCCGGGGGCCGGCGACAAGGGGTCGTGGACGCACAGGCCGGTTTCCTCGGAGAGCTCACGCGCCGCGGCTGCCGACAGATCCTCGTCCCCGCGGACGAAGCCTCCGGGCAGCGCCCACCGGCCCTGGAACGGCGGCTCACCGCGGCGAACGACCAGTGCGCAGAGCGCATGCCGACGCACGGTGAGCACGACCAGGTCGACGGTGACAGCAAAAGGGGGGTAGGCCGACGGGTCGTAGGGAGGCATGCCGTGATCATAGTCGTCTGCCTGACGATAAACACTCGATTCCTCGGGGAGGTGGCGTGCTTTCTTCCCCCCTCCCCCACCCACCCCGCCTACCCGCTCACACCTCCAGTTGGAGGCCCGGCGCTGCCTCTTCGATCATGCCGAGACCCAGCCTGCTGACGCATACGGCGACGGGCTGACCGGGCCACGCTCAGCCCCGCGATTCCGATCGCGCCGAGCGGAGCGCAATACACCGGGCGCACGGCCACCGTCCGAGCGAGAGCCTCGGGGGGATGGCGGCCGGCATCCGCAGGACCCGTATCCCTGCCGCGGCCGCCACCGCTGCCAGACCTGCAGTTGGCCCGATACGCACGGGTCGGCCGCACCCCGAACACGGCCCGCCCGTTCGCTCCAGTCATGGGCTCCCGGCGGCCGCAGGCCGCCATGGGGTCGGCGTCGAGCACCGCGGCCGGGTGCGCGCGCTTGGGTCTCGGCATGCTGTTGCACGGCGGGGCCGGGTCGGCCAGAAGTCCGTCGCTTCCTGCGGCCTGCCTCAGCAGGTGTGGCAGCGCTCCGCGACCGGCAGCAACCCGGTCGGCTCCTGCTCGGGCAGCCCCAGCGCCAGGCGGCCTCGGCACGAACCGCCCGGAAGGCGGGCGCGGGGCGGTGGGTGCCATGGTCGCTGTGGGGAGCCTTCCGTGGGCTCCCGGGCAGCGGCTCCGGGCAGCCGCTGGCGCGAGGGCACGGGTCGGCTCCGGGCAGCGCTGCGTGCGCGAGGGCGCGGGTCGTACGACCGCGCCCCGGCGGTGAACGGCCGCACAGAGACGGGTCACGGCTGTCATGGTTCGCTCCGCGAGTCCTGCCGGTTGTCGCGCCGACTGTCCGGGCTGCGCTGACCCCCTGCCTTGCTGGGGTGTGTCGGCACGGAAGCCGTCTTCGGCGGGGCGGGTCGGCGGGGCCGGGTACCGATCGGGGCCCGTGCCTGCCGGGTGCGCGGGCGGCCGCGCCTCCCCGCAGGGTCGGGTGTCTGCGGTTGGTCGGGGGTCTCGTGGATACGCCGGCTTTCGCCGTCAGCGGCGTACTTCAGCTCGTCTCGTGAAGTGCGCTCCTTGCGGAGGCAGTTGCGCAGGGTCTCCGGGTCCAGTCCCTCGTTGCAGGCCTGGTGGAGAAGGCGGGCGAAGACGTACTGATCGTCGAGGCGCAGGGCGAGTCCGAGGGCGACACGGGCACTGGGCTCGTCACCGGTGGACCACGCGACCCAGCCCGCGAGGGTGAGGGGTGCTGTGGCGTGCTCCGCATAGGGAGCGACGCATCGCCGGCACAGGGCCCGCCAGAGGCGCAGGGCTGGTTCCGCCTCCGGCCCCTCCATCCATTCCGCCGCGCGGTCCCGGGTCTCCCGGTCCTGAAGCCCGAGAATCATGGCGGCGGCTTCGTCGTGGCCGAGGAGTGCGTCGTCGATGGTGTCCGCCTCCGACCTGCTGGGGGTCCAGGGTGTCTCGGCGATACGCGCCATGAGCGTGCGCGCCAGGGTGAGCGTCTCTGTGGCCACCCGCTTGCGTCCCAATTCATCGAGGATCCTCGGCACGAGTGCCGCTCCCGCCCTGTCGAGGGCTTCGGCCTGGGCGCCGGCCGACGGTCCCGTCGTGGGCGCGAGCCGCGCTTCCATCTCCCGCAGTGATCCGCGCACATGGACCCCGGCGTACGCCGCGGCGGCCGCCATCACCGATGTGCCGGGGATGGCGAGCCCCTTCCCTTCCGGCGGGCAGCAGCGTTCATCGGGGCAGCAGTAGGACCAGAAACGTCCGTCGGAGATGCACAACGCCTCATACACGGGCACGTCGAGGGAGCCGCATGCGGTCCGCAGTCGCTGGGCGAGCGGGCGCAGTCGCTCCATCACGCTTCGGCTCGTCTCGCCTTCGGCCGGATCCTGGCAGAGGTAGACGACGAAGCCGTCGGGACGCGACCCCCGCCGCTCGCTCCCCTCGATCAGGCATTCCGCGAGCTGCTGGGCCACGGGTGACCATTCACGCCGCGAGCGGGGAATCCCGAGCCTCACCCGGCCTCCGAAGCGGCCGCGGCTGCCGTGGAGCGCGACGATCACGATGGAGTCGGTCGGGTGAAACCCCATCATGTACGGGAGTGCGTCGGCCAGTTCGGCTGGGCCGCGCAGGGTGATCTGCTGGTCGTCGGTGCGGTGGACGGGTTCGTGGTGCTTGTTCATGGCATGACGGTCTCGCGGGAGATCACCGTCCGCGACCCCTGTGGATAACGTTATCCACAGGCTGGCAGCCCATTCGCGGTTTGTCGGTGCCATCAGGTTGCATGGGGTCATGACCAACGCAGACCTCGCGGATTCCGCGGACCTCAGGGCCACGGCCGACGCCGTGCTTGCCCGCCTTGTCTCGGACAGCTCAGGCACGGCCCGGCTGCGCGAGGACCAGTGGCGGGCGATCGAGGCGCTCGTCGCCGACAAGCGCCGGGCTCTTGTGGTGCAGCGGACAGGCTGGGGCAAGTCGGCGGTGTATTTCGTCGCCACAGCGCTGCTGCGCGGTCAGGGCAGCGGCCCCACCGTGATCGTCTCTCCGCTGCTCGCCCTCATGCGCAACCAGGTCGACGCGGCGGCCCGGGCGGGCATCCGCGCCCGGACGATCAATTCGTCCAACACGGAGGAGTGGGACACCGTCCAGGAGGAGGTGGCCGCGGGCGAGGTCGACGTGCTGCTCGTCAGCCCCGAGCGGCTCAACAACCCTGACTTCCGCGACCAGGTGCTGCCCAAGCTCGCCGCGGCCACCGGCCTCCTGGTGGTGGACGAAGCCCACTGCATCTCCGACTGGGGCCATGACTTCCGGCCCGACTACCGGCGGCTGCGGACCATGCTGGCGGACCTACCGGCCGGAGTGCCGGTGCTGGCGACCACCGCGACGGCCAATGCCCGGGTGACGGCGGACGTGGCGGAGCAGCTGGGTACGGGCGCGGGGACGGACGCTCTGGTGCTGCGGGGTCCACTGGACCGGGAGAGCCTCAGCCTGAGTGTGCTCCAGCTCCCCGATGCCGCCACCCGTCTTGCGTGGCTGGCCGATCATCTCGGCGAGCTGCCGGGGTCGGGGATCATCTACACCCTCACGGTCGCGGCGGCCGAGGAAGTCACGGCGTATCTGCGCCAGTGCGGGCACACGGTGGCCTCCTACACGGGTCGTACGGAGAACGCGGATCGCCAGCAGGCCGAGGAGGATCTCCTCGCCAACCGCGTCAAGGCCCTGGTGGCCACCTCCGCGCTGGGGATGGGGTTCGACAAACCCGACCTCGGATTCGTGGTCCACCTGGGCTCGCCGTCGTCGCCCATCGCCTACTACCAGCAGGTGGGCCGTGCGGGCCGTGGGGTGCAGCACGCGGAAGTGCTGCTGCTGCCGGGCAAGGAGGACGAGGCGATCTGGCAGTACTTCGCTTCTGTCGCCTTCCCGCCGGAGGAGCTGGTGCGGCGCACGCTCGATGTGCTGGCGCAGGCGGACAGGCCGCTCTCGCTGCCGGCGCTGGAGCCGTTGGTGGAGCTGCGGCGTACGAGGCTGGAGACCATGCTCAAGGTCCTCGACGTGGACGGTGCCGTGCGCCGGGTGAAGGGCGGCTGGACGACCACGGGCCGGCCCTGGCAGTACGACGCCGACCGCTATGCGTGGGTGGCCCGTCAGAGGGACGCCGAGCAGCAGGCGATGCGGGAGTACGCGCGGTCGACGGGTTGCAGGATGGAGTTCCTGCGGCGGCAGCTGGACGACGAGGAAGCCGTACCGTGCGGCCGCTGTGACAACTGTGCGGGCGGCCGGTTCAGCGACAAGGTCTCCGACACGGCGCTGGACGCCGCTCGCGGAGAGTTGAGCAGGCCCGGGGTTGAGCTCGATCCCCGCAAGATGTGGCCGACGGGTCTGTCGGCGGTGGGCATCAATCTCAAGGGTCGGATTCCGGAGGGCGAGCAGGCCTTCACCGGGCGGGCGCTGGGCAGGCTCTCCGACATCGGCTGGGGGAACCGGCTGCGGCCGATGCTGACCGCGCAGGCGCCGGACGCTCCGGTGACGGACGACGTGGTGAACGCGGTGGTGACGGTCCTCGCCGACTGGGCGAAGGGTCCCGGTGGCTGGGCATCGGGGGCGCCGGACGCATCGGCGCGGCCCGTCGGCATCGTGACCGTCGCATCGCGGAGCAGGCCCCAGCTGGTCGGTTCCCTCGGCACCAGGATCGCCGAGGTGGGCCGGATGCCGCTGCTGGGCTCCGTCGAGTACGCGCCCGAGGCCACGGACACCCACATCTCGCGTACGAACAGCGCTCAGCGGGTGCGCGCGCTGCACGAGGCGTTCACCGTGTCGGCCGAGCTGGCCGAAACGCTGACGGCGGCCGACGGGCCCGTGCTGCTGATCGATGATCTTTCGGACAGCGGCTGGACGCTGGCTGTGGCGGCGCGGTTGCTGCGCAGAGCCGGTGCCAAGGGGGTGTTCCCGCTGGTCCTTGCAGTCCAGGCGTGACCTCAGGGGTCAAAGAAGCTGTTGATGGGCAGGGATATCTGAGTCATACCCGCCGAATCCCGCCGGTGGCGTCAAATTGCTCGTTGCCGCATGCCGACACGCCAGCGAGAATTGGAACGCTCCCCGCACGGCCCGTTCGCGGTCCGGAAGAGCCGTGCCGCGGTGCGCCTTCACCCGATCCTGCCCGCACTGTGGGCGCGTATGCGAAGGGAGTTTCGTGACCTTCGGATTCGCTTCGTCCGCAGCCACTTCGATCAACAGCTCGGGCAGCTCCGCCAACCGCCTCGCCAGGCTGCTCGAGCCCGCGGAGTGGGCGGCAGCGGGAATCCCGTTGCTGCGCAATCCGCGAGAAGTGGTGAGCGGTCTGCACGCCCGGCACCGTCCTGCGCCCACGACAGCGGTCGTCGCCGTCCTCGATCACGAGGAACGGCTCGCCGCCAGCGCCTCGTTCGCGCGGCGCTCGGCACCGGTCGACGGCTGGGAGTTCCGGAACGTCCTGCTGGCCCATCTGCGCCGGGTCATCCCGCACGACCTCCGCCGTCGCACACCGGTGCGGACAGCCGTGCTGCTCTATTGCCGGGAGGGCGACGAGCGATGGACGGAGGAGGACGGTGCGTGGATGTGGGGGCTGCGAGACGCCTGCACCCTCCACGGGCTGCGCTGTGGTGCGTACATCACGCTGACCCGAGGCGGTTGGCAGGTCCTCGGCGAGGGCCGGGGTGGCCGCCGGCCGAGTTCCACGTCGACTCCCGGTGATCTGGCGGAGATGGCGGCGGCGGGCGAGCCCTTGGAGCTGCGCACCGCCAGTGGCGCAGTGGACGTCCTGCGCCGCACGGCCGCCCGCTGACATACCTGAGCTGCCGGCGCGGGAAGCCGACGTCAGCCGCCACGGATGTTGTCCACCAGGGGGCATCGGGCGCCCCGCGATGCTGCGAAGACTGGGGCCATAGCCCGATGCCGGACAGGCCGGCCCGGTGGCGTGCCGCGTGTCGGAGACCGGCTCAGGCTCCGCGACGTGCCCCCAACTCACCGTGCGGCCGGCCAACTGACAAGGCCTCATGGAGATGGAGAAGCGCAGAGATACACGCTGCGGCTCCGTCATCGGGCGACGCGCGCACACCGAAGCGCCCTCTGTGCCTTGCCCTTGTCCGGCTGTCCTTCGTCAGGGCAGCCGGACAACGGCACACCGGGAGGTTCCGGGAAGGCTCGCGGTCAGGCCGCCGCACCGAGTGCGGCGTTGATCCACTTCGGGTCACCGCACACGATGAGCAGTGCGCCGGCCTTGGCCATCGCCGCCGGGAGTGCAGTGGCGGCTTCCTCCTCGGTACCACCGTTGAGCGCGACGACTACCACGGAACGGGTGGAGGCCCGGCCCACGGCGGTGGCGGCGGCGTAGAACACGTCGTCGCCGGCGTCGTGCTGGGCCCAATAGGTGGCTTCGCCGAAGGACAGCTCGTGCGCGGCCCACGGGTGCTGTTCGCCCGTGGTGAGCAGCAGGACGTCGCCCGGTGCCCTGCCTGTGTCGAGCAGAAGGTCGATCGCCTCCTCGGCGGCGTCGAGTGCGCCGTCCGCGGGGGCGGGAATCAACTGGATCTGCGGCTGGGAACGGTTCTCCGACCGGGTGGCCTGCGGCTGTCCGGTGGAGGCATGCGTACGCGGCGTCGTCGCGGGCCGGGTGGAACCCGGGCCCGGATGTCCGGGACGCGGCGAGGCCATGGAACGCGGACCGGGTACGGGACGGGGGGTCGGCGCGGTGCGGCCGGCGGCCGGTGTAGCGCGGGGACCCTGGGCGCTCTCGTGAATCTGAGGCTCCTCGGGAATGAGAGGCATGGGTGGATGTCTATCAAATGCCGGTTCGAACGGCATAGGCGGGTGGGCACATGAGTGCGACTGCCCTGCCGGCAGGGCTGGTTCAGAATTCGAAGCCGAGCTGGCCTCCACTCTCCAGTTCCGCCGCCTCCGGAGAGAGTCGAATCTTCTTCAGGTGCCGCCAGGCGGGCAGCGCGTCGAGATAGGCCCACGAGAGCCGGTGGTACGGCGTGGGGCCGAGCTCCCTGAGAGCGGCCTTGTGGACGGGCGAGGGGTAGCCGGCGTTGTCCGCGAAGGCGAAGTCGAGGAACTCCCCCTGCAGTTCGGCCATCATCGCGTCCCTGCGCACCTTGGCGAGCACCGAGGCCGCGGCGACCGCGACACACGACTGGTCTCCCTTGATGACCGTGCGGACGCGCCACGGATCCCCGAGGTAGTCGTGCTTGCCGTCGAGGATGACCGCGTCCGGGCGTACCGGCAGCGCGTCCAACGCGCGGGTGGCCGCCAGCCGAAGGGCCGCGGTCATGCCGAGCTCGTCGATCTCCTCCGGCGAGGCATGCCCCAGGGAGTGGGCCGTGACCCACTTCTCCAGCTGGACCGCCAGCTCCTCGCGGCGCTTCTGGCTCAGCAGCTTGGAATCGGTGAGCCCGACAGGCGGCCGGCGCAGTCCGGTGATCGCGGCGCACACCGTGACGGGACCGGCCCAGGCACCTCGTCCGACCTCGTCGACACCGGCAATGATCTTGGCGCCGGTGGTCGCCCGGATCGAGCGCTCGACTGTGTGGGTGGGTGGTTCGTACGGCATGGCGCCAGCAAGCCTACGCCGACCGACCCCGCCCGGAACAACCGGATTCCCGTCACGGTTCGACCGCAACGGAAGACCTCGTCCGGGAGAGACCGTCAGCCCTTGTGCGGACGGAGCAGCGGCACCATCACCTGGTCGATCATTTCGGCGATGTCTCCGTCAGGCCATTCGCTTCCGCACACCTTGGAGCGGTACATCATCAGGCCCGGAATGACATCGATGACGAGGTCGTGAGCGGCATCGGGACGGACGTCTCCCCGGACCATTCCGCGGCGTACGACGTCACGGAAGAGCTGCGTGGACGGTTCGATCACCTGGCGGACGATCACTGCGAGGAACCGCTCAGCAGCAGCCGAGTCGCACTCGTGAAGCACTGAACGGAGCGCGAAGCCGGATCGCGAGTACATCGCGTCCCGCACTCGACGGCACAGCTGGAAAAGATCCTCACGGATGCTTCCGTGATCATCGGCCTCGACCAACTGAGGCAGGGCGGCCTGCAGGGCATCGGCGACAAGGTCCTCCTTCGAGGGCCAGCGCCGATAGACAGCCGCTTTCCCGGTCTGCGCACCGGCGGCGACCCCTTCCATGGTGAGTCCGCTCCAGCCGACCGTGCTCAGCTGCTCCAGCGCAGCATCGAGGATCGCACGTTCCAGCACCGGCCCTCGACGGCGCAGCGAGACCGGGGATGTCTCGGCAGCGACCGTCCAGCGCGAATTGGCCATCATCTTCTCTCCGTTGGGGACTGGAGTTCAGTGAACGCTTGCGTTCACTGATGGGGACTCTCTACGGTTGACAACAGTGAACGACCGCGTTCACTAACACACTTGTGGGGGGACACCAGTGACAACTTCCGAACTAGCAGCTCCCAGTACGCCCGGGGCCGCTCGCCGACCAGGCCGCCCCGGGATTGCCCTCACTGTCATCGCCGCCCTCCAGCTCATGGTGGTACTCGACACCACGATTGTGAATATCGCGCTCCCCCACATCCAGGGGACACTCGAGTTCACCACGACCCAGCTGTCCTGGGTGGTCAACGCCTACACACTCACCTTCGGCGGACTGCTGCTGCTCGGCGGCAGGGCGGGCGACATACTCGGCCGCCGAAGGGTCTTCATCTTCGGCGTGCTGCTGTTCACCTTCGCCTCGCTGCTGTGCGGCGTCGCCCAGGAGGCATGGCAGATGCTCGCCGCTCGCGCACTCCAGGGTGTCGGTGGCGCGATCGCCTCGCCCACGGCGCTCGCACTCATCACCACCACTTTCCGCGAAGGCCCGGAGCGCAACCGTGCGTTCGGCATCTTCGCGGCCGTCTCGGCCAGCGGCGCGGCCATCGGTCTGCTCGCCGGCGGCATGCTCACCGAGTGGCTGGACTGGCGCTGGGTGTTCTACGTCAACCTGCCGATCGGCATCCTCATCGCTGTAACCGCGCCGATGTTCATCAACGAGTCCGACCGGCACTCCGGGCGCTTCGACATCACGGGTGCGCTCACCTCGACCGTGGGCATGGCGTCCTTGGTCTATGGGTTCATCAGGGCCTCCGAGGACGGCTGGAGCGACGGACTCACGCTCGGCGCCTTCGCCGCGGCGATCGTCCTGCTCACCGCCTTCGTCTTGATCGAACGCAAGGCACGCGAACCGATCACTCCGCTGCGCATGTTCGCCGACCGCAATCGCTCGGGCACGTATCTGATCATGATGAGCCTGGCCGCAGCCATGTTCGGCATGTTCTTCTTCATCGTCCTGTTCGTGCAGAATGTGCTGGACTACAGCCCCATCACCTCCGGTCTCGCGTTCCTGCCGGTCACCGTCATGATCGTGACTGCGGCCGGGCTCTCGTCGAAGCTGCTCCCCGTGCTCGGCCCCAAGCCGTTCCTGGTGGCCGGCGCACTGTTCACGGGAAGCGGTATGGCGTGGCTGACCGCGCTCTCCCCGGAGAGCTCCTACCTGGGCGGCGTGCTGGGACCGATGCTCCTCTTCGGTTTCGGCATGGGCCTGGTCTTCGTGACCGCGACCCTCACCGCGGTCTCCGGGGTTTCGCAGCACGAATCGGGGGCGGCCTCCAGCCTGCTCAACGCCACCCAGATGGTCGGCGGTTCACTGGGTCTGTCCATCCTCATGACCATCTTCAGCACCGCCAGCCGCGACGAGGCCGAGCGACAGCTGCCGTCGTTCCTCGCCGAGTCCACTCCGGCGCAGAAGGCCGTGTTCGAGAAGACGCACGAATTGCCGCCGCCCTGGGGACACCAGGTGCTCGCCGAGGGCATCGCGACATCGTTCTGGGCGGGTGTCGGCCTGGTCGGACTGGCCGCGCTGATCGCGCTGTTCGTCATTCGGGTCCGCAAGAGCGACCTGGAGGCACTCAGCGGGACCGCGGGCCCGGGAGGGCACGCCGCGTAGCGCCGGGGTGCGGGCCGCGTCGGCGATCGACGCGGCCCGCACACATGCCCCTGCCGTCGACGCGGCTCGTAGCAAGGCGCCGTGAGCGGCGCTGAGAGACAGACTCCGAGCAGCTCGGAGCCGCGCACTCACGCAGTCACGCAGTCACGCAGTCACGCAGAGTGAAACGACGATCAGTGGCAGAGTCTCAGTGAGCCGCTGCGGGGAGCCAGCCCGGCAACGTCTCCGTACGCTCCAGCCACGCGGCCGGCGGCTGTCCGGCCTTCCCCGCGGCGACCACCCCGCAGGCGATGGCACACGTCGTGTCGACATCGCCTCCGACCTGCGCGGTCGTCCAGAACGTCCGCTCGAAGTCGTCGAGCGACCGAGCGGCCGACCAGAGCGCGAACGGCACCGTGTCGTGCGCGCTCGTGCGTCGTCCGCTGCCCAGGACCGCGGCGACGGTCCCGGCATCGTTGTAGTCGAGCATGTCCCGCGCTCGGCGCAATCCCGCTCCCACCGCACTGCGCGGCACGAGCGCGATGACGCCGTCGAGCAGATCCGTGGGCTGGGGCGGTCCCGCCGGATTCGCCGCGATCGCTGCTGCCGCCGCCACAGCCATGGCGCCGACCACAGCCTCACGGTGCTGGTGCGTGGTGTACGACGAGATCTCGGCCTGGTGCGTGGCCTGCTCCGGGTCGTCCGCGTACCAGGCGCCGAGGGGCGCGATCCGCATCGCAGATCCATTTCCCCACGAACCCTGGCCCTTGAACAGCCCTGTGGCCAGTTCTCGCCAGTCGCCGCCTTCGCGGATCAGCCGGAGCATGCGGTTGACGGCGGGGCCGTACCCGCGGTCGAAGTCATGATGCTCGGCGAAGGAGCCGGCGAGCGCGTCCTGGTCGATGCGGCCGTGATCCGCCAGCACGGCGAGCACCGAGGAGGCCATTTCCGTGTCGTCGGTCCACTGCCAGGTGCCCGGGGGCACCTCGCGCCGCTTCAGCAACGGGTAGTTCGACGGTACGAAGTACTGGGAGCCAAGAGCGTCTCCCACGGACAGTCCGCGCAGGCTGTCCAGGGCGCGTGCGAAGCGCCGGTCACGAGAGGAATCAGCGGTCATCTTCCTGCCACTCTATCCGGTGACGCCGTACGGCTCAGGGGTGCGCCAGCGCTCGAACGGCCGGTCAAGGGTGTAGCGGCCGTCCTCACCGAGCTCCAGCACCCGCATGTCCCCGTTGCAGGGATTGGCCAGCGACTCGAAGTCCGCGACGGTCCAGTGGAACCAGCGCATGCAGAAGAGCCGCATGGTCAGTCCGTGCGTCACGAGAAGCACGTTCGGCGGGTGGTCGGGCGACTCGAAACTGCGGTGAAGGCTCTCCAGGAAGGCGCCGACCCGGTCGTACACGTCCGCTCCGGACTCGCCCTGGGCGAAGCGGTAGAAGAAGTGCCCATAGGCGTCTCGATAGGCCTTCTGCAGCCGCACGTCGTCCCTGTCCTGCCAGTTTCCCCAGTCCTGCTCCCGCAGCCGCGGCTCCTCGCGGACCCGGACGAGTTCGGGGTCGAGGTCGAAGGCGCGGAAGGTCTGGTGCGTGCGGCGATAGGGCGACACATAGACGCTCACCTGCTCGCGGCCGAACAGCTCACGCACCCGGCGGCCCGTCTCCTCGGACTGGGCCCAGCCCTTGCCGGTCAGCCCCAGCGCATGGTCGGGCTCGCGCTCGTACACGGTGTCGTCGGCGTTCCCTTCCGACTCACCGTGTCGGACGAGAACGATGCGATGCGGTCTTGCCATGTCTCGACCCTAGATCGCCCTGGGGCCTGCTGAGCGGCGGGACAGGATCCAGGCTGCCGATCCGGCCCGTGAGGTGTGGCACATCAGGCGCCGCACCCGAGGGCAGCAGGCCGTCAGACGGTCCAGGACGGTTCGAGCTGGACGACATCCCCGCTGAGCGCCGCCACATCCGCCTCGGTCTGTGCGCGCAGGAGCAGCCTCTCGACCCGCTCCCTGCGGTACTTCCCGTGCTCGGCGGCCGACTGCCACATCGACATCACCAGGAACTCGTTCTCCGGAGCCTCACCGAACAGCCCCCGGACCATTCCGGGCGAGCCCGCCATGGCCGGGTTCCACACCTTCTCCTGCATGAGCGCATAGTGCTCGACCCGGTCCTCGCGGACCTTGCAGTGCGCGACCCGTACCACGTCGGCCCCGGTGAACCGCGGCTCGAAGCCGGTCTTCACATCGAAGCGGTGGTCGAACAGCTTGGCCTGGCTGTCCTTGTACGTGCCGGACTGGCCGGACGCCAGCCGGTCGTGGGAGCGCGCCATGAACGAGTCGTAGAACGCCCGGCTCTCCCAGAAGGCGAACACATGGGCCACATGCGGCCGCCCCTTGCTCCACCCACCACCCTGTCCCCGGAATCCCGGCTCACCCAGCAGCCCCGCCCACTTCCGCTGTCCCCGCTCGAACCCACGACGGTCCACCACGGTGCAGCGAATCCACTTGACCAGCACCGCGCCATCGTACGGCCCGGAACGTGGCGCCGGTCACTCTCCCGAGGAGTGCACTCCTTCCAGATCGACACAGGTATCGGCCGCCAGTTCGATCTCGGGCCCGTCGGTGAGAATCCGGCGCACACCGGCCCTCAGGAATGATCAATTCCGAGTGGCGCGCCGCTCGGAGGCGGGGCGGGACCGGCCTCGGTCATCCACGGAAAAGCCGGCCGCACTGTCAGACCCGCGCTGCACAATGATCGTCATGACGGCGTTGCACACCAATCCCCTGTTCGACCGGCTGGAGTCGGCCGAGCGCGTCCTCGTCGCGGGCGCGGGCGGCGGGTTCGACGTGTACGCCGGTCTGCCGGTGGCGCTGTCGCTGCATCACCGGGGCAAGGAGGTCCATCTCGCGAATCTGTCGTTCAGCGCCCTCGAAGGTCTGCCGATGGACGCCTGGCTCGCACCCGACGTCGCCGTCGTCACCCCGACGACATCTCTTCATCAGACCTACTTCCCCGAGCGCACCCTTGCCCAGTGGCTCGACCTCCACGGCTACCCGAGCGCGGTCCACGCCTTCTCCCGCGTGGGAGTCCAGCCGTTGCGCGCCGCGTACACGGCCCTTCTGGAGCAGTACGACATCGACGCAGTGGTCCTGGTGGACGGCGGCACGGACATCCTGATGCGCGGCGACGAATCGGGGCTCGGCACCCCCGAGGAAGATCTGACGAGTGTGGCCGCGCTCCACGGAATCCCGAAGGAGCTCGCGCCGGAGCGGCTGGTCGTCTCTCTCGGTTTCGGTGTCGACGCCCACCACGGGGTGAGTCACGGCCTGGTGCTGGAGAACATCGCCGCGCTGGATGCCGACGGTGCGTATCTCGGCGCCTTCTCGGTGCCGCGCACCACCCGTGAGGGTGCGCTCTTCCTGGACGCCGTGGCCCATGCGCAGGCACACACCTCGGATCACCCGAGCATCGTCAACGGCTCGATCGCCGCCGCGGTCCGGGGCGATTTCGGCAACGTCCAGTTCACCACCCGCACCCGGGGCAGCGAACTCTTCATCAACCCTCTGATGTCCCTCTGCTTCTCCTTCGAGCTGGACGGAGTGGCCCGGCGTTGCCTCT
Source organism: Streptomyces sp. NPDC058685 (assembly GCF_042714725.1). Classification (NCBI taxonomy): domain Bacteria; kingdom Bacillati; phylum Actinomycetota; class Actinomycetes; order Kitasatosporales; family Streptomycetaceae; genus Streptomyces; species Streptomyces sp. NPDC058685. Next base: position 78,250 of record NZ_JBHXSL010000024.1, read on the forward strand.
ACCTGGACCGTATCGAGCACACGCATCTCATACGCCAGGTCAGCAGCGCGATCGAGGCGTTCCGCGACGAGGTCGTTCGTCAGCGACCGCCTCGCCGCATCCCGCACTGAGCCGATAACGTCAACCGACCGTGAAATCCCGACAGTTACGGGAAGGGCAATCTGGTGAGCAGCCTCAACAAGGGCGTCGGCAAGGTCGAGGTGTCCCTCCGATGGGATCCGAGTCCCCTGGGCGAGGCGCCCCACGACCTGGACATAGTCGCAGCGACCTACACCGCGCAAGCGCCCCACGGTGAACCGGCGTACGTCGTCCACTTCGACAGCCGGTCACCCGACGGCACCATCAATCTCACCCGGGACAGCAAGACGGGGCAGGGCTTCGGGTCCGACGAGGTCTTGACGCTGGAGTTCGACAGGCTGGCCCCCACGTACGGACGGGTCCTGGTGGGTGTGGTCATACAGCAGCGGGACGGTCACCGGGTGTTCGGCGATGTGGCGAACACCGTGGTGAAAGTCGCCGAGGGCCATACCGAACTCGGGCAGAACGACTTCTCGGGCCTCCCGACGGCCACGGCGGCCGTCGTCGCCGAGTTCGTCCGCGGCGACACGGGCGAGTGGCAGTTCCACGAGGTCATGCGCGGCTACGACACCGAGCCGCAGGACTTCATCTCGCTGATGGGCAGCGACTGAGGGGACATCCGGATGGATCAAGAACTTCGGAAGCGTTTCGCGACGCTGACGACCGCCCATCTCGCGGACGCCTGTATCCGCGCCCGGCTGCCGGTGCGCTGCGCGCCGGCGGCCACGCGGGCCGTGGTGCCGGGCAGCCGACTGGCCGGACGGGCCCTGCCCGCGCGGCATGTCGGCAGCGTCGACATCTTCCTCGAGGCGCTCGAAGGGGCGCGGCCCGGTGACGTGCTCGTGGTCGACAACGGGGGCCGTACGGACGAGGCATGCGTCGGTGACCTCGTGGCCCTGGAAGGACTGGCCGCGGGTCTGGACGGCCTTGTGATCTGGGGCCTTCACCGCGACACGGCCGACATCCGGGACATCGGCCTGCCGGTGTTCAGTCTGGGAGCCATCCCGACGGGCCCGCTGAGTCTCGATGCCCGTCCGGAGGGCGCCCTGGAATCGGCCATGGTCGGCGAGTGGACGGTGGGCCGTGCGGATCTGGTCCTGGGCGACGAGGACGGCGTCCTGTTCATCCCCGCGGAGCGTGCGGATGAGCTGTTCACTCTGGCGGAGACGATCCGGGACACGGAGCGCCGCCAGGCGGAACGCATCGGCGCGGGTGAGTCGCTGCGCAGCCAGGTCGGGTTCGAGGCCTATCTGACCGCGCGGGAGCAGACGCCGTCGCTGACGTTCCGCGACCATCTGCGCGCCGTGGGCGGGGCGATCGAGGAGTAGCCCCGCCCCGGGATCGGACGAAGGGGCGGGGGGCCGGGAGAAAACGGGGCCCCGCCCCGACAGGGTGGTTCACCCCCGAGGGGTGCCCGGGATCAGCTGCAGCCGCTCGTCGAGCCGCAGCCCTCGCAGATGTAGCAGGAGCCGGCCCGCTGCATCTTCGTGCCGCAGGAGAAGCACAGCGGCGCGTCGGCGCTGATGCCCAGCTGCATCTCCACCAGCTCCGCAGAGGTGTGCGCCTGCTGCGGGGCCGGGATCGCCGCCTCCGGAGTGGCGACCGCCTTCAGTTCCTGCTGCCGCGGAGCGGACTGGGCCAGGCCCTCGACGTCCAGCTCCTCGTCGGTCGGCTCGTAGGAACCGGTCTCGAGATGACGCTGACGCTCGTCGGCCGAGTGGATGCCGAGCGCCGAGCGGGTCTCGAAAGGCAGGAAGTCGAGCGCCAGACGACGGAAGATGTAGTCGACGATCGACTGCGCCATCCGCACGTCCGGGTCGTCCGTCATACCGGCCGGCTCGAAGCGCATGTTGGTGAACTTCGAGACGTACGTCTCCAGCGGAACGCCGTACTGCAGACCGACCGAGACGGCGATGGAGAAGGCGTCCATCATGCCCGCGAGGGTGGAACCCTGCTTGGACATCTTCAGGAAGACCTCACCCAGGCCGTCGTCCGGGTAGGAGTTGGCGGTCATGTAGCCCTCGGCGCCACCCACCGTGAAGGAGGTGGTGATGCCGGGACGGCCCTTCGGAAGGCGCTTGCGGACCGGGCGGTACTCGACGACCTTCTCGACCGCCGTCCGGATCGTCTCCTCCGCCTTCGCGGTGACCTCGGCCTTCTCCTTGTCCTTGGTCTTGGCGGAGAGCGGCTGGCCGACCTTGCAGTTGTCGCGGTAGATCGCGAGCGCCTTGACGCCCATCTTCCACGCCTCGAAGTAGACCTCTTCGACGTCCTCGACGGTGGCGGTCTCCGGCAGGTTGACCGTCTTGGACAGGGCGCCGGAGATCCACGGCTGGATGGCCGCCATCATGCGGACGTGTCCCATCGCGGAGATGGAACGCTCGCCCATGGCGCAGTCGAAGACCTCGTAGTGCTCGGTCTTGAGGCCGGGGGCGTCGATCACATTGCCGTGGTCGGCGATGTGGGCGACGATCGCCTCGATCTGCTCCTCCTGGTAGCCCAGGCGGCGCAGGGCCTGCGGGACGGTGCCGTTGACGATCTGCATCGAGCCGCCGCCGACGAGCTTCTTGAACTTGACCAGGGCGAGGTCGGGCTCGAGACCGGTGGTGTCGCAGGACATCGCGAGACCGATGGTGCCGGTGGGCGCGATGACCGAGGCCTGCGCGTTGCGGAAGCCGTTCTTCTCACCGAGGCGGACGACGTCCTGCCAGGCCTCCGTCGCGGCGGCCCAGATCGGCGAGTCCAGGTCGTCCACGCGAACGGCCGCGGTGTTGGCGTCGGCGTGCTGCTTCATGACGCGCTGGTGCGGGGTCGCGTTGCGGGCGTATCCGTCGTACGGGCCGACGACAGCGGCGAGTTCGGCGGAGCGCCGGTACGACGTACCGGTCATCAGCGAGGTGATGGCGCCGGCGAGCGCGCGGCCACCGTCGGAGTCGTACGCGTGTCCCGTCGCCATCAGCAGGGCGCCGAGGTTGGCGTAGCCGATGCCGAGCTGGCGGTAGGCGCGGGTGTTCTCGCCGATCTTCTGCGTCGGGAAGTCCGCGAAGCAGATGGAGATGTCCATCGCGGTGATGACCAGCTCGACGACCTTGGCGAAGCGCTCGACGTCGAAGGACTGGTTGCCCTTGTCGTCGTCCTTGAGGAACTTCATCAGGTTCAACGAGGCGAGGTTGCACGAGGTGTTGTCCAGGTGCATGTACTCGCTGCACGGGTTCGAGCCGTTGATACGGCCGGACTCCGGGCAGGTGTGCCAGTTGTTGATGGTGTCGTCGTACTGGATGCCGGGGTCGGCGCAGGCCCAGGCCGCCTCGGCCATCTTGCGGAAGAGCGACTTGGCGTCGACCTCCTCGATGACGTCACCGGTCATTCGGGCGCGCAGACCGAACTTGTCACCGGCCTCGACGGCCCGCATGAACGCGTCGTTCACCCGCACCGAGTTGTTGGCGTTCTGGTACTGGACGGACGTGATGTCGTCGCCGCCCAGGTCCATGTCGAAGCCCGCGTCGCGCAGGGCGCGGATCTTCTCCTCTTCCTTCACCTTGGTCTCGATGAAGTTCTCGATGTCGGGGTGGTCGACGTCGAGGATGACCATCTTGGCCGCGCGACGGGTGGCGCCGCCCGACTTGATCGTTCCTGCAGAGGCGTCCGCACCGCGCATGAAGGAGACCGGACCGGAGGCGTTGCCGCCGGAGGACAGCAGTTCCTTGGAGGAACGGATCCGGGAGAGGTTCAGGCCGGCACCCGAGCCGCCCTTGAAGATCATTCCCTCTTCCTTGTACCAGTCGAGGATCGACTCCATGGAGTCGTCGACGGACAGGATGAAGCAGGCGGAGACCTGCTGGGGCTGAGGCGTGCCGACGTTGAACCACACCGGCGAGTTGAAGCTGAAGATCTGGTGCAGGAGGGCGTACGCCAGCTCGTGCTCGAAGATCTCGGCGTCGGCGGGCGAGGCGAAGTAGTTGTAGTCCTCACCGGCCTTCCGGTACGTCTTCACGATCCGGTCGATCAGCTGCCGCAGACCGGTTTCGCGCTGCGGGGTGCCGACGGCCCCGCGGAAGTACTTGCTGGTGACGATGTTGACCGCGTTGACCGACCAGAAGTCGGGAAACTCGACGCCCCGCTGCTCGAAGTTGACCGAGCCGTCGCGCCAGTTGGTCATGACGACGTCACGGCGCTCCCAGACCACCTCGTCGTACGGATGCACTCCGGGGGTGGTGTGGATTCGCTCGATGCGCAGACCCTTGCTCGCCTTGGACCCCTTGGCGCGGGATCCTCGTGCCGGGCCGCTCGTCGTCTCTGTCATGCCGCCTCCCATACATGGGCAAAAACGCCCTGATGTGCCCAGATCTTCCCGAGGCACAGTTCTTGTCCGATGCCGCGAACGCCGCAGGGCGCCGTGGCAGGTTCTGGTGCCGCCCGACTGTGGTTCGGCGGGCGGTCGGAGGTCCGACCGCTCCAGCCGGCGTCGCTCAGTCGGCGGCGGTGGCGGGCACGGGGACCTCGAGGGTCTCTCCCGTACCGCCTTCCTCTGTGGGCGGCCGGTGCACGCGGAGCTCCGCGATGGCCGCCTCGAAGTCTTCGAGCGAGTCGAATGCCCGGTAGACGGACGCGAAGCGCAGGTAGGCGACGAGGTCGAGCTCCTGCAGGGGGCCGAGTATGGCCAGACCCACGTCGTGGGTGGTCAGCTCGGCGCTTCCGGTGGCGCGCACCGCCTCCTCGACCCGCTGGCCGAGCTGGGCGAGGGCGTCCTCGGTGACCGGCCGCCCCTGGCACGCCTTGCGCACGCCGGAGATGACCTTGTTGCGACTGAAGGGCTCGGTCACACCGCTGCGCTTGATCACCATCAGCGAGGCGGATTCCACCGTCGTGAAGCGGCGGGAGCAGTCCGGACACTGCCGACGGCGCCGGATCGACGTCCCGTCGTCGGTGGTGCGACTGTCGACGACACGGCTGTCGGGGTGCCTGCAGAAGGGGCAGTGCATGGTTCCCAACCCTCCTTCGCAGCACGACTGAATAGCCTCGACAGGCGGTCGAAGCCCTTTCGAAGCAGTCCCAAGCATAGGCGATGACCACGGTCTTGGAGCACCGGGGACCACAACTTGTGGGCGGCGGACACAATCCAACCACTAGATCTGGGGTTGGGTCGCTTTTTTCGCCGCTAGAGCGTGTCGCGTGGCGAGCGCGGATCGCGGACGGCGTACGGGCGGTGACGCCCCGGCACCGACGGCGCCCGACTGGTGGCCGAACCCCGCCGCGAAGTCGCTGCGGCGTTCAGCGCGGCCACGCTCACGGAGACCGGCCACGAGGGTACGTGAGGGGCGCGGCGCCACCGCTTTCCGGGGCCCGGATGCAAGACTGCGGGCACCGCCCTGCCGTTCCCCGGCGCGGGTGGTTACCGTAATGACCCGAATTGCTCGCTGAGCGTTCGTTCGCACATACACCCAGCCGCATGCCTGCGTCAGCCAATCTGCCATATTTCACTCGAACGTGTGTTTGGCGCAACCTTTCGAAAGCAACTACCGTTGTCCAGCTAGGGAGACCATTCGAGAGGGGCCGACGTGACCACCACCGCAGACAGTGCCACCATCACTGCCCAGGACCGCTCCCAGAACCGATTCGAGCCGGTGCATGCCATGAATGACGCAGCCACGACCCCCGAGGGTCCCAAGCCGACGCGTTCACTGCCCGGCCGGCCCCCAGGGATCAGGGCGGACAGCTCCGGGCTCACGGATCGGCAGCGGCGTGTCATCGAGGTGATCCGTGACTCCGTCCAGCGACGGGGGTACCCGCCGTCGATGCGCGAGATCGGCCAGGCCGTGGGCCTGTCCAGCACATCCTCGGTCGCCCATCAACTGATGGCGCTCGAGCGCAAGGGCTTCCTGCGCCGGGACCCCCATCGGCCGAGGGCGTACGAGGTGCGCGGCTCCGACCAGCCCAGCACCCAGCCGACGGACACCAGCGGCAAGCCCGCCGCGTCGTACGTCCCGCTGGTCGGCCGGATCGCGGCCGGTGGCCCGATCCTGGCCGAGGAGTCGGTCGAGGACGTCTTCCCGCTCCCCCGGCAGCTGGTCGGCGACGGCGAGCTGTTCGTCCTCAAGGTCGTCGGTGACTCGATGATCGAGGCCGCCATCTGTGACGGCGACTGGGTGACCGTGCGCCGCCAGCCCGTCGCGGAGAACGGCGACATCGTGGCAGCCATGCTCGACGGCGAGGCCACGGTGAAGCGGTTCAAGCGCGAGAACGGCCACGTCTGGCTGCTTCCGCACAATGCGGCGTACCAGCCGATCCCCGGCGACGAAGCGACCATCCTCGGCAAGGTGGTGGCTGTGCTTCGGCGGGTGTGACACCACCCGCCGGCTCCGACCGGGCCCCGGGACCCACTGCGCCGGTCCCGGGGCCCTGCCATGTCCGCAGGGCCCCGCGCCTCCACCGCGTCGCGCGCCGTACCCCGGCGTCAGGCTCCTGCCTTCGCTGCGGCGTCGATCGCGGACAGCGAGCGACGCACCTGGTTGCGGTCGGTGGTGTACCAGAAGTCCGGCAACGACGCTCGCAGGTAGCTCCCGTACCGGGCGTTGGCCAGCCGAGGGTCGAGCACGGCGACGACGCCGCGGTCGCCCGTGGCCCGTACGAGGCGTCCGGCGCCCTGCGCCATCAGCAGCGCGGCATGCGTCGCCGCGACGGCCATGAAGCCATTGCCGCCCGCCTCTTCCACTGCCTTCTGGCGGGCGCTCATCAGCGGGTCGTCGGGCCGCGGGAACGGAATGCGGTCCATCACGACCAGCTGACAGCTGGGTCCCGGCACATCGACGCCCTGCCAGAGCGACAGGGTGCCGAAGAGACAGGTCTCCGGGTCGGCGGCGAAGGCCTTGATCAGCTCGCCGAGTGTCTCCTCGCCCTGCAGGAGGATCCGGTTGTCGAGTCGTCCGCGCAGCTCCTCGGCCGCCGCCTGGGCGGCCCGCATGGAGGAGAACAGTCCCAGCGTGCGGCCGCCCGCCGCCTCCACCAGCTCGGAGAGCTCGTCCATCATGTCGCCGCGGGACCCCTCGCGACCCGGCGTCGCCAGATGGCGCGCGACATACAGAATGCCCTGCTTGGGATAGTCGAAGGGCGAGCCGACGTCGAGGCCTTTCCACTGCGGGACGTCCTCCCCGGCGATCCCCTCGGGGGACAGGCCGAGCGACGCGCCCACACCGTTGAAGTCGCCCCCGAGCTTGAGGGTCGCGGACGTCAGCACCACCGACCGCTCGGCGAACAGCTTCTCCCGCAGCAGCCCCGAGACGGTCAGCGGAGCGACCCGCAAGGAGGCACCGAACCGGTCGTGGCGCTCGTACCAGACGACGTCGTACTCGGAGCCCTGCGTGATGCGTTCCGCGACACCGTGGATGTTCTCGACGGCGGCCAGAGCCTGCTTGCGAACCGCGTCCTCGTCCTGGACGGACTTGTCACGGGTGGAGCCGAGCGCCGAGATGACATTGCGCGATGCGTCGCGCAGCGCCAGCAAGGCATATCCGAGATCCTCGGGGATCTCCTCCAGCCGGCCGGGAAGAGCGAGCTCCATGAGCCGCTCGAAGGTCTCGGCGGCTGTCTGCAGGGCATCCGCCGCCTTCTCGTTGACGAGCTTGGCCGCGCGTCGCACCGCCCGGTTGACCTGGCCCGGTGTGAGCTCCCCGGTCGCCGCACCCGTCACCCGGGAGACGAGCTCGTGCGCCTCGTCGATGATCAGGACCTCATGGCTGGGCAGCACAGGCGCGCCCTCGATCGCGTCGATGGCCAGCAGCGCGTGATTGGTGACGACGACGTCCGAGAGCTTGGCCCGCTCCCGCGCCATCTCGGCGAAGCACTCGGCGCCGTAGGCACATTTGCTGGCGCCCAGGCACTCGCGGGAGGAGACGGAGATCTGTCCCCACGCCCGGTCGGAGACACCGGGCGTGAGGTCGTCCCGGTCGCCGGTCTCCGTCTCGTCGGCCCAGTCCCGCATACGGAGCAGGTCCTGGCCCAGCTTGCTGGTGGGGGCGGCCGCCTCGAAGGGATCGAACAGCCCGTCCTCCTCTTCCTGCGGCACGCCTTCGTGCAGGCGGTGCAGACAGAGGTAGTTGGACCGGCCCTTGAGCATGGCGAACTCGGGCCGGCGGCGCAGCAGGGGATGCAGTGCGTCCACCGTGCGCGGCAGGTCCCGCTCGACGAGCTGCCGCTGGAGAGCCAGGGTGGCCGTGGCGATGACGACGCGCTCCCCGTGCGCCAGCGCGGGCACCAGATAGCCCAAGGACTTTCCGGTGCCGGTACCGGCCTGGACCAACAGATGCGAACCGTCGTCGACGGCGGTGGCCACGGCCTCGGCCATGGTGACCTGGCCAGGCCTTTCCACACCACCGACGGCGGTGACGGCGGCGTGGAGTAGTTCGGGGAGGGATGGCTTCGTCATAGGCCGACCACCCTACGGCTCACCACTGACAACTCCGATCCGATCACGCCAGAGGGTTGGGGACGGTGCCGTGGACGGCGGCGTGGGGGCGCTGCGGCCGGTCCCGGTAGCCGTCCAGATGGAGCCGGTTGCGGTTGAGACAGAGACGTTCGATACGGGGAGTGAGCAGGTCGAACGCTTCGTAGCGGTCCTTGAGCTCCGGGAACCGGCCCTGATGACGCAGGATCTCCGCTCTGACCAGCGCCCAGAACTCGGCTTCCGGCACGCCCAACTGGTCTTCGCACAGAGGCGCGAGGTAGCGGAAGACGCCGATGAAGAGCCCGGAGTGGATGAACTGGGTGAGAAACGACGGCTCCTCGGTGAGCAGCACGGAACGAACGTCCTGGGGCATCGAGTCGTGCTCGGGCAGCGGCTGTGCGCTGACGTTGACGTCGTCGACGAAGTCCTTGATCGCGAGGCGTACGGGAACGTCCTGGCCGTCGCAGACGACAATGGCGTTCTCGCCGTGCGGGGAGAAAGCCGTTCCGTAGCGGTAGAGGAAGTGCAGCAGCGGCGGAAGAAGTGCGGCGAACAGGCGCTGCAGCCAGATGGCGGGGTCGAGACCGGAGCGGGTGACGAGCTCGGCGGTGAACGAGCGGCCCTGCGGATCGGTGTGCAGCAGCGACGCGAGCGTCCTCGCCCGCTCGCCGGGCGCCAGGCGCGGCTGCAGGGGCTCGCGCCAGATCGCACCGAGCAGTTCCTTGTACTGGTACGGCACCTCGGGAAGCCGGTCGTAGAGCGGATGCTCGACGCTGACCGACGCGACTTCGCCCAGAAGGATCACGCCGCACTCGTCCCGCAGGAAGGGGTCCTCGTCGCGCAGTCCGTGCACCCATGCGGTGACGGCGGGGGCGGCGAGCGTGCGCTCGGTCGGCAGGCCGCGCCAGACGAGGGTGTTGAGGATGGACAGCGGCAGCTTGACGGTGTGCCGGTGGGCGCGGTCCAGGTTCACAAAGGTGCGGATGGACTGCTGCGGCAGCCGCAGATCACCGTCGGTCGGCAGTGGCACGATCTCGCCACGCGCGATAGCCGGCGCGTAGAGGGGAAGGATCACCTCGTCCCACTGCCAGGGGTGCACCGGCAGGAAGAGGTACGAGTCCGGGTCGAACCCTCTGGCGCGCAGGGCGTCGACGAAGGACTCGTGTACGGGGGCGTCGAGTTCGCAGGCGTACAGATCGCCGGCGGTGGCGAGGGAGGAGACTCCGCGAAAGGAGGCGAGCGATGTACTGACGGCGATCCAGGGCAGCCGTGCCGGCCTCCGGGCCTCGGGCGCCCACGCGGCGGTGTCGGTGGCGGAGAAGCCGATGCGGCCCTTGTTGAGCACAAGCCAGGGGTGGCCGGTCTGGTGACCTTCGAGTTCGGCGTAGCCGAGATCGGCGAGTTCGGCGGCGGACGGCGCTGCGTGGTCGAGACCCGTGTCGGCGACAAGGGTGACGCTGAGCTCACGGAGCAGGTGGCCGAGGGTGGCGCCGTCGAGGTCGATGAGGTGGCGGGCCCGGACGAGGAAGTCGAGCGGGTCGGCGTACGGCCTGTCGTCGCACCGGATGGAGTCGGCGTCCACACGCCAGCTTCCGTAGGCACCACGGCGGGCGCGGAAGGACAGGCAGCTGGCGGCGTCGAGATCAAGGGTGTAGCGAGCGGTTCGGGGCCGGCCGTTCCCGCTCGGAGCTATGCCCGGTGCCTGTGGGTGTTGGGCATCGGCCTCCCGGTTCCGGTGGCCACCGGCCGACGCGGGTACCTCACCGGCCTCGTCCCGTACCGGCTCGATGATCTCCTCGTACGCGAACTCGCCGAGCATCTTGGCGAGAAGGCGGCCACCCGCCCGGTCCCAGCGCTGGGCGGTCAGGCCGGGTGGGCTGAAAGGTGTCGCGGCCGGGCGCTCGGAGTCGGAACTGGCAGGAGGCTTGGGCACGGGGACTCCTCGAGTGGAACCGATGCGGGGCGAGCGGTGTATGCAAGGCAGCGGATCGTTCACAGCAGGTTGCGGAGCGCGCGGTCGCGAACCATGAGAGCGGCCCGCTTGCGGGGAAGGTCGATCTCCGCGGAGTAGCGGAAACCACCGCTGAGGAAAGCGGAGACGGAGGGGGTGTTGCGGAGGTCGGGTTCTGCGATGACGCGTGTGCACCTGGGGCGCTTGTCGAGGATGAGATCGGCGACGGCTCTGAGCAGCGTGGAGCCGACGCCGTGGCCGCGGTCGGCGACCCCGCCGACGAGGAGGTGAAGGCCGGTGTCATGAGGACGAGCCGGATAGTGCCGCGCCAGGGGATCCAGGTCGGCCCGGTAGATCTCGAAGTAGCTCATGGGCACGCCCTCGAGCACACCCACGCAGGGGAGGCTGCGGCCGTCGCCGTCGAGCTGGGTGCGCAGATGGGCGGCGGTGACGGAATCGGGTCCCGCCAGCTCCCAGAACGCGGCGACAGCAGGGTCGTTCATCCAGCGGCTGATCAGGACGAGGTCCCGCTCGATGCGCACGGGGACGAGCTGGAAGGAGCCGTGGGACGTGGTCGTCGGCCCCCATTCGGCGAGGTGGTCGAGCAGATCGCCGGCACAGCCGTCGGCCTGCTCGGGGTCGGCGTCGGGCTCGCCCTCCCGGAACAGCGCCAGGAGCTCGTCCGGGATCCGTAGGTCAAGGGTGTCCTCGACGCTCTCGGCGAGCCGGGGTGCGGCGGCACCGGCTTCGGTTCCGTTGCTCGCATCGATGGGAGGCATTGCGGCGCTCTCCTCTCGCAGGTCGGTCAGGGATGTACTTCCTCAAGAACGAAGGGGGTTGGCGATGGTGACGTAGACGGACTGGGTGTCGACGGGGCCCACGAGCTCGTCGAGGCCGCGCAGACGGGTCAGCAGATTGGCCTTGGAGCGCAGGGTCGGGGACTCCAGGAGCTGCGCGGGCAGCGGGGAGCCGAGGCCGGTGGCCGCCGCGAGGAAGCGGCGCAGGCCGGCGATGAGGAGCCGCTCGTCGGCGAGTCGCTGTGCTCCGAAGGCACCGATCAGGCCGAGGACGTTGTTGATGCCGAGGTAGTAGGCGAAGCGCTCGTCGGTGACCGCGTCGGAGACGAAGGTGTCGCTGAGGGTGCCGATGCCGGGGAGGCGGCGCTGGAGTTCGTCGCGGTGCGACTCACGGAAGTAGTAGCCCTGGTTGTCCCGGTAGCGGCCGCCGACGGGCCAGCCTTCGGGGTCGAGGATCACGAGAGTGTTCTGCTGGTGGGCTTCGAGGGCGATACCCGCGGTGCCGTCCAGCCAGAGCACCGGGCGGACGACACGGTCGAGGTAGCGCAGGAACCACTCGGCGGCCACGGCTCCGACGGGTCTGCCGGTCCGCACGGCCAGCCGGCCCACGAGCTCGGCGAGGCGCGAGTGCATTCCCGGGCGTCCGGGCCAGGGCCGGAGAGCGGTCAGTCCCGCCATGCAGGCGGCGTCGTCCCCGGGACCGAACGGGTTGTGCCGGAGCAGGACGTCGAGCCCCGGCACCGGTTGGCCGTCGTCGGTGTCCACGGCCAGCCAGGCGGGGTCGCGGACGATGTCGAAACCGGGGTGAGCCGCCCGCCACTGCTTGGCGAGGCCGGTGCGCAGCAGACGGTGGACCTCGACCCCACGGTGGAATTCCTTGCGGAGGTTCTCACGACGGGAGTTGGTGATGCGCAGGCCGAGGGAGAGCTTCAGCATGGCCGGGGCGCCGGGACGGTGCACGGTCCGGATCGAGGAGGTGGGGTGCCAGGGGTCTCCGTGGACGCCGAGGTCGTGGAGGAGACCGGCGTCGAGGAGTGCGGCGACGGCGGGGCGGTTCCGCAGCTCTCGTGCCTGCCAGGGGTGCAGAGGCAGGGCGACGCACCTGTCGGGGAGTGTCAGGTCGCCGCTGAGACGGGCCGTGAGCTGCTCGGCGGGCAGCGCGCGACCCTGCTCGGTCCACGCGGAGTCGGTGGCGAGGACGGACCGGTCCACAGCCATCCAGTGCAGGGGGAAGCAGCCGTACAACTCCGGTGAGTAACTTCGGATTTCGCTCTCGGAGAGCCCTTCACGGCTTTTGGGTGTCGGGTGCAGGGGGTGGCCGAGCAGCAGGGACTGCTCGGCGTTGAGGAAGAGATCCGCCTCGGCCGCGGGAGTGGGGCGGACGCGCCGGTCGGCGATGAAGTCCGCTGTGCGGCGTACGGAGTCGGCGACACGGCCGACCAGGTCGGTCGCTTCGCTCTGGCCCGCTTCCCGGCTGAGGAGGGCGGCGACGGTCACGGCGTCGACGGGCTGCGCGTCGCGCAGCGCGCCCTCCATCGCCGGAGCGCCGAAGCGGTGCCAGCCCGCGGCCGACCAGTAGCGCACGGGGACGAGCAGCGCGGTGCCGCTGGAGTGCAGCGGGATACGCAGGGCGGGTCCTTCGGGCTTGTCGAGGTTGTTCTCCCGCACCCAGCAGCGGAGAAGGCTCTCGACCGCTGCCGCGTCCGCCGCGCGGTGGGGGTCGGGGTGGTCGAGAAGTTCGGTGGTCAGGGTCCCGGAGGGCAGCGCCGCGGGATGCGGTTCACCGTGGCTCCCCTGCTGGCGCGGCACCGTCGCCGACTCGGCCGTGAGGGGGCCGTGGTCACCGTCCGGTCGGCGGTCGGCGGCGGTGGAACGGCCGTCGGCCTCGGGGGCTTCGGGAGCGGGAATGGGGTTCACGGAAGCTTCCTTGCGTTCTGTCCGGATCAGTAGGACTGCCTGCTGTCGTTGCGTCCATGCAGTGACCGCTCGGCCGCGGCCAGGGCGTCGGCGAATCGGTCGAGGACGGCCATCGCCTGTTCGTCGGTGAGGGTGAGAGGAGGAAGAAGCCGTACGACGGCGGAGTGCCGGCCGCCGAGTTCGACGATGAGCCCGCGGTCGAGGCACTGCTGCTGGACGGCCGAGGCGAGTTCGGGGGCGGGCGGGGGCACCATTGCGTCCGGGGCCGCGGAGTCCGGGTCGACGAGTTCGACACCGATCATCAGGCCCCGCCCCCGGACGTCCCCGATGCAGGGGTGCGCCGTCGCCAGGCCCTGGAGGCGGCTGAGCATGCGGGCGCCCAGGGTGGCAGCGCGGTCGGCCAGCCGGTTCTCGCGTACGAAGGCGAGAGTGGCCGCACCGGCAGCCATGGCGAGCTGGTTGCCACGGAAGGTGCCTGCGTGGGCGCCCGGTTGCCATGCGTCGAGCTCGGAGCGGTAGACGATCACGGCCAGGGGGAGGGAGCCGCCGATCGCCTTGGAGAGAACCATGACATCGGGGACGACTCCGCTGTGTTCGACGGCCCAGAAGGTACCGGTCCGCCCGACTCCGGTCTGCACCTCGTCAGCGATCAGCGGGATGCCGCGGTCGGCGGTGATCTCCCGCATTCTGCGCATCCAGTTGTCGGGGGCCGGGTTCACCCCGCCCTCCCCCTGGACGGGTTCGAGGATCATCCCGGCCGGCGTCGGCACACCGCTCTTGGGATCGTCGAGGAGGCTCTCGGTCCATCGCGCGCCCAGTTCGGCGCCGCGCTCACCGCCGACGCCGTAGGGGCAGCGGTAGTTCTGCGGGAACGGCAGCCGGCTCACCCGGACGTCGTTCGCTCCGCCGGAGGCGTCGAGGGCTCCGGCCGTCATGCCGTGATACGCGCCCGTGAAGGCGAGAAGTCCGGAGCGGCCGGTCGCCGTGCGGACGAGCTTGAGGGCGGCTTCGACGGCGTCGGTACCCGCGGGACCGCAGAACTGGATGCGCGCGTCCTCGGCCAACTCCCTTGGCAGCGTGGCGAAGAGCTCGGTGGTGAAGGCGTCCTTGACCGGGGTCGCGAGGTCCAGGATGTGGAGGGGTGCGCCGGAGTCGAGGACCTTCCTGATGGCTTCGAGCACCACCGGGTGGTTGTGACCGAGCGCCAGGGTGCCCGCGCCGGAGAGACAGTCCAGGTAGCGCCGGCCGTCCGCTCCCTCGATGGTGAGCCCTCGTGCGCGGACGGGAACGATGGGCAGCGAGCGCGCGTAGGTCCTGGCCGCGGATTCGCGCAGCGACTGCCGACGGAGAATTCCCTCGTGCGCGGCCGGCGGCGCCGGAGCGGGTTCGGTCACGGCCACGGCTGTTGGTCCTCCAGCTGTAACAGTTGCGTTGCACATCGGTACGGCGTCCGTACGCCGTCCACCTGGGATGAACGCTGTCCTGGTGTCCCCCGTACGTACCAACGACGCCGGAAGCCGGAGATCACGGGCAATCGGAAGATCCTTGGGGTGGCGGAACCGCGAACCTGCCGCGAGCCGTCCCCATCGGCACCGGCATAGTGGGGGACGTCTTCCGGCTCCGGGCATCACGGCCGGGAGCAGGGGCCCTTGTAGGGTTCCGGCAGTTCGACGGTTCACTAGCTCATCAGTTCTGAAGTCCCAGGGGGATCACGACATGCGACCCATTCGCCCGAAGCTGGCAGCGGCATCCTTCGCCGCCGTGCTCGCGCTGGCTGCCACTGCCTGCGGTCCGAGCGAGGACAACGCGGGCGACAAGCCGAGCGCCGCCGCCAGCGAGTCCACCGACGGCAAGATCACTATTCCGGACGATCTCAAGGACCGGCTCAAGGAGCACGGGATCGACCTGGACAAGTGGAGGAACGGCGAGTGGAAGAACTGGGACCGGGACAAGTGGCTGCGCGAGGCCCAGGACTTCGTCAACCCGATCATCGAGGACCTGTGGGACCCGGACCGGATGCGCGAGGCGGAGAAGCCGCCGGAGAAGCCGGTCGACCCCGACATCTCCGGTGACGAGGGTGTCACCGACCCGACGCCGGACCCGGTGAAGGCGCAGGCGGTGAAGGCCACTTACCACTCCAACGAGCCCGAGGCGGGCAAGCTCCTCTTCGACGGCCCCGACGGTTCCATGGTCTGTTCCGCGACCGTCGTGAAGGACCCGGCGCACCCCGGCAAGTCCAACATGGTGTGGACCGCGGGGCACTGTGTGCACGCCGGCAAGAACGGCGGCTGGTACCGCAACATCGCGTTCGTGCCGTCGTACAACGACAGCGCCAAGTCCACCGCCGAGCTGTCGAAGGCACCGAGGGAAGAGATCGCTCCCTACGGTGTGTGGTGGGGCGACTGGGCCCAGACGTCCGAGCAGTGGATCAACCAGGGCGCGGCGACCGGCGGTCAGGGCGCTCCGTACGACTACGCCGTGATCCATGTGACCCCGGAGAAGGGCAGCACGGGCAAGTCGCTGGAGGAGACGGTCAGTTCCGCGCTCCCGGTCGACTTCAACGCGCCGGCCGCGACGGACATCGCCAAGATGACCGCCACGGGTTACCCGGCGGCGCCTCCGTTCGACGGCGAGAAGATGTTCCAGTGCGCCGACAAGCCGGGCCGTCTCTCCATCAAGGCCGATGAGCCGACGATGCACCGCATCGGGTGCACCATGACCGGCGGTTCGTCCGGCGGCGGCTGGGTGGCCGAGGGCCAGGACGGCAAGCCCGCGCTGGTGTCCAACACCTCGATCGGCCCGGTCACGGCCGGCTGGCTGGCCGGCCCGCGCCTGGGTGACGGGGCGAAGGCCATCTACGACGCCGTGAGCAAGAAGTTCGCGGGCCAGTAGGCACGCGGTTCGCGGAAAAGAGGGCAGGGGCCCGTGGCCGGGCGGTCGCGGGCCCCTGCCCTTCTCCCTGCGGACACCCGGCGTCGAGCGTTCGCCCGGCGTTCCGAACCGGGGTTCGCCGTAGCTCCGGCACCCGGTGATGTCCCGCCTCGTGGAGACTCCGTGCAGGTGAGGGTCTGCCCCAACTCAGCGGCCTGCCACCGTCATAGAGTGGCGCCGCGGTAGCGGGCGGCCCCGGAAGGCCGCCCTTTCGCATGACCGGTACACGACCTATTACGTGACACGTTCATGACGCATTCCGCAGCACGTCAGAAGCATCTACAGAAAGCACCTTCAGGGGGAATCGTTTCCATGCGATCCATACGTCCGCTGGTGGCCGCCATCGGCACCGCCGCGGCGCTCGCGCTGACGGCCACCGCATGTGGCCCGGGTGAGGACAAGGCCGCCGACAAGCCCGCTTCTTCCAGCTCCGCCGCCGATCAGGGCGGCGCCGAGATTCCCGCGGATCTGGCCGACCGGCTCAAGGAGCACGGCGTCGACCCGGAGAAGTGGAAGAACGGCGAGTGGAAGAACTGGAACAAGGACAAGTGGCTGCGTGAGGCCAAGGACTTCGTCAACCCGGTGATCGAGGGGCTCTGGAAGCCCGAGCGGATGACGACGGCCAAGGCGCCGGCGAAGACGCTCGCCGCCGGCGACATCACCGGCGATCAGGACGTCACCGACCCGGAGCCGCGCCCGGTGACGGCCGTCCCGGAAAAGAAGCCGTACCACCAGAACGCCGCACCGGTCGGCAAGGTCTTCTTCGACTCCCCGCAGGGCTCGATGGTCTGCTCGGCCACCGTCGTCAAGGACCCGAAGAACCCGGGCAAGTCCAACCTCGTCTGGACCGCGGGCCACTGTGTCCACGCCGGTCAGGCGGGCGGCTGGTACCGCAACATCGCCTTCGTCCCCGCCTACAACGACAAGGGCCAGTCCCCCGCGGCGCTGGAGTCCGCGCAGCCGCAGGACGTCGCCCCGTACGGCGTGTACTGGGCGGACTGGGTCTCCACCTCCGGCGAGTGGATCAGCCAGGGCGGCCCCACCGGCGGCACGGGCGCTCCGTACGACTACGCCGTGATGCATGTGAAGCCGGAGCGGGGCGGCAAGTCGCTGGAGGAGACCGTCGGAGTCGCGCTCGACGTGAACTTCGCCGCTCCCGAGGCACGGAACATCAGCTCGATGGGCGCGTGGGGCTACCCGGCCGCGCCGCCGTACGACGGCGCGATCATGCACAAGTGCATCGACCGTCCCGGCCGTCTCTCCATCGCCCCGGGCACGCCCACGATGTGGCGGATCGGCTGCACGATGACCGGCGGTTCGTCCGGCGGCGGATGGTTCGCCACCCAGCCGAACGGCAAGCTCGCGCTCGTGTCCAACACGTCCATCGGTCCGGTCACCTCGGGCTGGCTGGCGGGTCCGCGCCTGGGCGAGGGCGCGCAGCAGATCTACACGACGATGAGCGACAAGTTCGCGAACCGGTAGTCCCGGCGCGGGCCGCCACCTCCGGGTGAGCGCGGGCCGCGACCGCCGGACGGTCCGCGCACAACGCGACAGCGCCCGCCCCTCTCGACGAGGGGCGGGCGCTGTCGGCTGTGATCAGTGCGCGATCAGTGAGGCACCGGTACATAGGGGGCCAGCGCCGCGGCCAGCTCCTCGTGCACCCGTGCCTTGAGCAGGGTGCCGTCCGTGGTGTGCTCCTCGGAGAGGACCTCACCGTCGGCGTGCACCCGCGAGACCAGGCTGCCCTGCGTGTACGGAACGAGTGCCTCGATCTCGACCTCGGGCCGCGGCAGTTCGATGTCGATGAGCGCCAGCAGCTCGTCGATGCCCTTGCCGGTCCGGGCCGACACCGCGATCGCGTGCCGCTCGATGCGCAGCAGTCGCTGCAGCACGAGCGGGTCGGCCGCGTCCGCCTTGTTGATCACCACGATCTCGGGTACGTCGACCGCACCCACGTCGCGGATCACCTCGCGCACGGCAGCCAGCTGCTCCTCCGGTGCGGGGTGCGAGCCGTCCACCACGTGCAGGATCAGGTCGGCGTCACCGACCTCTTCCATCGTGGAGCGGAACGCCTCGACGAGGTGGTGCGGCAGGTGCCGCACGAACCCGACGGTGTCGGCCAGCGTGTAGAGCCGGCCGCTCGGCGTCTCGGCCCGGCGGACGGTCGGGTCCAGGGTGGCGAACAGGGAGTTCTCCACCAGGACACCGGCGCCCGTGAGGCGGTTGAGCAGGGACGACTTTCCGGCGTTGGTGTAACCGGCGATCGCGACGGAGGGCACCTTGTTGCGTCGGCGCTCCTGCCGCTTGATCTCGCGGCCGGTCTTCATCTCCGCGATCTCCCGGCGCATCTTCGCCATCTTCTCGCGGATCCGACGACGGTCCGTCTCGATCTTGGTCTCACCGGGGCCACGGGTGGCCATGCCGCCACCGCCGCCGCCACCCATCTGCCGGGACAGCGACTGACCCCAGCCGCGGAGCCTCGGCAGCATGTACTGCATCTGTGCCAGGGCCACCTGCGCCTTGCCCTCTCGGGACTTGGCGTGCTGGGCGAAGATGTCGAGGATCAGTGCGGTCCGGTCGACCACCTTGACCTTGACGACGTCTTCCAGGTGGATCAGCTGGCCGGGGCTCAGCTCACCGTCGCAGACGACGGTGTCGGCGCCGGTCTCGAGCACGATGTCCCGAAGCTCCTGCGCCTTGCCGGAGCCGATGTAGGTGGCCGGGTCCGGCTTGTCGCGGCGCTGGATGACACCGTCGAGGACCAGGGCGCCCGCCGTCTCGGCGAGGGCCGCAAGCTCTGCGAGGGAGTTCTCCGAGTCCTGCACCGTCCCCGTGGTCCAGACACCGACGAGCACCACACGCTCCAGGCGCAGCTGCCGGTACTCGACCTCGGTGACGTCCTCGAGCTCGGTGGAGAGGCCCGCCACACGCCGCAGCGCGGCACGCTCGGAACGGTCGAACTGGTCGCCGTCCCGGTCTCCGTCGATCTCGTGGCTCCAGGCGACGTCCTCTTCCATCAGGGCATCGGCCCGAAGGCTCTCGGTGCGCGTCTCCGCGAAACTCTGCTCGTCCTGGGAAGGGGATGAAGAGGAGGTCATTGGATCCTTTGCGTCGAAGAGAAAATGCCGTGACGTGCCGGAGAACTCCGGTACGTATGTCAGTGACAACGTGTGACGGGCCCGGATCATTCCCGTGGGGGAATTCCGGCCCCGGCCGCGTCGCCGACCTGCTGATGGTCGCACGGTGCCTCCGGGGCCGTCACCCTTATTTCACCGGGCCGCGGCCTTCTTCGGGGCCGTGGTCCGCCAGTCCGGGTGGCCCGGCATCGCCGGGGTCCGCTGCCCGTAGAGCCACTCACGGAAGAACACCGAGAGGTCACGCCCCGCGATCTCGGAGGCGAGAGCGGTGAAGTCCTCGGTGGTCGCGGTGCCGTCCCGGTGCTCGCTGACCCAGGTCCGCTCCAGCTGCTCGAATGCCTCCTTGCCGATGGTCTGCCTCAGTGCGTAGAGGGCGAGCGCGCTGCCGTCGTAGACCACCGGGCGGAAGAGGCTGATCTTCTTCCCCGGGGCGGGCGGCTTCGGCGCCGCCGGCGGGCCGCCGTCGGTCCGCCACTGGTCGGAGTGCTTGTACGCCTCGCGCATCCGGCTCTCGACGGTGTGGCCGGACTTCTCCTCCGCGTAGAGGGCTTCGTACCAGGTGGCATGGCCTTCGTTGAGCCACAGATCGGACCAGGTGCGGGGCGAGACGCTGTTGCCGAACCACTGGTGGGCCAGCTCGTGCACCATGATCGAATCGACGTACCACTCCGGGTAGGCGGGGTTGGTGAAGAGAGCGCGCTCGAACAGCGAGAGGGTCTGGGTCTCCAGCTCGTACCCGGTGTCGGCGTCGGCCACCAGCACGCCGTAGGTCTCGAAGGGGTAGCGGCCGGCCTTCTCCTCCATCCACTCGAGCTGGCCGGGCGTCTTCGCCAGCCACTTCTCCAGCCGGTCCCGGTCCTTCGCGGGGACCACGTCGCGCACGGGCAGCCCGCCCGGGCCGTGGCGGTTCACCACGGCCGAGGAGCCGATGGAGACCTGGGCCAGCTCGGTGGCCATGGGGTGGGCAGTGCGGTAGGACCAGGTGGTGGTGGTGCCGTTCCGGCGCTTCGACTCGGCGAGCCCGTTGGCCACCGCCGTGAGCGCGCTGGGGGCGGTGATGCGGAAGGTGAAGAACGCCTTGTCGGCGGGGTGGTCGTTGGACGGGAACACCCGGTGCGCGGCGTCGGCCTGGTTGGCCATGGCCAGCCCGTCCCCGGTGCGCACCCAGCCGCCCGCACTGGCCGCGCCCCGCGGGTCACTGGTGTGCGCGACGGTGATGCGCACCTGGGAGCCGCGCTGGAGGGCGACGGCCGGTTCCACGACAAGGTCCTCGCCCGCGGTGGCGAACTCGGCCGGGAGGCCGTTCACCACCACCTCGCTCACCGTGCCGTGGGTGAAGTCGAGGTTGATGCGGTCGAGCCGCTGGGTGGCGACGGCGTCGATCCTGGTGACGGCGTCCAGCGGCGCGGTGTTGGTGCCGTTGTACGTGAGGGCGATGTCGTAGGCGACCACGTCGTAGCCGGGGTTGCCGAGGTGCGGGAACAGCGGGTCGCCGATGCCGAGCGGCGTCGGTGACGGCAGGGCGGCGGCGACGAGGGTGGCCGACGCGGCGGCCAGCAGGGCGGCACGCAGGCGGCGCCGGGAAGAGAGCAGCATGCCCTACGGCTACCAGCGCGTACGGCGGCCGCGGTGACGACGCGCGCCATGCCACCCGAACGAGGTCAGGTGGTGGCCGCCGGATGCTGGGTGCGGCTCACGTCGTACACCCCCGGCACATCGCGCATGGCCCGCATCAGGGCGGGAAGCCCGGCGGCATCGGGGAGTTGCAGGGTGTACGTGTGCCGGACGCGGGACTGGCTCGGCGGCTCGACGGTCGCGGAGACGATGGCGGCGCCCTCGGTGGCGATGGCTTCGGTGAGGTCGGCGAGGAGCCGGGGGCGGCCGAAGGACTCGGCGACCAGGGTCACCCGGCATGAGGCGGCGTCGCCCCAGCTGACCTTGATCGGCTCGCGCTCCAGGGACCTCATCCGTGCGACGGCGGAGCACTCCTCGCGGTGGACGGTGACCACTCCGCCGCGTACGGCGAAGCCGGTGACGGCGTCGGGCGGTACGGGCGTACAGCACCCGGCGAGCCGTACGGTCGCGTCGGGCAGATCGACGACCGCGTTCGCGTCGGTGGGCCGCTCGGTGGTGACGGGTGCGGGCCGGCGAGGGGCCGCCGCCGCGTCCTTCGTCTCCTCGGGGTTGGCCTGGAGCCAGGTGGTGATGGCGATGCGCGCCGCGGGTGTGCGGGCGTGGTCGAGCCATTCGGGCGAGGGTCCCGAGGCGGAGTCGTGGGCGAGCAGCAGATGCACCGTGTCGCCGTCGCTGAGCACCGTACTCAGCGTCGCCAGACGGCCGTTGACGCGCGCGCCGATGCAGGCGTGGGCCTCCTCGCCGTACTGCGCGTAGGCAGCGTCGACACAGCTCGCGCCGGCGGGCAGGCCGAGCATCCGCCCGTCGGCACGGAAGACCGTGATCTCGCGGTCCTGTGCCAGATCGGCGTGCAGCGACGTCCAGAAGGTGTCGGGGTCCGGAGTGGACTCCTGCCACTCCAGCAGCCGGGAGAGCCAGCCCGGCCGTGTGGGGTCGGCGCGCTCACCGTCGGCCGGTTCCGCGCCTTCCAGGGGTACGTACGGGTTGCCGAGCGCGATGACGCCGGCTTCGGCGACCTTGTGCATCTGGTGCGTACGGATGAGGACTTCGGCGACGGCGCCGTCCGGGCCCGCGACGGCGGTGTGCAGCGACTGGTACAGGTTGAACTTGGGGGCGGCGATGAAGTCCTTGAACTCGGAGATCACCGGCGTGAAGCAGGTGTGCAGTTCGCCGAGGACCGCGTAGCAGTCGGCGTCCTCGCCGACGAGTACCAACAGGCGCCCGAAGTCCGTGCCGCGCAGATCGCCGCGCTTGAGGCTGACCCGGTGGACGGAGACGAAGTGCCGGGGTCTGATGAGGACTTCGGCGGTGATGTCCGCCTCCCGGAGCACCGCGCCGAAGCGCTCCGCCATGGCGTCGAGCAGCTCTCCGGCGGCGGTGTTCTCGGCGATCAGGGCGCGGGTCTGCTCGTACTCCTCCGGGTGGAGGATGGCGAAGACGAGGTCCTCCAGCTCGGTCTTGAGCGCCTGGACGCCGAGCCGTTCGGCGAGCGGGATGAGGACGT
The DNA here is from genome assembly GCF_042714725.1 of Streptomyces sp. NPDC058685. Lineage (NCBI taxonomy): Bacteria > Bacillati > Actinomycetota > Actinomycetes > Kitasatosporales > Streptomycetaceae > Streptomyces > Streptomyces sp. NPDC058685. The sequence goes on from NZ_JBHXSL010000024.1 coordinate 100,640, forward strand.
CGCGGGTGACCTTGGCGATGCGGGCCTGTTTCTCGGGGCGCATCACGCCGAGCGTGCGCATGTTGTGCAGCCGGTCCGCGAGTTTGATGGACATGACGCGGACGTCGTTACCGGTGGCGACGAGCATCTTGCGGAAGGTCTCGGGTTCGGCGGCGGCGCCGTAGTCGACCTTCTCCAACTTGGTGACACCGTCCACCAGATAGGCGACTTCGGCGCCGAACTCCGCCTTCACCTGTTCCAGGGTCACATCGGTGTCCTCGACGGTGTCGTGGAGCAGAGATGCCGTCAAAGTCGTGGTCTCCGCGCCGAGTTCGGCGAGGATCAGGGTGACTGCGAGCGGATGGGTGATGTAGGGCTCGCCGCTCTTGCGGAACTGTCCGCGGTGCGAGGTCTCCGCCAGGACGTATGCCTTGTGCAGGATGGCGAGGTCCGCGTCGGGGTGGTGGGCACGGTGCGCTTCGGCGACATGCCCGATGGCGTCGGGCAGCCGGTCACGCCCGGCGGGTCCGAGGAGCGCGGCACGCCCCAGCCGGCGGAGGTCGATCCTGGGACGGCCGCGTCTGCGGCTGTGGGCACCAGGGTTGGCGGCCTCTGCACTCATGGGGGCACCTCCGGCAACAATCGACCGGCGGTGGAAGAGCAGGCGTGCCCTCCGGGCCGGTGCTTGATGCTACCGAGCCCACCACGTGGCGCAGTCCGGCTCTCGCTGAGCGTGAACCGGATCACCCATTCGAGCGAAGCTCTATCCGAGCGGGGTTTCGGTCTGTGCGAGGAGCGCGGGCTCGATGTACCCCTCGGCGACGATGACGGCGGGCCCGGTCATCTCGACCTCTCCGTCGGGACGCTCCGTGATCACCAGCCGTCCGCCCGGGAGATCCACGGTGTACGTCACGGGCACACCGGTGACCGCGGGGTCGATGCCGTCCCTGCGGGCCGCCGCGACGGCGACGGCGCAGGCGCCGGTGCCGCAGGAGCGGGTCTCGCCGGAGCCGCGTTCGTGCACCCGCATGGCGACATGGCGTTCACCGCGGTCGACGACGAACTCGACGTTCACGCCGTCCGGGTAGACCGCGGCCGGAGAGAAGGACGGTTCGGTGTACAGGTTGCCCGCGTCGTCGAGATGCCCGACGAAGGCGACGGCGTGCGGATTGCCCATGTTCACGTTCCGCGTGGGCCAACTGTGGTCCCGCACCGTGACGGTGACGGTCTGTCCGGGCAGGGCCGCCCGGCCCATCGACACGGTGATGTCGCCCGTGTCGGTTCCGCTGTCGGGCGCGGCCTTCGCGATGTGCACCGTCTTGACGCCGCCGCGGGTCGCCACGGCGAGGTCGCCGGACTCGACATGGCCCGCCCGCTGGAGGTAGCGGGCGAAGACACGCACGCCGTTGCCGCACATCTCGGCGATGGAGCCGTCGGCATTGCGGTAGTCCATGAACCATTCGGCCTCGTCCGCCATGGACCGTGCCTCGGGATGGGCCGCGGAGCGCACGACGTGCAGCAGCCCGTCGCCGCCGATGCCGGCCCGGCGGTCGCACAGCCGCCCGACGACGGACGCGGGCAGGTCGATGGCATTGTCCGGGTCGGGGACGATCACGAAGTCGTTCTCGGTCCCGTGACCCTTGAGGAAGGGGACCGCCGAGGTCTGCGAGGTGCTCACGCCGTCCATCGTACGAGGAGGGTGCGACAACAGTGATCCGAGGCGGCTCGCCGGGGCGACTCCCGTGCGCTGCGGCCAGGGAGTCAGCGGAGGCGGGCCACGCGCCAGACGGCGAGCGTGACGATGACGACACCCACACCGACGTAGAGGGCGATGACACGCCAGTCGGGGCGTTCGCCGGAGCCGCGGGGCGGCAGACCGGGCCAGATGTGGCCGACCCGGCGGGCGGCCATCAGGCCCCAGCCCGCGGCGCAGCAGCTGATCAGAAGGCCCAGCATGGCGACGACCGCGCCGCCGTCCCCGGTGCCGAAGGCGAGGGGAAAGGCGAACATCAGCGAGCCGAGGGCCGCGAGCATCACGATGGGGGCGAGCTGCCAGATCCGCAGCCGGCGCGGCGGCCGGAGTTCGACCTCGACCTCGTCCACGAGGACGTCCTGCTCGTCGGGTCCGTCAGGGCTCAACCGGGACGCGCTGTCCGTCGCGCCCAGCGGTTGTCGCTCTGTGTCGTGAGGGCCGGCCTCCATCGCCACGCGCCCTCCCAACTCGGACTCACCGTCGATCGATGCTCGATGATGGCACGGTCCGGGGCGCCGGAATGACGGGCAGGGCGTCCCGATGCCATCACGTGATCAGGCTGTAACCGCTCGTTCGACCAACGTCAGCGCCTGATGCGGAAGTTCCTCCCGGTGGGCGGCGGCCCCGCTCAGCCAGTGCACGCGCGGGTCCCTGCGGAACCACGAATCCTGACGGCGCGCGAAGCGTTTGGTGGCGCGTACGGTCTCCGCGCGCGCCTCCTGATCGGTGCACTCCCCCGCGAGCGCCGTGAGGACCTGCTGGTAGCCGAGCGCACGTGAGGCCGTGCGCCCCTCCCGCAGTCCCCGCGCCTCCAGCGCGCGCACCTCGTCGACGAGCCCCGCCTCCCACATCCGGTCGACACGCAGCGCGATGCGTTCGTCGAGCTCGGGCCGCTCGACGTCGACGCCGATCTGCACGGTGTCGTAGACGGCGTCATGGCCCGGCAGGTTGGCGGTGAAGGGCCGGCCGGTGATCTCGATCACTTCGAGGGCGCGGACGATGCGGCGGCCGTTGCTGGGGAGGATCGCCTTTCCAGCGCCGGGGTCGGCGGCGGCGAGCCGGGCGTGCAGGGCGCCGGGGCCGAGCTCCGTGAGTTCGGCCTCCAGGCGGGCGCGGATCGCCGGGTCGGTGCCGGGGAATTCGAGGGCGTCGATGGCGCCGCGTACGTAGAGCCCGGAGCCGCCGACGAGGACCGGGGTGCGGCCCGCGGCGAGCAGCCGGTCGATCTCCGCGCGGGCCAGCCGCTGGTACTCGGCGACGCTCGCGGCCTCGGTGACGTCCCAGATGTCGAGGAGGTGGTGGGGGACGCCGCCGCGCTCCTCGGGCGTCAGTTTGGCGGTGCCGATGTCCATCCCCCGGTAGAGCTGCATGGAGTCGGCGTTGACGACCTCGCCCCCGAGCTGCCGGGCGAGGAAGACACCCAGATCGGACTTTCCGGCCGCGGTGGGACCGACGACGGCGATGACCCGCGGTGCGGGAGCTGCAGTTCTCACCGCCCCAGTTTCGCAAACATGCGGAGGAGTCCCCGAACGAGCGAGGTGACGGTACGGCCGGGGGTTCGTTGCCTGTTGCGAGGTTCCGAACGCCGGTTTACCGACCGGTGCCCGCGGGCGGCGCAAGGAGACGCTCCGGGCGGTACGGAACTTCGCCCACACGAGTAGGTTTTGGAGTAGATATGGGCGTTTTTTCACGTTTCCGTCGTAAGGCGACACCCGAGGCTCCTTCCGAGGAGACGAACGCCGCGCCGGTGACGGCGGAGGCCCCGGCCGAGGCAGTCTCCGACGCGGCCTCGGAGACCGCCCGCCAGGCCGCCCCCGAGGCGGAGGCGTCCCCGGAGTCGTCGGAGCGGGAACCGGAGACTGCCGCGGCCGACGAGCCGGAAGCCGCGGAGGCCCCCGCCGCCGTGGAGATCCCGAAGCAGCAGTCGGCCGAGGAGGCGGCGGAGACGACAGCGGGCGACGGCGCCCGCAACTGAGCCGGCTCGGCACCCACTGCACCGCCGGCTCCCGACGCAGGCGGTACTGAACGGCGGCGGGCCCCCGCGCAGTTGGGTGGCGGGCGGGCGCCCGGGGTTGGACCAGACGCGGC
>NZ_JBHXSL010000025.1:0-65519 GCF_042714725.1 Streptomyces sp. NPDC058685
CCCCGGGTCCCCGGGGCGGGGCAGCGCCGTTTGCGCGTCCCGCGGCGGGGGTGCGGTAGGCCCGCCGGCCGGCCGGGCGCGGTGCCGCGGGGGGCCGGCCGCTGCGCGCCGGGGCTGCTACCGCTTCGCGGGAGGTCGCTGCTGGGCTGCCCGCGTGCCCCGCCCGATGCCGTGACCGGCCCTTGCCGCGCGGAACGCCGCCGGGGCCTTCGGACACCCGTGCATCCCCCTGTAGTGGGGCTCCCCGCTGTCGTGCCGTACCGAAGAAGGACCGCCCGCCGCCGTAAGGCAGGCCACCGCCGCTCTCGCACCGTCCGGCTCCCCGCTGTCGTGCCCTGCCGTAGGACGGACCGCCCGCTGTCACGCTGGAAACCGCGCCGGCGCCTCCGAGGGGTCGCCGCCGTGCCGCCCGGCCGCCCCGCCGCGACACCGCGTCCGCGCCCCTCCTCGGCCCTCCGCCCCACCGGGGCGTACGCCGCCCGCGCAAGGGGCCGTAACGTTGCCTGACGTGACCTCACTCGCCACCGGGTTCGCCCGCACCCAGCGCTGGCTCCGCGAGCACCCTCTGGCGTTCGACGGAGCGCTGGCCGCCGCGGTGCTGGTGTGCATGGTCGTCGGCTCGTTCGCCGACCCGAACGGGGAGCACGGGCCGAAGTTCGGCGGCCGCACCCCCGAGGTGCGCAGCGTGGTGCTCATGGTGCTGGTCTCCGCCGCACTGGTCTTCCGCCGCCGCAACTCCATGGGCGTCCTGATCTTCACCGCCGCGGTGTCCGTCGTCGAACTCGTCCTCGGGGACCCCGCGGCCCCCGTCGCGATGAGCGCCGTGATCGCCCTCTACACCGTCGCGTCCCGCACCGACCGCCCCACGACCTGGCGGGTCGGCCTGCTCACCATGGGGGTGCTCACCGGCTCGGCCATGCTGTTCGGCTCGACGCCCTGGTACACGCAGGAGAACGTCGGCATCTTCGCCTGGACCGGCATGGCGGCCGCCGCCGGTGACGCCGTGCGCAGCCGCCGCGCCTTCGTCGACGCCATACGGGAACGGGCCGAGCGCGCCGAGCGGACGCGCGAGGAGGAGGCCCGCCGCCGGGTCGCCGAGGAGCGGCTGCGGATCGCGCGCGACCTCCACGACGTGGTCGCGCACCACATCGCCCTGGTCAATGTGCAGGCCGGTGTCGCGGCGCATGTCATGGACAAGCGCCCCGACCAGGCCAGGGAAGCGCTCGCGCATGTGCGCGAGGCCAGCCGCTCGGCCCTCAACGAGCTGCGCGCCACCGTCGGCCTGCTGCGCCAGTCCGGCGACCCGGAGGCGCCCACCGAGCCCGCGCCGGGGCTCGATGTGCTGGACGAGCTGGTCACCACCTTCCGGCAGGCGGGCCTCCCGGTCGAGGTCGCCCGCGCCGACGACGGCGACCGGGCACCCGCGGCCGTCGACCTCGCCGCGTACCGGATCATCCAGGAGGCGCTGACCAATGTGCAGAAGCACGCGGGCCCGGACGCCAAGGCCGAGGTGAGCGTCATCCGTGTCGGCCCGACGCTGGAGGTCACGGTGCTGGACAACGGCAACGAGCCCGGCGGCCGCACGGACGGCGGCGGCCACGGTCTGCTCGGCATGCGCGAGCGGGTCACCGCACTCGGCGGTGCGCTCAGCGCGGGCCCCCGCTACGGCGGCGGATTCCGTGTCCAGGCGATACTGCCCTTCAAGGCCCGCACGGGGGAGGACACATGACGATCAGGGTGCTGCTGGCCGACGACCAGACCCTGCTGCGCAGCGCGTTCCGGGTGCTCGTGGACTCCGAGCCCGACATGCTGGTCGTCGGGGAGGCCGCCGACGGCGCCGAGGCGGTCACGCTCGCCCGGTCGGAGAAGGCCGATGTCGTCCTGATGGACATCCGGATGCCCGGCACGGACGGTCTCGCGGCGACCCGCATGATCAGCGCGGACCCGGGCCTGTCGCACGTACGGGTCGTCATGCTGACCACCTTCGAGGTGGACGAGTACGTCGTGCAGTCGCTGCGGGCCGGCGCCTCCGGCTTCCTCGGCAAGGGCGCCGAACCGGACGAACTGCTCAATGCCATCCGAATCGCCGCGGCCGGTGAGGCACTGCTCTCGCCCGTCGCGACCAAGGGCCTGATCGCCAAGTTCCTGGCGCAGGGCGGCCCTTCGGACGACGGCCCGGAGTCCGAGGCGTACTCGGAGCGGCTCACGGCCCTCACCGTGCGGGAGCGCGAGGTCCTCGTCCTGGTCGGCGGTGGCCACTCCAACGACGAGATCGCCACCCGTCTCGCCGTCAGCCCGCTGACCGTGAAAACGCACGTGAACCGGGCCATGGCCAAGCTCGGCGCCCGCGACCGCGCCCAGCTCGTCGTCATCGCCTACGAATCGGGCCTGGTCCGTCCAAGGGTGGAGTGAAGCGGATCGTCCGCGTACTCCAGCTGCGGTATGCGCGAGATAAGGAACGGGACCTGGGGCCTACGGGTGTGCCCTCCCGGATGGCTGATCGTATAAACGGGCAGTCGACCGTGCCCGCGAAGTCCTCCTGCCACGCACGCCACAGAAGAGAGACCCCATGTCCTGGCTGTCGAGATTCAGCCTGTCGCAACGGGCCCTGATCGGTCTGATGTCGATCGTCGCAATCGTCTTCGGGGCGATCGCCATCCCGCAGCTCAAGCAGCAGCTGCTGCCCTCCATCGAACTGCCGATGGTGTCGGTGCTCGCTCCGTACCAGGGCGCGTCCCCCGATGTGGTCGAGAAGCAGGTCGTCGAACCGCTCGAGAGCTCCATCAAGGCCGTCGACGGCATCAAGGGGATCACGTCCACGGCGAGCGAGGGCAACGCCGTGATCATGGCCAGCTTCGAGTACGGGGACGGCACCAAGCAGCTCGTCGCCGACGTCCAGCAGGCCGTGAACCGGGCGCGCACCCAGCTCCCGGACGATGTCGACCCGCAGGTCGTCGCCGGCTCCACGGACGACATCCCGACCGTCGTGCTCGCCGTCACCTCGCAGAAGGACCAGCAGGCACTCGCCGACCAGCTGGAGCGGACGGTCGTCCCGGCGATCGAGGACATCGAGGGCGTCGGCCAGGTCTCCATCGACGGCGTCCAGGACCTCCAGGTCTCCGTCACGCCCGACGACCGCAAGCTCGCGGCCGCGGGCCTCAACACGATGAGCCTCTCCGAGGCGCTCAAGGCGGGCGGAGCCACCCTGCCGGCCGGGTCGTTCAACGAGGACGGCAAGAGCCTCACGGTCCAGGCAGGCGGCGGTTACACCACGCTGAAGCAGATCGAGGACCTGCGGATCGCCCCGGCGCCGCCCGCCAAGGGCAAGCCGGTGCGCCTCGGCGACATCGCCACGGTGAAGCAGACCCCGGCCACGGCCGTCTCGCTGACCCGGACGAACGGCAAGCCCAGCCTCGCCGTCCTCGCCACGATGGACAACGACGGCAGCGCCGTCGCCATCTCCGACGCGGTCCAGGAGAAGCTGCCCGAGCTGCGCAAGGACCTCGGCAGCGGCGCCGAGCTCACGGTCGTCTCCGACCAGGGCCCCGCCGTCTCCAAGTCGATCTCGGGTCTGACCACCGAGGGCGCGCTCGGCCTCGTCTTCGCGGTCATCGTGATCCTGGTCTTCCTCGCCTCGCTGCGCTCGACCCTGGTCACCGCGGTGTCCATCCCGCTCTCGGTCGTCCTGGCGCTGATCGTGCTGTGGACCCGTGACCTGTCGCTGAACATGCTCACCCTCGGCGCGCTGACCATCGCGATCGGCCGCGTCGTCGACGACTCGATCGTGGTCCTGGAGAACATCAAGCGGCATCTCGGCTACGGCGAGGAGCGGCAGGCCGCGATCATCACGGCCGTCAAGGAGGTCGCCGGCGCGGTCACCTCCTCCACGCTGACCACCGTCGCCGTCTTCCTGCCGATCGGACTCGTCGGCGGCATGGTCGGCGAGCTGTTCGGCTCGTTCAGCCTCACCATCACGGCGGCCCTGCTCGCCTCCCTCCTGGTCTCCCTGACCGTCGTCCCCGTCCTGTCGTTCTGGTTCCTGCGCGCGCCGAAGGCCGTCCGGGGCATGGACCCGGACGAGGCGCGCCGGGTGGCCGAGGAGAAGGAGGAGCGCAGCCCGCTCCAGCGGATGTACGTGCCCGTGCTGCGCTTCGCGACCCGTCGCCGCATCACCAGCATCGTGCTCGCGGTCGTCATCCTCTTCGGCACCTTCGGCATGGCCGGGCTGCTCAAGACCAACTTCTTCGACCAGGGTGAGCAGGAGGTCATGTCGATCAAGCAGGAGCTGCCGGTCGGCACCGGCCTGGACGCGGCCGACGCGTCGGCGAAGAAGGTCGAGAAGGTCCTCGACGGCCTGGACGATATCAAGAACTACCAGGTCACCGTCGGTTCCTCCGGCTTCATGGCGGCCTTCGGCGGCGGCACGGGCGCCAACCAGGCCTCCTACCAGCTGACGCTCAAGGACGCGGCCTCGTACGAGAAGACCCGCGACCGCATCGACGCCGAGCTCGCGAAGCTGGACGGCATCGGTGACACCACGATCGCGGCGGGCGACGGCTTCGGCAGCCAGGACCTGAGCGTCGTGGTGAAGGCGGCCGACGCGGACGTCCTGAAGAAGGCATCCGAGGCGGTACGCAAGGAGGTCGCCGGACTCGACGACGTCACCGACGTCCAGAGCGACCTGGCGCAGAGCATCCCCCGTATCTCGGTGAAGGCCAACGGGAAGGCCGCGGACGCGGGCTTCAACGAGACCACGCTGGGTCTGGCCGTCGGCCAGGCGGTGCGCGGCACCGTCTCCGGCAAGGCGATCCTCGACGACACCGAGCGCGATGTCGTGATCACCTCGGCCAAGCCGGCCACCACCGTGGCGCAGCTGAAGAACCTGCCCCTCGGCGGGGTGAAGCTCGGGCAGATCGCGGACGTCCGCGTGGTGCCCGGACCGGTCTCCATGACCCGTATCGACGGGGCCAGGGCCGCGACGATCAGCGCGAAGCCGACCGGTGACAACACCGGTGCGGTGAGCGCCTCGCTCCAGAGCAAGCTGAACTCGCTGGACCTGCCGGAGGGCGCCACCGCCTCCATCGGCGGTGTGTCGGAGGACCAGGACGAGGCCTTCGCCGCGCTGGGCCTGGCGATGCTGGCCGCGATCGCGATCGTCTTCATGCTGCTGGTCGCCACCTTCCGGTCGCTGATCCAGCCACTGATCCTGCTGGTGTCCATCCCGTTCGCGGCGACCGGCGCGATCGGCCTGCTGATCCTGACCGGCACCCCGATGGGTGTCCCGGCGATGATCGGCATGCTGATGCTCATCGGCATCGTGGTCACCAACGCGATCGTGCTGATCGACCTGATCAACCAGTACCGGGCCCAGGGCCTGGGAGTGGTGGAGGCGGTCATCGAGGGTGGCAGGCACCGACTGCGCCCGATCCTGATGACCGCTCTGGCGACGATCTTCGCCCTGCTCCCGATGGCCCTCGGCATCACGGGCGAGGGCGGCTTCATCGCCAAGCCGCTCGCGGTCGTGGTGATCGGCGGCCTGGTCACCTCCACGCTGCTGACCCTGCTGCTCGTGCCGACGCTGTACGCGATGGTCGAGCTGCGCAAGGAGCGTCGCGCGGCGAAGAAGGCGGCGAAGCGCCTGAGGAAGTCGGGAGGGGAGCCCGCTCCCGGCGCCGAGGACGCCAAGGACGCCAAGGACGCCAAGGGCTCTGACGAGCCGGCTCCGGCGAACGCGTAGCACCTCACCACGGCCACCCGGTCCGGGCCCTCGCGGGGCCCGGGCCGGGTGGTTCGTTTGCGGGGGTCATGTCGGGTCGCGGTCGAGGTCGGGGCCGCGGCAGAGGTCGGCGGCAGGCGCGGGTGAGGGACGCGAGCGGGCCGGCCGTCACCCTCTCAGCGACTTGGGCAGCACGACGCACGGCCGGCCGTGCGCGACGTCCGGCCGGCGGTCGCACTCCTGCCAGCCGCGCGACTCCCAGAACCGCAGCGCCGGCTCGTTGGACTCCAGCACGGCCAGCCGCAGGCCCTCGCGGCCGTCGTCGGAGAACCGCTGCTCCGCCATGTCCGCGAGCGCGCCGCCGACGCCCCGGCGGTGCAGGTCCCCGTGGATCATCAGCAGGCCGATCCACGGCAGACCGTCCACCGGATGGCGGTCGAGCAGGCAGAGCATCCCGTTGAGCCGGCCCCGCGGGTCGCGGGCGAGCAGGATCTCGGCGCCCTCGGCAGCGGTCTCCGCCCGCAGATCGGCCTCGACCCGGCCTGCGGGGATGTTCCCGGCGTCGTACTCGCCGGCCGCCCTCCAGTACTCCGGGTTGCTCGCGTAGAGATCCACCACCTCGGTGATCTCCCGTGGCGAGAACCGCATGGGGGAAAGGAAGAGCGTGGACATGCGGGTCAGGGTATACAGACGCCACGATGGTCCTGCCGGCCTGCTGCCAGGCGCTGCGGACATGACCTAGGAGCTCCGCATGACGACGTATGTGCTCATCCCCGGTGCCGACGGCCGCGCCTGGTACTGGCACCGGGTCGTGCCGATGCTGCGCGAGCGGGGGCACGACGCCGTCGCCGTGGATCTGCCGAGCGGCCTCGACGCCGGTCTCGCCGAGCATGTCACCGCCGTCGTGAACGCGATCGGCGACCGTGACACCGGCGACGACGGGCCGGTCCTGGTCGCCCAGTCCCTCGCCGCCGTCATCGCACCCCTGGTCTGCGAGCGCATCCCCGTCCAGCAGCTCATCCTGGTCAACCCGATGATCCCGACCCCCGGTGAGACCGCGGGGGAGTGGTGGGACAACACCGGCCGGGACGAGGCCGCCCGTGCCTTCGCGGCGGAGGAGGGGCGCGACCCGGACGCCGGCTTCGACCTGATCGTCGACTTCTTCCACGACGTGCCCCAGGACGCCACCGACGAGGCGATGTCGGGCGAGGCGTCCGGCCCCTCGGAGGCGCTGTTCGCCGAACCCTGGCCGCTGCGGGCCTGGCCGGACGTCCCCACCCGCATCCTCCAGGGCCGCGACGACCGGTTCTTCCCGCTCGGGTTCCAGCTGCGGATCGCCGCGGAGCGCCTGCCGGGCGTACCCGTCGAGGACCTGCCGGGCGGCCACCTCGTCGCGCTGAGCCGCCCGGTGGAGCTGACCGAGCTGATCTGCAACGGCACGGAGGCGCCCCGGTCGCGGTGACCGGGGCGCCTCCTTCCCCCTCGGCGGCCGTCCTGCGGCAGGCCCACACCGAAGCCCGCGCCGCTCACGGCAGCGCGGAGTCCGCTCCGCCTACGGCAGCGCGAGCATCCGCTCCAGCGCCAGCTTCGCGAAGCTCTCCGTCTCCTTGTCGACCTGGATCCGGTTGACCAGATTGCCCTCGGCCAGCGACTCCAGCGTCCAGACCAGGTGCGGAAGGTCGATGCGGTTCATCGTCGAGCAGAAGCAGACCGTCTTGTCGAGGAAGACGATCTCCTTGTCAGGGTGCGCGTTCGCGACCCGGCGGACCAGGTTGAGCTCGGTGCCGATGGCCCACTTGGAACCGGCCGGAGCCGCCTCCAGCGTCTTGATGATGTACTCCGTCGAACCGACGTAGTCAGCGGCCGCCACGACCTCGTGCTTGCACTCGGGGTGCACCAGGACGTTGACGCCGGGTATCCGCGCGCGGACGTCCTCGACGGAGTCCAGCGAGAAGCGGCCGTGCACGGAGCAGTGCCCGCGCCACAGGATCATCTTGGCGTCCCGCAGCTGCTCGGCGGTCAGCCCGCCGTTCGGCTTGTGCGGGTTGTAGAGGACGCAGTCCTCCAGCGACATCCCCATGTCCCGTACGGCGGTGTTGCGGCCGAGGTGCTGGTCGGGGAGGAACAGCACCTTCTCCCCCTGCTCGAACGCCCAGTCCAGCGCCCGCTTGGCGTTGGACGAGGTGCAGATCGTGCCGCCGTGCTTGCCGGTGAAGGCCTTGATGTCCGCGGAGGAGTTCATGTACGAGACGGGCACGACCTGCTCGGCGATGCCGGCCTCGGTCAGCACGTCCCAGCACTCCGCGACCTGCTCCGCCGTCGCCATGTCGGCCATCGAGCAGCCGGCGGCCAGGTCGGGCAGGACGACCATCTGGTCGTCGGTGGTCAGGATGTCCGCGGACTCGGCCATGAAGTGCACACCGCAGAAGACGATGTACTCGGCCTCCGGCCGAGCCGCCGCGTCCTTGGCCAGCTTGAAGGAGTCGCCGGTGACGTCGGCGAACTGGATGACCTCGTCACGCTGGTAGTGGTGGCCGAGGACGAAGACCTTCTCGCCGAGCTTCTCCTTGGCCGCGCGGGCGCGCTCCACCAGGTCCGGGTCGGACGGGGAGGGCAGGTCACCCGGGCACTCCACACCGCGTTCGCTCCGGGGGTCGGCCTCTCGGCCGAGCAGCAGCAGGGCGAGCGGCGTCGGCTGGACGTCGAGCTCCGTACGGGCTTGGGCGGTGGTCACGACACGCACCCTTTCTTCTTGGGCGTTGAGCGCGGCGATGGCCGCTCCAGTGGAGCCTGGGGCTGGCACCGGAAGACCTTCTCGTCTGTTTGACGCTATCTATCATAACTGCTTCACGTCACTTTGACGATGCCGATAGCGTCGATGTGACGCACCCCCTCGCCCCGGACCCGTGCCCGCCCGCGCGCCGGTGTGCGAGCATGAAAGAGCAAGACACGTCCATCGGTCCGGAATGAATCCGCGGCCACGCCGGTTGCAATCGTCGGCAAGCAGTCTCCGTACTTCCCCTGCCTCGGCGGGGAGACCCCATCCCGGGAGTGATGAAGCAGATGTCCGTATCGGACGAGACCACCACCGTGAACGACGGCATCCTCCTTTCCGACGCCGCCGCGGCCAAGGTCAAGGCCCTGCTCGACCAGGAAGGCCGGGAGGACCTGGCGCTGCGCGTCGCGGTTCAGCCCGGTGGCTGCTCCGGCCTGCGGTACCAGCTGTTCTTCGACGAGCGTGCGCTCGACGGCGATGTCGTCAAGGACTTCGGCGGCGTCAAGGTCGTCACCGACCGGATGAGCGCCCCGTACCTGGGCGGCGCCTCGATCGACTTCGTCGACACCATCGAGAAGCAGGGCTTCACGATCGACAACCCGAACGCGACCGGCTCCTGCGCCTGCGGCGACTCCTTCAGCTAGGACCGGCGCGGCCCTGGGCGTGAGCCCTGGGAGCCAGGCCCGCTGAGCCATGCGAAAGGCGGCGACCCAGCCGGGTCGCCGCCTTCGTCATGCCCGCCCTGCCACGCTCACCACGTCCGCGAGGACGCGTGTCCGCGCCGGGGCGCTCACCGCCCCTGGAGCGGCACCGCCTTGCCCGTGTCCGCGTCCAGGACCTTCCGGTCGCCCAGTGGCTTGTCCAGCGTGACCTTCTCCGTCAGCTCCTTGGCGATCGCGATGCAGACCCGGTCCGGATTCGGCTTGGACTCGGTGATCCGCACCGTGACCTCGCCGCCCTTCTCGGCGGCTGTCGCCGCGTAGTCGCTGCACACCCCGCCCCAGAAGGTGACCGTCAGCGTCCGTCCGTCCACGGCGTACGACTGGACCCGGCGCTCGGACTGCGGAGCCGGTGTCTTCGGCGGCGCGGTCGGCTCGATGTCCTGCTGAGGCGGCTTCGCCGACGACGGCGGTGTGGCGGGCTTCAGATACTTCGGTGCCACCGCCGGCTGGGCGATCGTGAACGTCCTTGTGCCGCCGGCCGGTTCGACCGCGAACAGCCACGAAGGGACCAGCGCCTGCTGCCCGTCCACGTACTGCGCGGCCAGTCCGAACACCGCCTTGCCGATCGCCAGTTGCTGCGGCGCGGCAGGCTTCGCGCTCTTCGGCTCGCACGGGGCCGCCGGCTTCTGCTCACCCTCCACCGGTGCCGGAGTCGCGCACCCGCCGATACCGACCGTGCCGTCGCCGCGGGCGTCCTTGTTCAGCTGCTTCAGCGCGTCGTCGGCGGAGAGCACCGGGTAGGAGGCGCTCTTGGCAGGCTTCTTCAACTGCCCACCGCCGCCCACGACCTGGCCGTCCGCGCCGATCTGCACGCCCGTCGTCCAGCCGTAGGTGGGCAGTCCGCCGACCTTCGGGTCGGCGTTCACCACCCGGACCGCACCCATCAACTGGCGTGCGTCCAGGGCGGCATCGCTCTGACCGAGCGCCGCGAGGACGGGCCCGGCGGCCTTCTTCGCGGCCGCCTCGCTCACCGGCTTGCCGGCGGGGGTGGTCGCTCCCGTGCCGGCGTCGCCGCCGGACGGACAGGTCTTGCCCTTCAGGCAGTTGTCTCCGCGCGGCGCGGTGCCGAAGGCGGAGAAGGTCCAGGTGCCCGGCGCCTGCTTGTTGACCTCCAGCATCGCGCCGGAGCCGTCCTTGTCCGCGCCGATCTTCCAGGCCGGCCCGACGAGCCGGGGCGTGCCCGGGATGCCGAGCGCCTTCGCCAGCCGGGTCACCTCGTCGGCGGTGACCGCACCCCGCGCCCGGTGCACGGCCGCTTCGTCCGGGCCGTCCGGGAGCTTGCCCTCGGCCCGGTAGACGGTGCCGCCCGTGGGGTCGGGCTCACCCGGGGCGATTCCGGGGCCGGAGTCCCGGGGGGTGTCCAGCGAGAGCAACGGCGGTTTCGCGTCATTGCCGGACGCGCCGCTTCTGGCGTCCGCGCCGTCGTCGCCGCTGCCGAAGCCGGCCGTCGCGAAGTACGCACTGCCGCCACCCGCGATCAGTACCGCCGCCGCCACCGAGGCGACAGCGAGCGGGGAACGCCGGCGGCGTGAGCTGTCGTGAGTGTTCTCCGTGCTGCTCACCGCATCGCTCCTTGTCGTGTGTCCCCGGGATACGGGGGCACCGATGAGACGGAGCGGGGGCGCGCACGGTTCCCCGGAGCGCCCGGAGTTGACTCACACGCCCTCGACGGGCCGTGCGGTGAGTGCTCCGGACTCAGTCGCCGTATTCGGACATGGCGTCCAGGAGCCGCGCCGAGGACGCGGGTACCACGACACCATGGATACGTGACGGTGACACCGGAGCGGCCGCCTTGGCGGCCGGCACCACCCAGTGCGGAGCCATCCGTGCGCAGTCGCCGCGCAGCTGGGCCAGGGAGATCTCGGACTCGAGCGGCGCGCGGGAGGCGATGGACTTTGTCATATCCGCACCGTACGCATCGAGAGGTCCGCGAAAAAAGACCTACTATCGGGTAGTTTCTGCCCTTCAGCCCCGGCCTGACAACCGGTAGCGTGAAGCGTCATCCGCCCCCGCCCCTGGAGCGCATCGCCGTGCGAATCGCAGTCACCGGTTCCATCGCCACCGATCACCTCATGACCTTCCCCGGCCGTTTCGCGGACCAACTCGTCGCGGAGCAGCTGCACACGGTCTCCCTCTCCTTCCTGGTCGACAACCTCGATGTGCGCAGGGGCGGTGTCGGCGCGAACATCTGCTTCGGCATGGGCCAGCTGGGCACCAGGCCGATCCTGGTCGGAGCGGCCGGATCGGACTTCGACGAGTACCGCGCCTGGCTCGACCGCCATGGCGTGGACACCGGGTCCGTCAGGATCTCCGAGGTCCTGCACACCGCACGCTTCGTCTGCACCACCGATGCCGACCACAACCAGATCGGCTCCTTCTACACCGGCGCCATGAGCGAGGCCCGCCAGATCGAGCTGAAGTCGGTCGCGGACCGGGTCGGCGGCCTGGACCTGGTCCTGATCGGCGCGGACGACCCGGAGGCCATGCTCCGGCACACCGAGGAGTGCCGCTCGCGGCAGATCCCCTTCGCGGCCGACTTCTCGCAGCAGATCGCCCGGATGAACGGTGACGAGATCCGGATACTGCTCGACGGCGCCACCTACCTCTTCTCCAACGAGTACGAGAAGGGACTCATCGAGTCCAAGACCGGCTGGACCGACGAGGAGATCCTCGGCCGCGTCGGCCACCGGGTCACCACCCTCGGCGCGAACGGGGTGCGCATCGAGCGCGCCGGCCACGAGCCGATCGAGGTCGGCTGCGCCGAGGAGGAGGCCAAGGTCGACCCGACGGGCGTGGGCGACGCCTTCCGCGCGGGATTCCTCTCGGGCCTGACCTGGGGCGTGGGCCTGGAGCGCGCGGCGCAGGTCGGCTGCATGCTCGCGACGCTGGTGATCGAGACGCTGGGCACGCAGGAGTACACGCTGCGGCGGGCGCACTTCATGGACCGCTTCACCAAGGCGTACGGCCACGAGGCGGCGGCCGAGGTCCGCGGCCACCTGGGCTGAACCACCCCCCCGTACGTCAGTACGTCGAGCTCCCCCCGGACGGCGGTCCGGGGGGAGCGCCGTTTTTCCGGAACACCGGTTTCCGGAGCGCCCGCCGAAACAGGACCGCCCCGGCCCGGTCCGCTCGCCCGTCGGAACCCGGCCCCCACGCCGGCCCGGTCCGCTCGCCCGTCGGAACCCGGCCCCCACGCCGGCCCGGTCCGCTCGCCCGTCGGAACCCGGCCCCCACGCCGGCCCGGTCCGCTCGCCCGGCCCTCTCGCCGCCCTGGTCCGCTCGCCCGGCCCCCGCCCCGGCCCGGTCCGCTCGCCCGTCGGAACCCGCACCGCCCCGGCCCGGTCCGCTCGCCCGTCGGAACCCGCGCCGCCGCGCCCGAACGGCGAAGCCCGGGCAGAGCTCCGGCTCCCGCCCGGCCCCGGCCGCCGCCGAAGCGCCGCTACACCAGCCGCCGCACCACGTACGCCGCCCCGCGTTCCGCCGCTTCCTCGCCCACGTACTCCTGGTCCCGCATCACACACCACGCCGGGATGTCCAGGCGCGCGGCCTCGTCGTCCGACAGCACCGTCACCGTGCCGCCCAGGGGTACGTCGCCGATCACCTTCGCCAGCTCGATCACCGGGATCGGGCACCGCTTCCCGAGCGCGTCCACCACGAGGGACGCCCCCTTCCCGGTGCTCTCCGCGGCGGTCGGCGCGCCGAGCCGTTCCCGTACCGCCGACACCACCGACGGCAGCACCTCCAGAAACCGGTCCACGTCCTCCCCGGTCGTGCCGAGCGGCAGCGAGACCCGCACATTGCCCTCGCTCAGCACCCCCATCGCCCGCAGCACATGGCTCGGCGTCAGGGTGCTCGATGTGCACGAGGACCCCGAGGAGACCGAGAAGCCCTCCCGGTCCAGCTCGTGCAGCAGAGTCTCCCCGTCGACATAGAGACAGGAGAAGGTGACGAGGTGGGGCAGCCGGTGCACGGGATCGCCCACCACCTCGACATCCGGGACCAGTTCCGGCACCCGGGCGCGGATACGGTCCACCAGGGCCCGCAGCCGTACCGCCTCCTCCGCCGCCTCGGCGCGTACCGCCCGCAGCGAGGCGGCAGCCGCGACGATCGCGGGGAGGTTCTCGAAGCCCGCGGACCGGCCCGACTCCCGCTCGTCGGCGGGCTCCTGGGGAGCGAACCGGACGCCCTTGCGCACGACGAGCAGCCCGGCCCCCGCGGGACCACCCCACTTGTGCGCGCTGGCGGCGAGCAGCGACCAGTCCCCGTCGACCGGCCCCCACGCGAGCGACTGGGCGGCGTCCACCAGCAGCGGCACCCCGGCGGCCCGGCACACCTCGGCGACCCGGTCCACCGGCTGTTCCGTGCCCACCTCGTGGTTGGCGGACTGCAGACAGGCCAGCGCGGTGTCCTCGCGGAGCGCCGCCGCGTACGCCGCGGCGTCCACTCGGCCCGCCCGGTCCACCGGCACCTCGGTCGCCGTGTCGCCGGCCGCGTGCAGAACGGAGGAGTGCTCCACCGACGAGACCACCACATGCCGTCCGACACGCCGACGGCCCGCGAGCGCCCCGGAAACCCCGAGGTGAACCGCGCGCGTCCCCGAAGGAGTGAACACGAGCTCGTCCGGGCGGCACCCCACGGCCTCTGCCGCGGCCTCCCGCGCCGCGTCCAGCAGCAGTCTGGCCCGCCGCCCCTCGCGGTACAGCCGCGAGGGATCGGCCCACCCCTCGTCCAGGGAGGCCTGCAGGGCCTGGCGGGCAACCGGGTGCAGGGGGGCGGAGGAAGCGGCATCGAAGTAGGGCACGTCGCCACGCTAACCCCAGGCCCCGGAAGGAGCGTCAGATGGCCGCCGGAGGCAGGCATTCCGGACTCTTTCCATCCCTTCGGGGTGTCGGACGGCGCGTTGGGCACCCTCCCCGCGCGACCCCAAATAGCGTCCAGTAGGGTTTGGTCCGCATAAACATCCAAACCCCTGCCCGCGTCAGGGCCGGCGACCGACCAGCGAGACGGCCGCGGCATGCCGCGCGGGCCGAGACTCTCGGGAAGGCGCTACGTGAGTCCCAACGGCTCCGACCTCCCCCACGCCCTGGGGGGCGCGGGCGGTACCCCCATGTCGCGGCGCCCGATGCGGCGGAAGCTGACGCAGCTGCTGACTGCGGGCCTGATCCTGGCAACCGCCACCGGTTGCACATACAAGGATTTCCCCCGCCTTGGTATGCCCACCCCGGTCACGGAGGAGGCGCCGCGGATCCTGTCCCTCTGGCAGGGCTCGTGGGCGGCAGCGCTCGCCACGGGCGTCCTGGTGTGGGGCCTGATCGTGTGGAGTGTCATCTTCCACCGGCGCAGCCGCACCAAGGTGGAGGTTCCTCCGCAGACCCGGTACAACATGCCCATCGAGGCCCTGTACACGGTCGTTCCGCTCATCATCGTCTCGGTGCTCTTCTACTTCACCGCGCGTGATGAGTCCAAGCTTCTCTCCCTGGCCGACAAGCCGGCCCACACGGTCAACGTGGTCGGGTACCAGTGGAGCTGGGGCTTCAACTACATCGAGAACGTCCCGGGCTCCGAAGGCGACGCGAAGACGTCCGAGGACCTGCAGGCCATCCCCGACAGGTTCCGCGACGACTTCCCGGCCAACGCCGGCGGTGTCTACGACGCCGGTATCCCCGGTACGCGGAACCCGCAGACCGGCAACCCGGGTCCGACGCTGTGGCTGCCCATGGGCGAGAAGGTCCGGTTCGTCCTGACCTCTCGTGACGTGATCCACTCCTTCTGGGTGGTTCCCTTCCTGATGAAGCAGGACGTCATCCCCGGCCACACCAACTCCTTCGAGGTGACTCCGACCCAGGAGGGCACCTTCATGGGCAAGTGCGCCGAGCTCTGCGGCGTCGACCACTCCCGGATGCTCTTCAACGTCAAGGTGGTCTCTCCGGAGCGCTACCAGCAGCACCTGAAGGAGCTGGCGGAGAAGGGGCAGACCGGCTACATCCCGTCGGGCATTGAGCAGACGGACCCGGCCAGGAATGCGGAGAAGAACCAACTGTGAGCATCCTCAACGAACCCCAGGGTGCCGCCGCAGCAGCTGACGACTCGTACGAGAACGAGCTGCCGGTACGGCGCAAGCAGCCCGGCAATGTGGTGGTGAAGTGGCTGACCACCACCGACCACAAGACCATCGGCACGCTCTACCTGGTCACGTCGTTCGTCTTCTTCTGCATCGGCGGAGTGATGGCGCTCTTCATGCGCGCCGAGCTGGCCCGGCCGGGCACGCAGATCATGTCGAACGAGCAGTTCAACCAGGCGTTCACGATGCACGGCACGATCATGCTGCTGATGTTCGCGACGCCGCTGTTCGCCGGCTTCGCGAACTGGATCATGCCGTTGCAGATCGGCGCGCCCGACGTGGCGTTCCCGCGGCTGAACATGTTCGCGTACTGGCTGTACCTCTTCGGCTCGATCATCGCCGTCGCGGGCTTCATCACGCCGAACGGTGCGGCCGACTTCGGCTGGTTCGCCTACTCCCCGCTGTCGGACGCCGTCCGCTCGCCGGGTATCGGCGCCGACATGTGGATCATGGGTCTGGCCTTCTCCGGCTTCGGCACGATCCTCGGCTCGGTCAACTTCATCACCACGATCATCTGCATGCGCGCACCCGGCATGACGATGTTCCGGATGCCGATCTTCACCTGGAACGTGCTGCTGACCGGTGTGCTGGTCCTGCTCGCCTTCCCGGTGCTCGCCGCCGCGCTCTTCGCGCTGGAGGCGGACCGCAAGTTCGGCGCCCATGTCTTCGACGCGGCCAACGGCGGCGCGCTCCTGTGGCAACACCTCTTCTGGTTCTTCGGCCATCCAGAGGTGTACATCATCGCCCTGCCGTTCTTCGGGATCGTCTCCGAAGTGATCCCGGTCTTCAGCCGCAAGCCGATGTTCGGCTACATCGGTCTGATCGGTGCGACGATCGCGATCGCCGGTCTGTCGGTGACGGTCTGGGCGCACCACATGTACGTGACAGGCGGGGTACTCCTACCGTTCTTCTCGTTCATGACGTTCCTGATCGCGGTGCCCACCGGTGTGAAGTTCTTCAACTGGATCGGCACGATGTGGAAGGGCTCACTGTCCTTCGAGACGCCGATGCTGTGGACGATCGGCTTCCTGGTCACCTTCACCTTCGGTGGTCTGACCGGCGTCATCCTGGCCTCGCCGCCGATGGACTTCCACGTCTCCGACTCGTACTTCGTCGTGGCGCACTTCCACTACGTCGTCTTCGGCACCGTGGTGTTCGCGATGTTCGCCGGCTTCCACTTCTGGTGGCCGAAGTTCACCGGCAAGATGCTGGACGAGCGGCTCGGCAAGATGACCTTCTGGACGCTGTTCATCGGCTTCCACGGCACCTTCCTGGTGCAGCACTGGCTGGGCGCCGAGGGCATGCCGCGGCGGTACGCGGACTACCTCGCCGCCGACGGCTTCACCGCGCTGAACACCATCTCCACGATCAGCTCGTTCGTCCTGGGCCTCTCGGTCCTGCCGTTCTTCTACAACGTGTGGAAGACAGCGAAGTACGGCAAGAAGGTCGAGGTCGACGACCCGTGGGGCTACGGCCGTTCACTCGAATGGGCCACGTCCTGCCCGCCGCCCCGGCACAACTTCATCACCCTGCCGCGGATCCGTTCCGAATCCCCGGCCTTCGACCTCCACCACCCTGAGGTCGCGGCTCTCGAGACCCTCGAGAACGCCGGCCAGAAGGACACCAAGATGTTCGGCGGCAAGGAGGTCGGGAAGTGAAGATCCAGGGCAAGATGTTCCTGTGGCTGAGCTTCTTCATCCTCGCCGTCGCCATCCTGTACGGCGTGTGGTCGAAGGATCCGGCCGGTACGACCGCGCTCTTCCTGGCCTTCGGTCTGAGCATCATGATCGGCTTCTACCTGGCCTTCACGGCCCGGCGGGTCGACGCGATGGCGCAGGACAACAAGGAGGCCGACGTCGCGGACGAGGCCGGCGAGGTGGGGTTCTTCTCCCCGCACAGCTGGCAGCCGCTCTCGCTGGCCGTCGGTGGCGCGCTCGCCTTCCTCGCCGTCGCGATGGGCTGGTGGCTGCTGTACTTCTCAGCGCCGCTGATCCTCGTCGGACTCTTCGGCTGGGTGTTCGAGTACTACCGCGGTGAGAGCCAGAACCAGTAACACCGCGTCAGCAACGCACGGGCGGACCCGGATCCCCTTCACTCGCGAGGGGGACCCGGGTCCGCCCATTTGCAGCCTCTCGGCGCGCCGCTACCGACTGATGTTCATAACGTGTGCTTATGAGTCAGACGCCTCGGTTTCGCACCATTCTGAGCTGCACCTTGCTGGTCGTGTCCCTCGGGGCGGTAGCGACCGCGTGCGGCGAACCCGACACCCACCCGCTCTCCGCCACACCGTTCGACGCGGCGGAGCAGATATCCTTCAACACGCCCCACTCCAGTGGGAAGAAGGTCGACCCCGACAAGCCCCTCGAAGTCACCACCAAGGGTGACAGCGGCCGCATCACCGATGTGACCGTCATCGACAGTTCGGGGCACTTCCTCGCCGGCGAACTCTCCGCGGACGGCAGCCGCTGGCGCTCCACCGCCCCGCTCTCGGCCGGTGCGAAGTACACCGTCAAGGTCTCCACGGAGGACTCCGACGGCTCACCCGGCAGCCGCACCCTCACCTTCGAGACCGCCCCGGCCAAGCGCCTCCTGACGGTCGCGTTCGGCCCGAAGGCGGGCACGTACGGCGTCGGTCAGCCCATCACGGCCGACCTCAGCCTCCCCGTCAAGGACAAGGCCGCCCGGCAAGTCGTCGAACGTGCGCTCAAGGTCGACTCCCAGCCCTCGGTGGAGGGCGCCTGGCACTGGGTCGACGGCAAGAAGCTGCACTTCCGCCCGAAGGAGTACTGGCCCTCCGGAGCGACCGTGAGCGCCTCCAGCAACCTCCAGGGCGTCAAGGTCTCCAACAAGCTCTACGGAGGCTCCTCGAAGGGCCTGAAGCTCACCATCGGCGACCGGATCGAGGCCATCACCGACGCGGCCTCGCACCAGATGACGGTCCTGCGCAACGGAGAAGTGATCAACACCATTCCGGTGACCACGGGCAAGCCCGGCTTCTCCACCCGCAACGGCATCAAGGTCGTGCTCGCCAAGGAGTACTTCGTCCGGATGCGCGGCACCAGCATCGGCATCGCCGAGGGCAGTTCGGAGTCGTACGACCTGCCTGTGTACTACGCCACACGCGTCACCTGGAGCGGTGAGTACGTGCACGCCGCCCCGTGGTCCGTCGGATCGCAGGGCGCCGCGAACGTCAGCCACGGCTGCACGGGCATGTCGACCAGCAATGCCCAGTGGTTCTTCAATACCGTCCGCGAGGGCGACGTGGTGAAGGTCGTCAACAGTGCCGGAAACGAGATGGACCCGTTCGGCAACGGTTTCGGCGACTGGAACCTGGACTGGGACAAGTGGCGCACGGGCAGCGCCCTGGTGGCCGGTGGTGGCACCGGGGCCGTCACGAACCCCGTCGACACGGCACGACTGCGTCCCCAGGTCTGACCGGCACGCGGCAGGCTCGTCAGGCCTCCACGGCCAGCCTGCCGCGCAGCAGGGCCGCCAGTGCGTCCGCGAACTCCACCGGGTCCACCGGAAGGGTCACAGCGGCCTCCGCGCGGCTCCAGGTGGCCAGCCAGGCGTCCTGCGGGCGGCCGATCAGCAGCAGCACGGGCGGGCAGTCGAAGATCTCGTCCTTGATCTGCCGGCACACGCCCATACCGCCCGCGGGAACCGTCTCGCCGTCCAGCACGCAGACATCGACGCCGCCCTGGTCCAGCTGCTTCAGCACGGCGGGCAGCGTGGCGCACTCGATGAACTCGACCGGCGGAACGTCGGCCGCGGGCCTGCGTCCGGTCGCCAGCCGCACCTGCTCGCGGGTGTTGGCGTCGTCGCTGTAGACCAGCACGGTGGCGGTCGGCTGCATTCTTCCTCCGATTCGACGGCGGCTCGGCTCAGGAACCGATGGGCCGGATGCTACTCGTTCCCACACCCGGTCAACAGCCGTTCGGACACCGCTTCGATGGGCCGTTCGGGCTGGACGGGAGCCACTGACACACCGAACGGCACCCCCCGGAGTGAGGGCGGGATAAGCGACCGACATAATGTCGGTCGTGGCGACAGCAACGACAGTAGAAACCGGGCACGCGCACCCGTCGGTCAATCGACCGAACCTCACCAGCGTCGGAACCATCATCTGGCTGAGTTCCGAGCTGATGTTCTTCGCGGCCCTCTTCGCGATGTACTTCACCCTGCGATCGGTGACGGGGGCCGAGTTCTGGTCGGAGAAGGCTTCGACCCTGAACTTCCCGTTCTCGGCGACCAACACCACGATCCTGGTGCTCTCCTCCCTCACCTGTCAGCTCGGCGTCTTTGCCGCCGAGCGCGGTGACGTGAAGAAGCTCCGCTCCTGGTTCGTGATCACGTTCGTGATGGGTGCGATCTTCATCGGCGGCCAGGTGTTCGAGTACACCGAGCTGGTCAAGCACGAGGGCCTCTCGCTCTCGTCGGACCCGTACGGCTCGGTGTTCTACCTGACCACCGGCTTCCACGGTCTGCACGTGACGGGCGGACTCATTGCCTTCCTGCTGGTTCTCGGCAGAACGTACGCAGCCAGGAGGTTCACCCACGAGCAGGCAACCGCCGCCATCGTCGTGTCCTACTACTGGCACTTCGTCGATGTCGTCTGGATCGGCCTCTTCGCCACGATCTACATGATCAAGTAAACGGCGCAGGCACACGCTGCCTGAAGCAGACACAGTCCAGAAGCATCGACGCAGAAGATCCTGACACCGGGGTAATCCGTGAAAAAGCTCTCCGCACGACGACGCCATCCGCTGGCGGCGGTCGTCGTCCTACTCCTCGCGCTGGCGGCAACTGGGGGGCTGTACGCCGCGTTCGCACCCGCGGACAAGGCGCAGGCCGATGAAACCGCCCAGTCCCTCGCCATCGAGGAGGGCAAGAAGCTCTACACCGTCGGCTGCGCCAGCTGCCACGGTACCGGCGGTCAGGGCACCTCTGACGGCCCGAGCCTGGTCGGCGTGGGCTCCGCAGCCGTCGACTTCCAGGTCGGCACCGGCCGTATGCCGGCCCAGCAGCCGGGCGCCCAGGTGCCGAAGAAGAAGGTCATCTACTCGCAGGCCGAGATCGACCAGCTGGCGGCGTACATCGCCTCGCTCGGCGCCGGTCCGATCACGCCGACCGAGAAGCAGTACAACCCCGCTGGTGCCGATATCGCCAAGGGTGGCGACCTGTTCCGCACCAACTGCGCCCAGTGCCACAACTTCACGGGTGAGGGCGGTGCGCTGACCAACGGCAAGTACGCCCCGAGCCTGGAAGGCGTGAGCCCGAAGCACATCTACGAGGCCATGCAGACCGGCCCGCAGAACATGCCCTCCTTCCCCGACACCACGATGCCGGAGCAGGAGAAGCGGGACATCATCGCTTACATCAAGAGTGTGAACGGCGAGGAGTCCGAGAGCCCCGGCGGCCTCAACCTGGGTGGCCTCGGCCCCGTCAGTGAGGGACTGTTCGGCTGGATCTTCGGTCTGGGTGCGCTGATCGCAGTCGCCATCTGGGTCGCGGCCCACACCGCTAAGGCCAAGAAGTCATGAGTAGCCAAGAGAATCCAGAAGAGAACCTGCCCGCAGAGCAGGCCGCCGCGCACGGCGCGGGACATGAGGGCACCACCGTCGTCAAGCACGACGCGGACCCCTTCGCCGACCCCGGACTGCCGGCCCACAAGCCGCGTATCCAGGACATCGACGAGAGGGCCGCCAAGCGCTCCGAGCGCACGGTCGCCTTCCTGTTCCTGCTGTCGATGCTGGCAACGGTCGCGTTCATCGCGTCGTTCGTCATCTTCCCGGTCACCGAGATCGTCTACATCTGGCCGCTCGGCCACATCAGCGCGCTGAACTTCGCGCTGGGCATGACGCTCGGTGTCGCCCTCTTCTGCATCGGCGCGGGCGCGGTCCACTGGGCCCGCACCCTGATGTCGGACGTGGAGATGGTCGACGAGCGGCACCCCGTCGCCGCGACGCCCGAGGTCCGCGCCAAGGTCATGGCCGACTTCGCGGCGGGCGCCAAGGAGTCCGCGATCGGCCGGCGCAAGCTCATCCGCAACACGATGTTCGGTGCGCTGACGCTGCTGCCGCTCTCCGGTGTGGTGCTGCTGCGCGACCTGGGTCCGCTGCCCGAGAAGAAGCTGCGCTCGACGCTGTGGGCCAAGGGCAAGCAGCTCATCAACATGAACACCAATGAGCCGCTGCGTCCCGAGGACGTCGCCGTCGGTTCGCTGACCTTCGCCATGCCCGAGGGCCTGGAGGAGGACAGCCACGATTTCCAGAAGGAGATCGCGAAGGCGGCCCTGATGATCGTCCGCATCCAGCCGGAGGACATCAAGGACAAGCGCGAGCTCGAGTGGTCGCACGAGGGCATCGTGGCCTTCTCGAAGATCTGCACGCACGTCGGCTGCCCGATCAGCCTGTACGAGCAGCAGACGCACCACGTGCTCTGCCCGTGCCACCAGTCCACCTTCGACCTCGCCGACGGCGCCCGCGTCATCTTCGGTCCCGCCGGTCACGCCCTTCCGCAGCTGCGGATCGGCGTGAACGCCGAGGGCCACCTCGAGGCGCTCGGCGACTTCGACGAGCCTGTCGGTCCTGCCTTCTGGGAGCGCGGATGAGTACCAAAGCAGAGTCCAAGCGCAAGGCGCCGGCCGGCGAGAAGGTTGCCGACTGGGCGGACGGCCGGCTGGGGATCTACTCCCTGGCCAAGGCCAACATGCGCAAGATCTTCCCGGACCACTGGTCCTTCATGCTCGGTGAGATCTGCCTCTACAGCTTCATCATCATCATCCTCACGGGTGTGTATCTGACGCTGTTCTTCCACCCGTCGATGAACGAGGTGGAGTACCACGGCAGCTACATCCCGATGCAGGGTGTGCGGATGTCGGAGGCGTACGCCTCGACCCTGGACATCAGCTTCGACGTCCGCGGCGGTCTGCTGATCCGGCAGATCCACCACTGGGCGGCGCTGGTGTTCCTCGCCGGCATGCTGGTGCACATGATGCGCGTCTTCTTCACGGGCGCGTTCCGCAAGCCGCGCGAAGTCAACTGGATGTTCGGCTTCCTGCTGTTCGTCCTCGGCATGTTCACCGGCTTCACCGGTTACTCGCTGCCGGACGACCTGTTGTCGGGTACCGGTGTGCGGTTCATGCAGGGAGCGGTCCTGTCCGTGCCGGTCGTCGGCACGTACCTGTCGATGTTCCTGTTCGGCGGGGAGTTCCCCGGCGGCGACTTCGTGGCCAGGTTCTACTCGGTCCACATCCTGCTGCTGCCGGGCATCATGCTCGGTCTGCTGGTGGGCCACCTGATCCTGGTCTTCTACCACAAGCACACGCAGTTCGCGGGCCCCGGCCGGACGAACAACAACGTCGTGGGCATGCCGCTGCTGCCGGTCTACATGGCCAAGGCCGGAGGCTTCTTCTTCCTGGTCTTCGGTGTCATCTCGGTGATGGCCGCGGTCGCCTCGATCAACCCGATCTGGGCGCTCGGTCCCTACCGGCCGGACCAGGTCTCCACCGGCGCGCAGCCCGACTGGTACATGGGCTTCTCCGAGGGTCTGATCCGTGTGATGCCGGGCTGGGAGATCAACGCCTGGGGCCACACACTCGTCCTGGGTGTGTTCATCCCGCTGGTGATCTTCCCGCTGGTGCTGGTCGCGATCGCGGTCTACCCGTTCATCGAGTCCTGGGTCACCGGGGACAAGCGCGAGCACCACATCCTGGACCGCCCGCGCAACGCCCCGACCCGTACGGCCTTCGGTGTGGCGTGGCTGACCCTCTACTTCGTGCTGCTGATCGGTGGCGGCAACGACCTGTGGGCGACCCACTTCCATCTGTCGATCAACTCGATCACCTGGTTCGTCCGGATCTTCTTCTTCGCCGGACCGGTCATCGCCTTCATCGTCACGAAGCGGATCTGTCTGGGGCTTCAGCGCCGCGACCGGGACAAGGTGCTGCACGGACGCGAGTCCGGCATCATCAAGCGCCTGCCGCACGGTGAGTTCGTCGAGGTCCACGAGCCGCTCAGCCAGGGCGACCTGCACGCGCTCACCGCGCACGAGCAGTACAAGCCCGAGGAGCTCGGCCCGGAGACGGACGAGAACGGGGTCCGCCGCAAGGTCACCCCGGCCCAGCGGATGCGGGTCAAGCTCAGCAAGTCCTACTACGGCGAGGAAAGCCAGATCCCCAAGCCGACGCCCGAGGAGTTCAGGGAGATCAGCAGCGGCCACGGCCACCACTGACCGCCTGAAGCGAGTGCATTGCCGCCACAGCGCCGAAGACACCTCCCGGCAGTAGCAGGTGAAGGGCCCCGTCCAATCGTCGGACGGGGCCCTTCGCCGTCTCCGGGGCTGGATAGGGTGGACGCATTCCCCTTATCGGCTGTGGACCCAGGAGTGGACCATGAACGTTGTGACCCCGGTCGGCGGCGACAGCGTGGCGGCTCACTCCTGGCCGAGTGTGCTGAACGCTCTGCTCGACAACCGCGACCAGAGCGCCGACGCCACCGCCTGGGCGATGGACCGCATCCTCAGCGGTGAGGCGACGAACGCCCAGATCGCCGGGTTCGCGGTCGCGCTGCGGGCGAAGGGCGAGACGGTCGAGGAGATCTCCGGCCTGGTGCGCACGATGTACGCGCACGCGAACCTGATCGAGGTGCCCGGCCGCAGCGTCGACATCGTCGGCACGGGCGGCGACGGGGCCAAGACGGTGAACATCTCCACGATGTCGGCCATCGTCGTGGCCGGCACCGGAGCCAAGGTCGTCAAGCACGGAAACCGCGCGGCCTCGTCCGCGAGCGGCGCGTCCGACGTCCTGGAGAAGCTCGGCGTCAATCTCCAGCTCACCCCGCAGCGGGTGGCCGAGGTCGCGGAGGAGGCGGGCATCACCTTCTGCTTCGCGGTGAAGTTCCACCCCGCGCTGCGGCATGTGGCCGCGGCGCGCAAGGAACTGGGCATCCGCACCACGTTCAACTTCCTCGGCCCGCTGACCAATCCGGCGCAGGTCAGGGCGCAGGCCACCGGCGTCGCGGACGCGCGGATGGCGCCCATCATGGCCGGGGTGCTCGCCGAGCGCGGCTCGTCGGCGCTGGTCTTCCGCGGCGACGACGGCCTGGACGAACTGACGACGACCGCCACCTCACGGGTGTGGGTGGTCCGCGACGGTGAGGTGCGCGAGGAGGCGTTCGACCCGCGGGACATCGGCATCGACCTGGTGCCGGTGGAGGCGCTGCGCGGGGCCGACGCCTCGTACAACGCCGACGTGGCGAGACGGCTCCTCGGCGGGGAGACCGGGCCGGTGCGGGACGCCGTTCTGCTGAACTCGGCGGCCGCCCTGGTGGCGCTGGACCCGACGGACGGCACGCTGAACGAACAGCTGGCGGCCGGGGTCGCTCGGGCCGCCCAGGCCATCGACTCGGGCGCGGCGAACGACGCGCTCCAGCGCTGGGTGGCCGCCACCAACGACCAGGGCTGATCCGGCGGGGGCCGGCAGCACCGATCGATGCGTCGTGCGAGGGCGCGGTCCGGATGGTGGACCGCGCTCTTGCGGTGTCCGCGTCGTGTGGCAGGATGCTCTCCAAGGTCATGAGTGACAGCGATTACGGCCCCGGCCCGCTGTCCGGCAACCCTCCGTCCGTGGCGGGGTGCCCCGGGTGAAGACCAGGCCGCAGGCAGCGAGGTCTGTGGCAAGCGCGGACCCCTGCACACCCTGGGGTCCTGGTCCTCAAGGGAGCAGTCTCGTGAGCAAGCGAATGCGATAGGGCGTACAGCCCCTTCTTCAGCACACCCTCCGCACGGCGTCCGCCGTGTGTCGAGGTCCCCGCACCGCCGGGTTCTTGAAGCCGATTTCGCCTTTCCTGCCGGGAGATACCGCCATGTCCGCACGCCTGAACACCGCCACCGCTCCTGCCGTCACCGCCCCCTCCTCGGACGTGGCTCTCGCCGCTGCCGGGTCCGACCCCTGCTGTGCCGAGCCGCTGCCGGTCCTCGGCCGCGACGTGACCGTGCCGCTCGTGACCGGCGGTGAGGTCACCTACGCGGCCCTCGACTACGCGGCCAGCGCACCGGCTCTTCAGCGCGTGTGGGACGACGTGGCCGCGTACGCCCCCTACTACGGCAGCGTCCACCGCGGCGCCGGCTACCTCTCGCAGCTGTCCACCGACCTCTTCGAGAACAGCCGCGTCACGGTCGCCGACTTCCTCGGCTGCCGCGAGGGCGACCAGGTCGTCTTCACCCGGTCCACCACCGACTCGCTGAACCTGCTGGCGTCCGCGCTGCCGGCGGACTGCCGGGTCTTCGTCTTCGAGACCGAGCACCACGCCTCGCTGCTGCCCTGGGGCGATGCCCGGGTGACGTATCTGAACGCGCCGCGCACCCACGCCGAGGCGGTGCGGACGCTGGAGGAGGCGCTCGCCGGCCGCGACCCCATCGGCCCGGCGCTGGTCTGCGTGACCGGAGCGTCCAATGTGACGGGTGAACTGTGGCCCGTGAAGGAGCTCACGGAAGTGGCGCACGCCCACGGGGCGCGGATCGTTCTGGACGCGGCGCAGCTCGCCCCGCACCACGCCGTCTCGGTGCGTGACCTCGACGTCGACTGGGTGGCCTTCTCCGGGCACAAGCTGTACGCGCCGTTCGGCTCGGGCGTGCTCGCGGGCAGGGCGGACTGGCTGCAGACCGCGGAGCCGTACCTCGCCGGCGGCGGTGCGTCCCGCAAGGTGGCACGGCGTGCCGACGGCGGCGTGGACGTCGAGTGGCACACGGAGGCCGCGCGCCACGAGGCCGGCTCGCCCAACGTCATCGGCGTCTACTCCATCGCCTCGGCCTGCAAGGCGCTCACCGAGGCCGGCTTCGACAACCTCGTCGCCCGTGAGCAGCACCTGGTCGACAGGGTTCTGGAAGGCCTGGCCACGGTGCCGGAGGTCAAGGTGCTGTCGCTGTTCGGCGACGAATCCCCCTCGCCTTCCGCTGCGGGGACCCCGACACGGGTGGGCGTCATCTCCTTCGTGGTGGAGGGCTGGAACAGCTCGCACTTCGCTGCCGCCCTGTCGGCGGAGTACGGCATCGGCGTACGCGACGGACTGTTCTGCGCCCACCCGCTGGTCCGCACCTTGCTCGGCAGCGCCCCGCAGGACCCGGGGGAGTGCGGTGCCCCGGAGGCGCAGCCGGGCGAGGCGTCGCTCAATGCCATCCGGGTGAGCTTCGGCGCCGGGACGCCCGACGAGCACGTGGAGCGCTTCGTCGGCGCGGTGACGGAGCTGGTGCGCGAGGGTGCGAAGTGGCAGTACCGCACGGAGGACGGCCGCTGCGTGCCCGCCGTCTGATGGACCGTGCGAGAAGCCCGCGCCGGAAGGCGCGGGCTTCTTCATGCGTGGGGGCCGGGGCCCGTCCCCGGTCGCCTGGACCGACGGGCTCTAGGAGTCCAGACCGATCGCGAACGCCGCCTCCAGGTCGTGCTGCGAGTACGTACGGAACGCGACGTGCGTGTCCGTGCCCTCGACACCCTGGATCTTGCTGATGCGGCCGGGGATCACGTCCGCCAGGTCGTCGTGCTTCGCCACGCGGACCATGGCGATCAGATCGTAGGTGCCCGTGACGGAGAAGACCTCGCTGACGCTGTCCAGCGCCGCGATGGACTCGGCGATCTCGGGAATGCGGTCCACGCTGGTCTTGATGAGCACGATCGCAGTGATCACGGCTGGCTTTCTCCCTCGGTGGCCGCTGCTGGGGCCTTCACTCTAGCCGGACGCCGGAACCGCCCCCAGGCGTAGAGGAAGCCGGTGCCGAACCCCACCACGTGCGCCAGGTAGGCGACCCCCGGCCCGCCCTTGCCGGCCCCCGATGCCGCGAGCCACTGGAGGACGAACCAGAAGATCAGCACGATCCACGCGGGGAACCGCAGCGGCAGGAAGAAGAGGAAAGGGAAGAGACTGGTGACCCGGGCCTTCGGGAAGAGGAGAAGGAAGGCGCCGAGCACCCCCGAGATCGCCCCGGACGCTCCCACCAGGGTCTGCTCGGACTCGGCGTTGGCCGCCGCGTAGGCGAGCAGGGCGAAGGCGCCGGTGCCCAGGTAGAACAGGGCGAACTCCAGCGGCCCCATGCGCTCCTCCACCATCGCGCCGAAGACGTAGAGGAAGAGCATGTTGCCGAGCAGGTGCAGCCAGTTCCCGTGCACGAAGAGCGCGGTGAACGGGGTGAGCAGCGTGTCCGGGGAGCCGGTCATCAGCTGGGCCGGGATCACGCCCCATCGCTCGAAGTACACGCTCTGCGCCGCCAGCAACGCGTCACCCGTGCCGTACGACGGGTTCAGCCCCGAGACCGGGCTGATGAGGAAGACCGCGCAGCAGACGGCGATCAGGCCGTACGTCACCGAGGGCCCGGTCACCGCGCCCTGTACCGCCCTGCGCCAACCGATCATGGACAGAGCATGGCGTAGCGGGCCGGAACGGTACAGAGTGCCTCGCCGTGCCGCGGGGTACCCGCGAGGCCGTAGGGTTACAGGGAGTACATCCGCAGTTCGACGGCGCACCGCGGCACCCGCATCCGCACGACGAAACGAGGACGGAACGATGACGACGGTTCCCTCGCCGACGGACCAGACCCGCTGGCGCTGCACGCTCTGCGGGAACCTCACCCGCTTCGACGTGACGCGCTCGTCGAAGGTCGTGGAGTACGTCCATCTGGACCTGGCCGGAGAGCCGACCGTCGAAGAGCGTGACGTGGTCAGTGAGACCATCGAGTCGGTGCGCTGCCGCTGGTGCAACGCGGTGGACAAGATCGAACTGGTGGACAGGCCGGGCGCCGCCTCCTGAGGGAGTGGCTCGAACGGGTAGTGGGGTGACGGATCGTGGAGCAGCCTGACAGCGGCGCCGAACCGGCCGGTGCGGCCGGTGACGCCGCAGAGGCGCTCGACCGGCCGTTGCCGGAAGGTGTGCGGCGCCGGGTCGTGGCGCTGGTCTCGGACGCCTTCGGCGGCCTCACCGTCGCGGAACTGCCCGCCCAACTGCGGCAGTACGCCCGTTTCACCCCCTCCCGGCGGGCCAAGTTCGCCGGCAACGCGATGGCCGCCGCCCTGGAGAGCGACCCCGTCTTCCGGCAGCGCATCGCCGAACGGCTCACCCAGGCGCAGCCCGAACTGTGCGGGGCGCTGACGGCGGGATCGCCGCCCGCGGCGGCCGATCCACTCGACGTGGCGGCCGCCGCCTACGTTCTGCGGCCCACCGGATGGGTGAAACTCGTCGCCGCCGCCGGCGAGGAGGCGCAGCGCGCCGACGCCGAGCGTGCGGACGAGGCCGGCCGGCGCGAACTGGAGCGGCTGCGCGAGGAACTGGTCGAGGCGCGCGGTCTGACCAAGAGCGAGACCGAACGGCTGCGCACCGAGCTGGAGACGGTCCGCAAGGAATCCGAATCGCTTCGCCGCAAGCTGCGCAGCGCTCAGAGCGACGTGAAGCGCGGTGAGGCAGCGCTGCGCCGCGTGAACGCCGAGATCGACACCATCAGGTCCGAGGCCGCGGCCCAGGTCTCGGCTGCCGAGAGCGAGAGCAGGCGCCTCAAGGCCCGTCTCGGCGAGGCGGAGGCGGCGGTCGAGGCCGGACGCCGTGCCGCCCGCGAGGGGCGCTCCGTCGAGGACATGCGGCTGCGGCTGCTGCTGGACACCGTGCTGGAGTCCGCGCAGGGGCTGCGCCGCGAACTGGCCCTGCCGCCCGCGTCCGTGCATCCCGCGGACACGGTCGACGCGGTCGAGCCCGGACGGATGTCGCCCAAGGACATCGCGGCCCGGGCCCTGTCGGAGACCGACCCCGCGCTGCTCGACCAACTGCTCGCGCTGCCGCAGGCGCATCTCGTCGTCGACGGCTACAACGTCACCAAGACCGGCTATCCGACGATGCCGCTGGAGAAGCAGCGGCTGCGGCTGCTCGGCGGACTCTCCATGCTCGCGGCGCAGACCGGGGCCGAGATCACCTGTGTCTTCGACGGAGCCGAGCTGGCCGCCCCGGTGCTGCTGGCACCGCCGCGAGGCGTGCGGGTGCTGTTCTCCAAGCCCGGTGTGACGGCCGACGAGCTGATCCGCCAGCTGGTGCGCGCGGAGCCGCCCGGCCGGCCCGTCGTGGTGGTCTCCACCGACCGGGAGGTCGCCGACGGTGTGGCGAAGGCGGGGGCCAGACCGGTCGCGTCCGTTTTGCTGCTGAAGCGGCTTTCGCGCGTCTGAGCAACTCGCGTACCCATTGCGCCGATTCGCTCCAGTCTCGGTGGAACGTTGCGTCAAGTGGCAATCACAACGCGTGTGATGTGAGTAAAGAATGCTCACCGCGCCAAACATTTTTCCCGACAGGATTTGAAGTGATCACAAGAAGGTCACTAAGGTCAGGCCTCGAACCTTCGCGCGGTTGATCACCCATCCGGGGTGACAGCGAAGGAACCGCCACTTCTGTGCACTTCAGCTTTTTCCGGGGGAGCTGTGTGCGTGGAGCCGGGGTTGACCCCCCCCACTGCCCGGTAGGCGGCTGAGGAAGAAGGAGCTCGCCCGCGTGGCGTCCCACCGTCGTCCCAAGCAGCCGAGCCGCACCCGCGTGACCGTGCTCACCGCGACCGCGGCAGCGGCCGTCGCCCTCACTTCCCAGGCCGCCCAGGCTGATCCGAAGCCGAGCAAGAGCGACGTCAAGGAAAAGGTCGACAAGCTCTACGAGGAGGCCGAGAAGGCCACCGAGAAGTACAACGGCGCCAAGGAGCAGCAGGACAAGCTCCAGAAGCAGGTCGACGCCATCCAGGACAAGGTCGCCCGCGGTCAGGACGAGCTCAACACCCTGCGGGACGGCCTCGGTTCGGTGGCCAGCGCCCAGTACCGCTCCGGCGGCATCGACCCGGCCGTGCAGCTCTTCCTCTCCTCCGACCCGGACAGCTACCTCGACAAGGCCTCCGCGCTGGACCAGCTCGGCGCCAAGCAGACCGAGGCGCTCACCGAGATCCAGACCAAGCAGCGCACCCTCGCGCAGCAGCGCAAGGAAGCCCAGAGCAAGCTCGGCGACCTGGCGGACACCCGCAAGCAGCTCGGCACGAAGAAGAAGGAAGTCCAGTCCAAGCTCGCGTCCGCGCAGAAGCTGCTGAACTCCCTGAGCGCGCAGGAGCGTGCCTCCCTCGCCGCCGACGAGACCCGCGCCGACCGCGCGAGCGAGCGTGTGAACCTCGGTGCCGCGGTGCCCGCCTCGCAGCGCGCGTCCGCCGCGTTCGCCGCCGCCCAGAGCAAGATCGGTACGCCGTACGTCTACGGCGCCTCCGGCCCCAACTCCTTCGACTGCTCCGGCCTCACCTCCTGGGCGTTCGCCCAGGCCGGTGTCGGCATACCGCGCACCTCGCAGTCGCAGGCCAACGCCGGCACCCGTATCTACTCCCAGAGCGCCCTCAAGCAGGGCGACCTGGTGATCTTCTACGGCGACCTGCACCACGTCGGCTTCTACGCGGGCAACGGCCAGGTGCTGCACGCGCCGCGCAGCGGAGCCAATGTGCGCTACGAGTCCATCAACAACATGCCCTTCCAGTTCGGCGTGCGCATCTGACGCCCAATCGGGCGATTTCCCGCACCTCCTGCTGACGCTGCGCCCCGCCGGTGACCTGTGGTCTCCGGCGGGGCGTCACTGTCTGTGCACGATACGGTCGTTGGCCGCCGCGTGATCGCCCGGCTACTGTCTGCCGCGCACCATCCCTCGTGCACCTCGTCCAGCGGAAGGGAGCGCGGTTCGTGGCGTCCCATCGACGGCCCTCACAGCCCGGTCTCACTCACAGCGCCCGGGTCACCGTTCTGTCCGCCGCGGCGGCAACGGCCGCTGCGGCGCTCGGGGCCGCACCTGCGGCCGTCGCCGATCCCGGCGACGGGCCGGACTCCTCGCGCGCCACGGTCGACCGGCTCTTCGAGGAGGCCGAGAAGGCCACCGAGCAGTTCAACAAGGCCGGTGAGAAGGCCGACCGGCTGCGCGAGGACGTGAGCCACGCGCAGGACAGCGTCGCCCGGGGCCAGGAGCGCATCAACCGGATGCGTGGCGCGCTCGGTTCGGTCGCGGGGGCGCAGTACCGCTCCGGCGGCATGGACCCGGCGCTCGAACTGCTCCTCTCCGGGAACCCCGACACCTATCTGGAGAAGGCCGCGACGCTGGACCGCATCAGCGAGCGTCAGGCCACCGCCCTGCGGGATCTCCAGCAGGCCCAGCGAAGACTCGGCCAGGAGCGTGCGGAAGCCGCTCGCGACCTCGTCGAACTGGAGCGCAGCCAGGCGGCCGTCGCTCGTCACAAGCGCACCGTCGAACGCAAGCTGGGAGAGGCCCGGCGCCTGCTCAACTCGCTGTCCTCCGAGGACCGCGCCGACTTCGACCGCGCCTCCCGCTCGGGACGCGGCACACTGCCCGAGCTCTCTGGCCTCGCCCCCTCCTCGGCCCGGGCCGCCGCCGCGGTGATGGCCGCCCGCAACGCGGTGGGCCGCCCGTACGTCTGGGGCGCCAACGGGCCCTCGGGATTCGACTGTTCGGGGCTCACCCAGTGGTCGTACGCCCAGGCCGGCGTCGGACTGCCGCGCACCTCGCAGGCGCAGCGCTACGCCGGCCGACAGGTCTCGCTCTCCGAGGCCCGTCCCGGGGACCTGGTGGCGTACCGCAGCGACGCCAGCCACATCGCGATGTACATGGGCAACGGGCAGGTGGTGCACGCGCCCTATCCCGGCGCCCCGGTGCGCTACGACCCGGTCGGTATGATGCCCGTCTCGTCGGTGACGCGCGTCTGAACCACGGTCGGCCGTCGGGGCTCCGGTCCAGCACCCGACCCCCCGGTCCGGTGTCCGACCCCCCGGTCCGGTGTCCGACCCCCGGTCCGGTGTCCTGGGCCGCTCCGGCGGTGGCAGCTCCGAGGGCCGGCAGGGTCCGTATCCGGGCACAGGCCGCGTCCTGACCCGTCCGCTTCCGCTCCGCGTTCCGTACGATCGACAGGGTGGCAGGTCACGGGCGCATCGGGCGCCGGGCGATACGAATGGCGGCGGGGCTCGGCCTCGCCGTCGCTCTGTCGGCCTCCGGTTGCGCTGATCCGGGGGCGTCCGACAGCACGGTCCACGAGATCCGGCGCACCCTCGACGGCCGCGCCGCCGCCGTCCTCGGGCACGACGAGAACGCCTATCTCGGTGCGCTGGCCTCCGACGCGAGCGCCCTGCGGGCCGACGAGCTCCGGCAGTTCCGCAACATGGCGGACATCCCCTTCGAGTCTTGGGAGTACCGGCTGGGGGACGTGCGCCGCGACGGCTCCACCGCGGTCGCCGACGCCGAACTCCGCTACCGCATCGCCGGATACGACACCGCGCCCGTCACCGCCGCCCGCACCTTCGAGTTCGTCCGGCGCGACGGCCGCTGGTATCTGAAGGCCGACCGTCCCGCCGGGAAGAGCGCCCAGCAGCTCTGGCAGCAGGGCGACGTCCGTGTCGTACGCGGCAGCCGCAGCCTGGTGCTCGCCGTCGACCGGGACACCGTCCGGCAGAAGGCGCTCGCGGCGACCGCCGACCGTGCGGTGCCGGCCGTCGCGGGAGCCTGGCCGTCCCCCTGGGCCCGGCGCGTCGTCGTCCTCGTGCCGTCCTCGCTGGAGGCCATGGGCGAGCTCCTGGGCGCCCCCGCGGCCGGATACCGCGGCATCGCGGCCGTCACCACGGGCGAGACCGGGTCCTCCGGCAAGGCCCCCGCGGACCGGGTGATCGTCAACCCCGAGGCGTACGGAGTGCTCGGCGACTTCGGGCAGAGCGTCGTGCTCACCCACGAGACGACGCACGTGGCGACGCGCGCGTACACCTCGCAGGCCACTCCGATGTGGCTCTCCGAGGGCTTCGCCGACTGGGTCGCCTACCGCGGCACCGCCCGCACGGACGGACAGACCGCGCCCGAACTCCGGCGGGCGGTCCTCGGCGGCGAGACCCCGGCAGCCCTGCCGGACGACAAGGACTTCGCCTTCGGCGGGGACGCGGATGCGCTGGCGCGGGCGTACGAGGGCGGCTGGATGGCGTGCGAGCTGATCGCCGAGAGATGGGGCGAGACGAAGCTGACCGCCTTCTACCGGGCGGTGGGGAAGCAGAAGCATCGGGCGAGCGCGGTCGAGAAGGCGATGCGGGACGTGCTGGGGACCTCGCCCGAGGAGTTCACGGTGACGTGGCGGGGGTATCTGCGGGAGCGCCTGGGCTGACGACGGGCCCCCGCGGCCGGCTCAGGAGGAGAGCACTCCCGGGCTGACGACGGGCCCCGCGGCCGGCTCAGGAGGAGAGCAGCTCCTTGTCGGGCGCGGGTCGCAGCGGCAGGCTTCCCCGGCTGCCGGGCTCGTGGACCGTGTGCCGCCACAGCCGTACGCAGGCGGTCACGGTCGCCGCGACCAGCAGACCGTTGCGCACCGCCAGCAGCAGCACGCCCAGCGGGTCGCTCTCCACCACGTGCGCGAAGTAGACCGGGAACTCCAGCACCGTCATCGCGCACGCGGCCAGCACCAGCCATGCGGGCAGGGCCATGCGGCAGGCCCGGAGGGTCAGGCAGACCGCCGCCAGCCCCACCAGCCAGATCATGTACTGCGGGCTGATCACCCGGCTGGTGGTGGTGAACAGCAGCACGGCCGCGAACGCGGCGTCGCACACGGTGGAGGGGCCGAACTCCCGTGCCCGCAGCCGCCACAGCACCAGCCAGCCGAGCGCCCCGACGCCGAGGACCATCGCGAGCGTGGACACGAGCGGGACCCAGGGGCCGAGGAACTCCACGGACCCGTAGTTCAGCGCCACCCTGCCGTCCCAGCCGATGTGCCGCGCCCCGTGGAAGACGAGCGCACCCAGCGACTCGATCTCGGTGCCCCGGTCGCGCTGGGAGGTGAGAAAGCCCAGGGCGCCGGGCATGGCGGCGACGAAGAGCAGAGTGAGGCCGGTCGCGACGACCGCCGCGGCGGCCCAGGCACGACGGGTCGCACGGCCCCGCGGCAGCCCCAGCAGCAGCAGGACCGGCCAGACCTTGAGCATGGCGCCCAGTCCCGCGAGCACCCCGAGCATGCGGGGCCGGCGGGCTCCCGCGACGAGCGCGGCCACGGCGACGGCGGTGACCATCAGGTCGTAGCGCGCGTAGGCCGTCGGTCCGAGGAGCGCCACTCCGCCGATCCACATCCAGGCACCCCGCCGGGTCGCGCCCGGCCGTACTCCGGCGTGGAGCAGCAGGGCGAGGACGAATGCGTCGCAGAGGGCGGCGAGGACGAAGAAGGCGGAGGCATAGCCGAGGAGGGGCACCACGGCGGGGGAGAGGATCGCGAGCGCCGCGGCGGGCGGGTACTGCCAGGTGACGTCGCCCGGCGGGAAGGTGCCGGTGCTGAGCGTCTCGTACCAGCCCTGGTAGATCACCGAGACGTCGGTGGTGACGTCGGGGCCGGGGAACGTGACCACTTTGAAGACGCACAGCAGCAGCGCCGTCCTGGTGAGGATCCACACCGTGAGGGGGAGCCGGGTGCACACCGTGAGGGGGAGCCGGGTGCACACCGTGAGGGGGAGCCGGGTGCCGGCCGCGTCCGCCATGAGCAT
This sequence comes from Streptomyces sp. NPDC058685, assembly GCF_042714725.1. NCBI lineage: Bacteria > Bacillati > Actinomycetota > Actinomycetes > Kitasatosporales > Streptomycetaceae > Streptomyces > Streptomyces sp. NPDC058685. Next base: position 34,885 of record NZ_JBHXSL010000025.1, read on the forward strand.
CTCGTCCCTGTTCGTACGGAAATGAGAGATGTTCATGATGCCGGGCGGGACCGTGCCGGAGCGACGAGGCAGGGCCGTTCGGTACTGTCGGCGGACGATGCACAAGACCTTGATCGTGACCAACGACTTCCCGCCCCGGCCCGGCGGTATCCAGGCATTCCTGCACAACATGGCGCTGCGGCTGGACCCCGAACAGCTGGTCGTCTACGCCTCCACCTGGAAGCGCGGGCAGGAGGGCGCGGAGGCGACCGCGGCCTTCGACGCGGAGCAGCCCTTCACCGTCGTGCGGGACCGTACGACCATGCTGCTGCCGACCCCGAGGGTCACCCGGCGGGCGGTCGGGCTCCTGCGGGAGCACGGCTGCGAGTCCGTGTGGTTCGGGGCGGCGGCGCCGCTCGGGCTGATGGGTCCCGCCCTGCGCAGGGCAGGCGCGAAGCGGCTGGTGGCCACCACGCACGGTCACGAGGCCGGCTGGGCCCAGCTCCCCGCGTCCCGGCAACTGCTGCGGCGGATCGGTGAGGGCACCGACACCCTCACATATCTGGGCGAGTACACGCGCTCACGCATCGCCGCCGCGCTCACGCCCGAGGCGGCGGGCCGCATGGTCCAACTGCCGCCGGGCGTCGACGAGAAGACCTTCCATTCGGGCTCCGGCGGCGAAGCGGTCCGCGAACGGCTCGGGCTCACCGACCGGCCCGTGGTCGTCTGTGTCTCCCGGCTGGTGCCCCGCAAGGGCCAGGACACCCTGATCCTGGCGATGCCCGCGATCCTGTCGAAGGTGCCGGACGCGGTGCTGCTGATCGTGGGAGGCGGCCCGTACGAGAAGGACCTGCGCAAGCTCGCGCAGGACACCGGGGTCGCGGGATCGGTCCGCTTCACCGGCGCGGTGCCCTGGGCCGAACTGCCCGCCCACTACGGCGCGGGCGACGTCTTCGCGATGCCGTGCCGTACCCGCCGGGGCGGACTGGACGTCGAGGGCCTCGGCATCGTGTACCTGGAGGCGTCGGCGACGGGCCTGCCGGTGGTGGCGGGCCACTCCGGCGGCGCGCCGGACGCGGTACTCGACGGCGAAACCGGCTGGGTGGTCCGCGGCGGCTCGGCGGAGGACGCGGCCGACCGGATCGTGGCACTGCTGGAGGACCCGGAACTGCGGACGCGCATGGGAGAGCGGGGCAGGCAGTGGGTCGAGGAGAAGTGGCGCTGGGACCTGCTGGCGGAGAAGCTCAGAACGCTGCTGTGAGCGGGGTGAGTCGGCGGGGCGTGTCCGCGGTGACGCGATGCCCGGCCGGGGGCTTCTTTGCCGACGCGGCGCCCGGCAGAACTCGTACCCACTGACGCGACGTCCCCGCAGGCCACGGCCTGCGGGGACGGAAGTTCGGCTGTCCGGGCTGCCGGATCGCCCGGGGTCGGGGGCTTCCGCCCCCGTACCGCCTCAGCCGCGGTAGATCGCCTCGATCTCGTCCGCGAAGTCCTTCGCCACCACATTCCGCTTCAGCTTCAGCGACGGCGTGATGTGGCCCGCCTCCTCCGTGAACTGGGCGTTCAGGATGCGGAACTTGCGTACCGACTCCGCCTTGGAGACCGCCGCGTTGCCCTCGTCCACCGCCTGCTGGATCTCCGCCAGCAGTTCCGCGTCGTCGCGCAGCGAGGCGGCCGTCGAGCCCGCCGGCTTGCCGTGGTCCGAGACCCAGCGGCCCAGGAACTCCTCGTCGATCGTGACCAGCGCGCCCACGAAGGGACGGCCGTCGCCGACCACCATGCACTCCGCGACCAGCGCGTGCGCGCGGATGCGGTCCTCGATCACCGCGGGAGCGACGTTCTTGCCGCCGGCGGTGACCAGGATCTCCTTCTTGCGGCCGGTGATCGCGAGGTAGCCGTCCTCGTCGAGCGTGCCGATGTCACCCGTGTGGAACCAGCCGTCGGCCAGCGCCTCCGCCGTCGCCGACTCGTTCTGCCAGTAGCCCTGGAAGAGATGCTCGCCGTGCAGCAGCACCTCGCCGTCGTCCGCGATCCGCACCACCGAGCCCGGCAGCGGCTGTCCGACCGTGCCGATCTTCTGCCGGTCCCACGGGTTGAACGCCGTCGCCGCGCACGACTCGGTGAGGCCGTAGCCCTCCAGCACGGTGAAGCCGATGCCGCGGAAGAAGTGCCCGAGCCGCTCGCCGAGGGGGGCGCCCCCGGAGACCGCGTACTCGCCGCGGCCGCCCAGCACCGCCCGCAGCTTGCTGAAGACGAGCCGGTCGAAGACCTTGTGCTTGAACTTCAGCCCGATCGACGGGCCTTCGGAGGTGCCGAGCGCACGGCTGTAGGAGATCGCCGTCTGCGCCGCCTTGTCGAAGATCTTGCCCTTGCCGTCGGCCTGGGCCTTCGCGCGGGCCGAGTTGTAGACCTTCTCGAAGACGCGCGGCACACCGAGGATGAGCGTCGGCCGGAAGGAGGCCAGCTCGTCGGTGAGGTTCTTGATGTCCGGGACGCAGCCGAGCTTGATCGGTGCCATCACGGCCGCGACCTCGACCATGCGCCCGAAGACGTGCGCGGCGGGGAGGAACAGCAGCACGGAGCTCTCGCCCGTGCGGAACAGCGGCTTGAGGCGCTCCACGAGGTTGCCGCACTCGGCGAAGAAGCTGCGGTGGGTGAGCACACAGCCCTTCGGGCGGCCGGTGGTGCCCGAGGTGTAGACGATCGTCGCGGGGTCGTCCGCCTTGGCGCGCGCGCTGCTCGCGTCGACGGCCTCGTCGGAGATCCCGGCGCCCTCGGCGATCAGCGCGTCGACCGCGCCGGCCTCGATCTGCCAGACGTCGCGCAGGCCCGGCAGCCGGTCCCGTACGGACTCGACGGCGGCCGCGTGGGCCTCGCCCTCGACGATCACCGCGACCGCGCCCGAGTCACCGAGGATCCACTGGACCTGCTCGGCCGAACTCGTCTCGTACACCGGCACGGTGACCGCGCCCGCGCTCCAGATGGCGAAGTCCATCTGCACCCACTCGTAGCGGGTGCGGGACATCAGGGCGACCCGGTCGCCGGGCCGGACGCCCGCGGCGATCAGGCCCTTGGCGGCGGCGCGCACCTCGTGGAGGAACTGACGGGCGGTGACGTCCGCCCAGGCTCCCGCCACCTTTCTGCCCATCACCGCGACATCCGGATGCTGAGAGGCATTGCGGCGGATCAGATCCGTCAGGTTGCCGTCCGAAGGGACCTCGTACAGGGCCGGAAGGCTGAACTCGCGCAAGACTGCTGCTCCTCATCGGGCGCCGGCGCCACGGCTCTGTGTGATGCACCGGCTGCGGTCCAAGATCGGGCAGGTGCTCATGGGGGGTGAGCACGACTGGACTGCCCGGACGTTACCCACCAGTACTCGGTTCCGGATAGGGGGTCCCGGCCAGATGTTCCCTGCGTCACACGTGTATGGCAGTGCTTCGCGCAGAGTATTCCACCCCCGCCGGCGGTCGGAAGAAGGGCTGGTCCCGCCCCCTCTACCCAGCCACGGCGGCGGCGTCCTAGGGTGATCGGCATGCGAGGCATGCGAGTCAATGTGGTCAGTGACGTGCACGGCAATGCTGCGGATCTCGCCACCGCGGGTGACGGCGCAGATGCCCTGATCTGCCTCGGCGACCTCGTCCTCTTCCTCGACTACGCCGACCACTCGCGCGGCATCTTCCCGGACCTCTTCGGCGCCGAGAACGCCCACCGGCTCGTCGAACTGCGCACGGCCCGGCGCTTCGACGAGGCCCGTGACCTGGGGCGAAGCCTGTGGGCGGAGCTCGCCACCGACCGCGAGAGCGCCATCGAGTCGGCCGTACGACGCCAGTACGCCGAGCTGTTCGCCGCCTTTCCCCACCCGACGTACGCCACCTACGGCAATGTCGATATGCCGACCCTCTGGCCGGAGTACGCGCACCCGGGCGTCTCCGTCCTGGACGGCGAACGCGTCGAGATCGGTGGCCTCGTCTTCGGGTTCGTCGGCGGCGGACTGCGCACGCCCATGCGCACGCCCTACGAGATCTCCGACGAGGAGTACGCGGCGAAGGTCGAGGCGCTCGGCGAGGTCGACGTCCTGTGCTCGCACATTCCGCCCGAGGTCCCCGAGCTGACCTACGACACGGTCGCCCGCCGCTTCGAGCGCGGCAGCCGCGCTCTGCTGGACGCGATCCACCGCACCCGGCCGCGCTACTCGCTGTTCGGTCACGTGCATCAGCCCCTCGTCCGGCGGATGCGCGTCGGCGCGACCGAGTGCGTGAACGTCGGGCACTTCGCCTCGACGGGCCGTCCCTGGACGCTGGAGTGGTGAGCACGGGCCGTGAAGTGCCCGGTGCGGCCCCGGAGGAGCGAGCGCGGTGCACGGGCTGCTGAGCACGGCCCCGGAAGACCGGGTACCGGCCGGCGATCGGTGAGCCGGGCCCTGGGATTCCCACCTGCCGAGGCGCGATAGCCTGCACACCACACCACCCCCGGTCCGTACCCGCACTCCGAGGAGCCGCAGCGATGGCGGAACACACCAGCTCGAGCATCACGATCGAGGCGGCGCCGGCCGATGTGATGGGGGTGATCTCGGACTTCGCCCGCTATCCCGAGTGGACCGGCGAGGTGAAGGAGGCGGAAGTCCTCGCCACCGACGGCAAGGGCCGCGCCGAGCAGGTCCGTCTGGTGCTGGACGCCGGTGCGATCAAGGACGACCACACGCTCGCGTACACCTGGAACGGCGACAACCAGGTCAGCTGGACGCTGGTGAAGTCCCAGATGCTGCGCGCCATCGACGGCTCGTACACGCTCGCCCCCGTCGGCGGCGGCGACCGCACCGAGGTCACCTACCAGCTGACCGTCGACGTCAAGATCCCCATGCTCGGCATGATCAAGCGCAAGGCCGAGAAGGTCATCATCGACCGCGCCCTGGCCGGTCTGAAGAAGCGCGTCGAGAGCGGACGCAAGGCCTGATGCGCACGGTCCTCGTCACCGGCCTCGGCGGCGCGGGCCGTACGACCGTCGCCGCGGCGACCGCCCACGCGGCGGCGAAGCGCGGCGAGCGCGTGCTCTTCCTCTCCACCGGCCCCGGCGACGTGCTCGGCACCCCGGTCACCGGCAGCCCCGATGCGCCCGAGAAGATCACGGACGGCCTCTGGGCTGCCCGTGTCGACACCGGCGCCGACTTCCGGGCGGAATTCCTCTCGCTCCAGGAGCGCAGCGCCTCCGCGCTCGACCTGCTCGGCGCCGCACGGCTCGAAGAGGCGGAGCTCACCGAACTCCCCGGCAGCGAGCAGTTCGCCCTCCTGCGGGCGCTGACCGTCGCCGCCTCCGGCGACTGGGACACGGCCGTCGTCGACCTGCCGCCGCTGCGCGAGACGATCGCGCTGCTCGCCCTGCCCGAGCAGCTGCGCCGCTATCTGCGCCGGCTGCTGCCGCAGGAACGCCAGGCCGCCCGCGCCCTGCGCCCGGTCCTCGCCCAGCTCGCGGGTGTCCCGATGCCCGCTCAGTGGCTGTACGCGACAGCCGCGCGCTGGGACGCCGAACTGGCCCTCGTCCAGAGCGTGATCGAGTCCGGTGAGACCGCTCTGCGCGTGGTCGCCGAACCGGGACCCGCGGCCGCCACCGCCCTGCGGACCGCCCGCAGCGGACTCGCCCTGCACGGTCTGCGGGTCGAGGCCCTGCTGGCCAACCGCGTCCTGCCCCGGCACTCCGCCGACACCTGGCTCGCCTCCCTCGCGGCCCAGCAGGAGAAGTGCCTGCACGAGTGGTCCGAGGACTGGCTGCCCGGCACAGCGCTCCTCGAAGTTCCCCATGTGGGCCGCGACCCCCGCGGCCTCGACGACCTCGCCCTGCTGGGCGACCTCTGGCTGCCGGGCGGCGACGGACCGCGGGACGGCGACGGCGCGGACCGCGGCAGCCCACGGCAGCGGATCGAGGACCGCCGTGCCGACGACGGCATCCTCGTCTGGACCCTGGAGTTGCCGGGCGCCGTCAAGGGAGACGTCGGCCTGGTCCGCCGCGGGGACGAACTGCTGCTCACGGTCGGACCGTTCCGCAGGATCCTGCCGCTGCCGTCCGCCCTGCGCCGCTGCACCGTGGCGGGCGCGGCCCTCGCGGACGGTGCGCTGAGGGTCCGCTTCGCGCCGGACCCGCAGCTGTGGCCGCTCGGGCACTGAACGGGCCACGGCCGTTCGGGTACCGTCGAGCGTACGAGAGCCCACATCCGGTCAGCCGGTTCATGCCCTGTGCAGGAGTACGCCATGAGTGATGCCACCGAGCGTCCCGCAGTCGATGCCGACGCCGACGCCTGGGCCGACGCGTGTGCGGAGGACCTCGAGGCGGAGAAGGCCCGCCGTCGCGCCCAGTACGGTCAGCCCACCGGGTCCGCCTCCGAGGAACTGCGCCGCCTCCTGGACGTCGTCGCCGACAAGGTGGCCGGGTTCCAGAGCTCGCTGCCCGGCATGGCCGCGCAGAGCGCCGTGCAGCAGCTGGTCGACCAGGCGAAGGCCGCGGTCGAGCCGGTGATCGAGCGCAACCCCCAGATCTTCGACCACCTGGCCGCCGCCGGCGGTGAGCTGCTGGCCGCCTACCGGTCCGCGGTCGAGGGTCACGAACGGCGCTGGACCCAGGATCCGCGCACCCCCAAGGACGCCGAGGACCCGCGTGACGACGGGCCCGGACCGAGCGAGCACATCGACCTGGACTGACCGGTCGGGCGCCCGCCCTCGGGTACGGTTGCCGTAGCGGGGCTCGACCGAAAACTGAGGGACACATGGGACTCACCATCGGCGTCGACATCGGCGGCACCAAGATCGCGGCGGGCGTGGTCGACGAAGAGGGCACCATTCTCGAGACGCACAAGGTGCCCACCCCGTCGACCCCCGAAGGCATCGTCGACGCGATCTCCTCCGCCGTCGCCGGAGCCGGCAAGGGGCACGACATCGAGGCCGTCGGCATCGGCGCCGCCGGATACGTCGACGACAAGCGAGCCACGGTCCTCTTCGCGCCCAACATCCACTGGCGGCACGAGCCGCTGAAGGACAAGGTCGAGCAGCGCGTCGGCATGCCCGTGGTCGTCGAGAACGACGCGAACGCCGCGGCCTGGGGCGAGTACCGCTTCGGCGCCGGCCAGGGCCACGAGGACGTCATCTGCATCACCCTCGGCACCGGTCTCGGCGGCGGCATCATCATCGGCAACAAGCTGCGCCGCGGACGCTTCGGTGTGGCCGCGGAATTCGGGCACATCAGGGTGGTGCCGGACGGTCTGCTGTGCGGCTGCGGCAGCCAGGGCTGCTGGGAGCAGTACGCCTCCGGCCGTGCGCTCGTCCGGTACGCCAAGCAGCGTGCCAACGCCACACCGGAGAACGCGGAGATCCTCCTCGGCCTCGGCGACGGCACCATCGACGGCATCGAGGGCAAGCACATCAGCGCCGCCGCACGGCAGGGTGACGCCGTCGCGGTCGACTCCTTCCGCGAACTGGCCCGTTGGGCGGGCGCCGGCCTGGCCGACCTGGCCTCGCTGTTCGACCCCTCGGCGTTCATCGTCGGCGGTGGCGTCTCGGACGAGGGTGAGCTGGTCCTGGACCCGATCCGCAAGTCGTTCCGCCGCTGGCTCATCGGCGGCCAGTGGCGTCCGCACGCCCAGGTCCTCGCCGCCCAACTGGGCGGAAAGGCCGGCCTGGTGGGCGCGGCGGACCTGGCCCGACAGGGCTAGAACCGCCCCTTCCGCACCGCTGCTGATCGCGGGACGGGCCGGAGCGTCCGGCCGGTCCCGCGACAGCCGCGCACAGCTCGCGGCGGAGCCCGGGAACACCCCCCGCACCGTCGTATCGTGCTGGCATGGCGATCACCGCACTGCCCAACTCCCGCACCGAACCCGACGGGTCGGCCGTGATCCGGGTGCTCAGCTACAACATCCGCTCCCTGCGGGACGACGAGGAAGCGCTCGCCCGGGTGATCCGGGCGTGCGAACCCGACCTCGTGTTCGTCCAGGAGGCGCCGCGCTTCTTCCGCTGGCGCAAGCACGCCGCGCGGCTCGCGGCCAAGACCGATCTCGTGGTGCTCGGCGGCGGCGCGACCGCCGCGGGCCCGCTGCTGATGTGCTCACTGCGCGCGACCGTGGAGCGCACGGAGGACGTGCTGCTTCCGCTGACGCCCGGACTGCACCGGCGCGGTTTCGCCACCGCGGTCGTACGGTTCGCCGGCGCCCGCGTCGGTCTGCTCAGCTGCCATCTGAGCCTGCAGACGGACGAGCGGCTGGCCCAGACCGGGATGCTGCTGGAGCGGCTCGCCGCCATGGACGTGCCGTACACGATCACGGCCGGTGACATCAACGAGCGGCCCACCGGGCGGAGCTTCACCCGGCTCGCCCGCGAGCTCCAGGACGCCTGGGCGGTCGCACCCTGGGGCGGTGAGTACACCTCGACACCGGACCGTCCGCACCAGCGGATCGACGCGATCTTCGCCAGTGCGGGGATCGAGGTGCTGGGCTGCGGTGTGCCGCTGGACCTGCCGGGAGTCACCACGGCCGACCTGAGCGCGGCCACCGATCATCTGCCGGTGCTGGCCGCGCTCAGAATCCCGACGGCGGGTCCCGCCTGACGGACGGGACGGGCCTCGCGATCCGCGACGGCCCCGTACCGCTCAGACCACCGCTCCGCGGCCCGGGTCGTCCTCGTCCTCGTCGTCGCCGTGCGCCATGCGGGCCACCAGGGTGGCGAAGCCGCCCAGGAAGCCGCCCACGCAGATCGTCGTCAGCCACCAGGTCATGTCCCACTGGAGCAGCACCGCGACCAGCATCAGCAGCGGTCCGCCGACCACCGCGAGCCAGGCGAACTTGGCGGTGACGTCCGCCTCCGGCAGCGGCGGCGGCTCCGGGGGCACGAAGTGACCCTCGTCGCTCTCGTCGAGGTCGTCCTCCTTGGCCTCGGCGAGACCGTAGTCCCGAGGGCCGCCGACGCCGGGCGCGAAGGTGACCGAGCTGCCCAGCACCGGCTGGTCCGCGTCCGGGTCGGGATCGGGCTCCCGCTCGGCCTTCGCGGTCTTCGGCGTCTCGTTCACCTCGCTCTCCAGGAGAGCGAGGTCGTCGACGGACTTGAAGGGCTTGGCGCCCGGCGGGTCCACCGGCTCGTCGCCGTACCCCGCCACGATGGCGGCCCAGGCCGCTTCCTCGTCGATCGGCTGCGGCTCGCGGTCCGCGTCGTGCTGCTCAGCCACCGGTGGTGCTCCCTTTCTTCCCGACACTCGGAGCGAGCCGGCCGATGAACGCGTAACTCTCCTCGAAAATCCGCTCCGCATCGTGGTCCAACGTCGCCACGTGGTAGCTCTGTTCCAGCAGGATCTCCTGAACATCGGTCGAGGAGACCCGGCTGAGGATCCTGGCCGAGTCCATCGGCGGCACCACATGGTCCTGCGGGCTGTGCAGCAGCACCATCGGCTGCGTCACCTGCGGCAGCTCACCGTCGACCAGCCGGAAGAACTGGCGCAGGGAGTGCGCCGCGTGCAGTGGCACCCGGTCGTACCCGACCTCGTCCATGCCTTCCTTGGCGATGTCGTTCGTCAGCCCCTTCGTCGTGCGCACCAGGTGGCGGGCCACCGGCAGGGCGTACGCGGAGAGGCCGTGCACCTTGTTCGCCGGGTTCACCACGACGACACCGCTGATCGCGTCACCGTGCTTGGCGGCGAGCCGCAGGGTGAGCGCACCGCCCATGGAGAGCCCCATGACGAAGACATGGCTGCACCGTCCGGCGAGCTCACGCAGCTCGCGGTCCACCTCCGCGTACCAGTCCTGCCAGCCGGTGAGCTGCATGTCCTGCCAGCGGGTGCCGTGCCCGGGGAGCAGCGGCAGCGACACGGTCAGTCCGCGCTCCGCCAGAAACTCGGCCCAGGGGCGCAGCGACTGGGGGGAGCCGGTGAATCCGTGACAGAGAAGAACGCCGACCTCTCCGCCCTCGTGGCGGTACGGCTCGGCTCCGGGAAGCACCGGCACCGGGGTCTCCTGTTCTGTGCATGAAGCTCGAAGGGTGTACCTCACCGTACGCGACCGGACCGACACCGACCAGGCCCGTAAGCCCGCCGACGCGGGGATCCCCGGCCTGCGTCGGGTTAAGGTCTGTTCGACAGCAACAGGAGGAATTCGAGTTGATCTACGGTGCCATGAAGTTCTCCATCGGAGGGTCGCTGAAGCTTGCCTTCCGGCCCTGGGTGGAGGGCCTCGAGAACATTCCCGTCGACGGCCCGGCGATCCTCGCGAGCAACCATCTGTCCTTCTCGGACTCCTTCTTCCTGCCGACGATGCTCGACCGCAAGGTCACCTTCATCGCCAAGGCCGAGTACTTCACCTCGCCCGGTGTCAAGGGCAAGCTGACCGCCGCCTTCTTCAAGGGTGTCGGCCAGCTCCCGGTCGACCGCTCGGGCGCGCGGGGCGCCGGTGAGGCGGCGATCAAGGCCGGTCTCGACGTCCTGGAGGCCGGTGGCCTGTTCGGCATCTACCCGGAGGGCACCCGCTCCCCGGACGGCAGGCTCTACCGCGGCAAACCGGGCGGTCTCGCCCGGGTGGCGCTCGCCAGCGGTGCACCGGTCATCCCGGTGGCCATGATCGACACCGAGAAGATCCAGCCGCCCGGCAAGGTGGTCCCGAAGCTGATGCGCCCGGGGATCAGGATCGGCGAACCGCTCGACTTCAGCCGTTACCGCGGCATGGAGAGCGACCGCTTCATCCTGCGCTCGCTGACCGACGAGGTCATGTACGAGATCATGAAGCTGTCCGGCCAGGAGTACGTCGACATCTACGCCACCGCCGCCAAGCGGCAGATCGCCGACGCGGAGAAGGCGGCGAAGGCGGCGGCGAAGGCGAAGGCCGAGCAGCAGGCGGAGACGACGGACCGGTCGGCGGCCTAGTGCCGCTCCCGGCAATGCTTGCCCTGTCGGGCAGACATTGCCGGCCGAGGCACTGGCGGGCGTCGTCCGGACCGGGGTGGGGGACATGGTCAAGCGCGAACGGGTCGTACGGATGTCGGTGGAGCTGCCGCTGTGGCGTGCGCTCGCCGGCTATCGCGTACTGACGATGATCTATGCGGTACTGCTGCTCGTCTTCATACCCGACAAGTTCGAGCGCCCGTGGGTGGCGATCGTGTTCCTGGCGGTGATGGGCGTCTGGACGCTGGCCACGCTGCCCCAGGTCTCCAGCGCGGCCCGCTGCACCAAACCCTTCCTCGTCGCCGACCTCGCCGTCGCGCTCACCGGCATCCTGCTGACACCGCTCGCCGACACCCACGCGCAGCAGATCGACGGCCCCACCCTGCCGTCGATATGGACGGCAGGCTCCGTCCTCGCCTTCGCCATCAAGGGCGGCTGGCGATGGGCCGCCGTCGCGTCCTCCTTCGTCGCGGTCGCCAACATCATCGAGCGGGGCGAACCGAGCCGGGACACCTTCCACAACGTCCTGCTGGTCTGGATCGCCTCCATCGCGATCGGTTACGTCGTCGAGGTCGCCCGGGCCTCGGAACGCACGCTCGCCCGCGCGCTGGAGATCGAGGCCGCGACACGGGAACGCGAGCGTCTCGCCCGCGACATCCACGACAGCGTGCTTCAGGTGCTGGCCATGGTGCAGCGCCGCGGCGCCGCCATCGGCGGTGAGGCCGCGGACCTCGGACGGATGGCGGGGGAGCAGGAAGTCGCCCTGCGGACGCTGGTCTCCAGCGGTCTGGTGCCCGCGACCCGCGCCTCCGAGGACGCCTCGCTCGGCGCCGTGGTGCGCACCGTCGAGGACGACGAACCGGACGGCACGCCCGACGAGTACGATCTGCGCTCGCTGCTCGCCCGGCACGCGGGATCGCGGGTCACGCTCTCCGAGCCGGGCGCTCCGGTGCTGCTGCCGGCCGCCTCCGCCACCGAACTAGCCGCCGCTGTCGGTGCCGCCCTGGACAATGTCCGTCAGCACGCCGGTCAGGACGCCCGGACCTGGATCCTCGTCGAGGACTGGCCGGACGAGGTCGTCGTGACGGTCCGGGACGACGGCCCGGGCATTCCGGAGGGCCGTCTCGCCCAGGCGGAGGGTGAGGGCCGGCTCGGAGTCGCCCTCTCCATCCGCGGGCGGCTGCGGGACCTGGGCGGCACGGCCGAACTGATCTCGGTCCCGGGCCAGGGCACAGAAGTCGAACTGAAGATTCCACGGGGGAAGGCACGCTCATGACGGACCAGCAGACGGACCAGCAGACGATCAAGGTGATGGTCGTCGACGACCACCCGATGTGGCGGGACGCGGTCGCGCGCGATCTGACCGCCGCGGGATTCGAGGTGGTGGCGACGGCCGGCGACGGCCCCCAGGCGGTCCGCCGGGCCCACGCGGCCGGTCCCGACGTCCTCGTCCTCGACCTCAACCTTCCCGGTATGCCGGGTGTCCAGGTGTGCAAGGAGCTCGTCGGCTCCCGCCCCGGGCTGCGGGTCCTGGTGCTGTCGGCGAGCGGGGAGCACGCGGACGTCCTGGAGGCGGTGAAGTCCGGCGCGACCGGCTATCTCCTCAAGTCGGCCAGTACCGAAGAGCTCACCGACGCGGTGCGGCGTACGGCCGTCGGCGACCCGGTCTTCACGCCGGGCCTCGCGGGCCTCGTGCTCGGCGAGTACCGTCGGCTCGCCTCCGAACCCGTTCCCGCTTCCGGCGGCGACGAGCCCAAGGCGCCTCAACTGACCGACCGCGAGACCGAGGTGCTGCGCCTGGTCGCCAAGGGGCTGTCGTACAAGCAGATCGCCGAGCGGCTCGTCATCTCCCACCGCACCGTGCAGAACCATGTGCAGAACACGCTCGGCAAGCTTCAACTGCACAACCGCGTCGAATTGGTGCGGTACGCGATCGAGCGGGGACTCGACGACGCCTGAGGCGGACGTACCGCCGCCGGGGCGACCCTCGTACGAGTGAAACCGGACAGGCGGTGCGGCTCAAACACCGCATCCCGTACAGGAATTGACCTTCCCTCCCATCCCGCAGTGACCTGGATCACCATTAGCGTGACGGTCCTAGGGCTCATCAGGCGAAGGGAAGTTTTCCATGCGCGTCGGAGTACTGACCGGGGGCGGCGACTGCCCCGGCCTCAATGCGGTCATCCGTGGCATCGTCCGCAAGGGCGTTCAGGAATACGCGTACGAGTTCGTGGGCTACCGAGACGGATGGCGCGGGCCGCTGGAAGGTGACACGGTCCCGCTCGCCATCCCGGCCGTGCGCGGCATCCTGCCCCGGGGCGGCACCATTCTCGGCTCTTCCCGCACCAATCCCCTCAAGGCGGAGAACGGCATCCGCCGTATCAAGGAGAACCTCGCCAAGGCGGAGGTCGACGCATTGATCGCGATCGGCGGCGAGGACACCCTCGGCGTGGCCGCCCGGCTGCACGACGAGTACGGCATCAAGTGCGTCGGCGTACCCAAGACCATCGACAACGACCTGTCCGCCACCGACTACACCTTCGGTTTCGACACCGCCGTCGGCATCGCGACCGAGGCGATCGACCGGCTCCACACCACTGCCGAGTCGCACATGCGGGTCCTGGTCGTCGAGGTGATGGGCCGGCACGCCGGCTGGATCGCCCTGCACTCGGGCCTGGCGGGCGGGGCCAACGTCATCCTCATCCCGGAACAGCGCTTCGACGTCGACCAGGTCTGCACCTGGGTGACCTCGCGTTTCAAGGCCAGTTACGCCCCGATCGTCGTGGTCGCCGAAGGCGCCATGCCGAAGGACGGCGACGCGGTCCTCAAGGACGGTTCGCTCGACTCCTTCGGGCATGTCCGGCTCTCCGGCGTCGGCGAATGGCTGGCCAAGGAGATCGAGAGGCGCACCGGCAAGGAGGCCCGCACCACGGTCCTCGGCCATGTCCAGCGCGGTGGCACCCCGAGCGCCTTCGACCGCTGGCTGGCCACCCGCTTCGGACTGCACGCCATCGAGGCCGTGCGCGACGGTGACTTCGGCAAGATGGTCGCGCTCCAGGGCACGGACATCGTGCGGGTGCCGATCGCCGAGGCCACCGCCAAGCTGAAGACGGTCGACCCCAAGCTCTACGAGGAGGTCGGCGTCTTCTTCGGCTGACGGTCCGGCCCCAACCTCGATCACCCGCGCAGACCGGCACGGCTGGGCTGTGGGCCGTATATTCGCGATATCCGGCCCATAGCTCATATGTCACGCGTTCCGGGAGAATCCGTGGAGATCCTTGCCTTCGGTGTGCAGGCCGACGAGAGGCCGCTGCTGGAAAGGGCCTTCGCGGGACACCACGACATCCACTGCCTCGACGTCTTCCTCACCGAGGACACCGCGCCCATCGCGGCCGGCCACGAGGCGATCTCCACCAGCGTCAACGCGATCCTCGACGCCCGTGTGCTCCGGCTGCTGGCGGCGGGCGGCACCTCGATGATCGCTCAGCGCTCCACCGGCTTCAACAACATCGACCTCGATGTGGCCGAGGAGCTCGGCCTCACCGTCGCCCGGGTCTCCTCCTACTCGCCGTACTCCGTCGCGGAGTTCGCCTGGACGCTGGCCATGGCCGTCAACCGGCGGATCGTGCGGGCCTCGGGCCGCACCCGCGAATTCGACTTCCGCCTCGACGGGTTGATGGGCCGCGATCTGCGCGGCCGTACGGCCGGGGTGCTCGGCACCGGCAAGATCGGCGAGGCGTTCACCAGGATCGCCCACGGCTTCGGCATGCACCTCCTCGGCTGGGACATCGCCGAGAACCCCGCGTGCGTCGAGCTCGGCATGCGGTACGTCGACAAGGACGAACTGCTGGCCGCGTCCGATCTGATCAGCCTCCATCTGCCGCTGCTGCCCGCGACACAGCACCTCATCGGCCGGGACGCGCTGCGGGCGATGAAGGACGACGCGATCCTGGTCAACTCCAGCCGCGGCGGTCTCGTCGACACGGACGCCCTCGTCACGGAGCTGCGCAAAGGCCGGTTCACGGGCGTGGGCCTGGACGTGTACGAGGCGGAGGCCGGGCTCTTCTTCCTCGACAAGTCCCTGGAGCCGCTCCAGGACGACACCCTGGCGCGGCTGGTCACCTTCCCGAACGTGCTGGTCACCTCGCACCAGGCGTACTACACCGAGGACGCGGTCGGCCAGATCGTCGACGCGACGGTGCGCAACGTCGACGACTACGCGGCGGGGCGGCACAGCGAGAACGTCCTGGTCCCCGCCGCGCCTCCCGGTACTGCCTAGACCGGCTGCTCCACCCGGCCGGGCGCGCCGAAGGTCAGATGCAGGGGGTCGAGCGCTCCCAGGAAGTCCGCGGCGTCGAAGAGTTCCCCCGCGGCCGCCACCCCGGTCCGGTCGACCCGGCCGTCCATGATCCGCGTCGCGGCCTCGACGACGAGGGGCGCGCTCACCGCGTAGATGTCCCGGCCGGACGCCGTCGCTCGGCGGGCGGCGCCGCCCCTGCGCGCCACCACGTCGACGACGAAGGTCTGTGCCGAGCGCCCGTCGGAGTCCACGGCCGTGGGCGGCGGCGTCGCCGGGTCGCTCAGATCGCGCAGGGGCGCCTCGTTGATGCAGACCCGGATCTCCGGGACGCGCAGATGGCGGGAGATGGTGACCTGGTCGGCAGTGGAGAGCTCGACGACCCGCTGGACACCCATGGGTTCCGGGAACCGCCAGGAGTACGAGCGGGGCGGGTCCTCGGGCGCGGTGAGGCGGCCACCGGTGAAGGCCAGCTTCCGCCCGGCGTTGCTCCGCGCGGTCCTGCGTGTCCCCTCCGTCGGCTGCCAGCTGTCGAGCGCGATCGCGACCGTGATCTCGTCGGCGTCCGGCCAGTCGCCGATCGCCGCACCGGCCAGCAGGTCGCCCAGCCCGCCGTAGAACGCCATCGCCGGGAGGACCACCACCCCCGCCTCGCGGGCCCGCCGGTCCCGCAGCCGGAACGCCTCCAGGATCGCGGCCTGTTCCGCGGCCACGTCCAGGTACGGGATGCCCGCGCGCAGGGCCGCGTCGATGACGGGCAGCAGCGTGACGGCGAACGGACCCGCGCAGTTGATGACCGCGTCCGCGCCTGCCAGCGCGCGATCCAGCGACGCCGGCTCGTCGAGGGCCACGACCCGGGTCACGGTCCCCGGACGGCCCGTGGCTGCGGCGTCCAGCCTGGCGGAGTCCCGGCCGACGAGGAGAGGGGTGAGGCCGCGTCGGCGCAGTTCCGCGACGACGAAGGCAGCGGTGTGTCCATAGGCTCCGACGACCGCGACCGTCCGGTGATGTGTGTTCATGCGGCCATGCTCACGGGCCCGGACGCCGACCACGAGTGGCCGAAACGACGAGATGCGTACACTTTCGGACATGAGATCCGTGGTGCTGGCGCTCTACGACGGGGCCATGCTGTTCGAGGCCGCCGCTGCCTGCGAGGTGTTCGGCGTCGACCGCGAACTCACCGATTCCTGGTACGACTTCCGTGTCTGCGGGCCCGCCCAGGCGTGGCTGGGCAGCTGGCTGAGGCTCGACACGCCCCACGACTACGACGCCCTCGCGGAGGCGGACACCGTCATCGTCCCCGCGTGCGGCGACGTCGAGGCCGACCCGCCGGCCGACCTCGTGGACGCCGTGCGTGCGGCCCATGAGCGCGGGGCCCGACTGGTGTCCCTGTGCACCGGGGCGTTCGTGCTCGCCGCCGCCGGCGTGCTGGACGGCCGCCGCGCCACCACGCACTGGGAGCACACCGCAGCGCTCGCGGCCCGCTATCCCCGTGTCGAGGTCGACCCGGACGTCCTCTACATCGACGACCGGACCGTGCTGACCTCGGCCGGCAAGGCCGCCGGCATGGATCTGTGCCTGCACATCGTCACCGCCGACCACGGCGCCGCGGTCGCCAACGCCCTGGCACGCCGGCTGGTGGTCCCGGCCCGCCGGGCAGGCGGTCAGGCGCAGTTCGCGGCGGTGCCGGCGATCGCCGACACCGGCCACGCGTTCGCGGACCTGCTGCACTGGGTGAGCGAGCGGCTGGACGAGCCGTTGACCGTGCCCGACCTGGCCCGACAGGTGAACATGAGCACCCGGAACCTCACCCGTCGCTTCACCGCGGCCACGGGCACCACTCCCTTGCGCTGGCTGCACACCCAGCGCATCCACCGGGCCCAGGAACTCCTGGAGACCACCGACGACAGCATCGAACTCATCGCCGCCCGTACGGGGATGGGCACCGCGGCCACCCTGCGCCGGCACTTCCACCGTGCCCTCGGGGTACCGCCGGACATCTACCGGCGCACCTTCCGCACCCACGGCACGGCCACCCCGGCGACCTGACTCCCGTCCTCCCCGGACGGCACTAGCCCACCAGTACGCCCGCGATCATCGTCGCCGTCAGCGCCGCGCCGTCCATCGTGAGCACCGACTCCGGATGGAACTGAAGGCCCGCGAAGCCCGGCCCGCGCATCGCGTGCACATCGCCGCTCACCTCGTCCCGGCTCAGCTCTACACGGTGCATCGCCAGCTCGGCCGCGGTCCGCTCGTCGCACCGCGCGGTGAAGCTGTTGTAGAAGCCCACCGTCTCCTCCCGCCCGAAGAAGTCGATCCGCTCCTGCGCCCCCTGGTGCGGCGCGTCCTTCCTGACGATCTCCAGGCCCAGTTCCGCGGCCATCAGCTCATGGCCCAGACACACGCCCAGCAGGCCGTGGCGGTGATCGCGCAGCAGATCGGCGGTGAGCGACCGCAGGAAGCGCATCTTCGGATCGGTGGCGTTCGCCGGATCGCCGGGACCGGGTCCGAGCACCACCGGCCCCGGGTGACGCAGTGCCGTCTCCCGGAGGCCGGGCTCGTCGTACCGGCGCACCGTCACGGTGAGACCCGTCGAGCGCAGCAGATGCGCCAGCATCGCGGTGAAGGTGTCCTCCCCGTCGATCACCAGCGCGTCGCCGGTCAGATCGGCGCTGCGCTCCTGCATCCGCAGCCAGAACGGCGCGAGGTCGGCCCGGCGGGCGTCCAGCGCGGCGCGCACCCGGGGGTCGTCGGCGAGCCGGGGACGCTCGGCGTCCTCCCGGGGCCGCCCCGGTCGTACCCCCAGCGCGGCCAGTACACCGGCCGCCTTCGCATGGGTCTCGGCGACCTCGCCCTCCGGGTCGGAGTGCCGCACCAGGGTCGCCCCCACCGGCACCCGCAGGGCTCCCCGGGCGTCGATGTCGGCCGTGCGGATCAGGATGGGGGAGTCGAGGGTCTGCGCTCCGCCCGCGTCCGTGCCGATCAGGGCGAGCGCGCCGGCGTAGTAGCCGCGGCCGCCCACCTCGTGCCGCTCGATGACCCGGCACGCGTTCTGTACGGGGGACCCGGTGACGGTCGCCGCGAACATCGTCTCCCGCAGCACCTCCCGCACGTCGAGCGAGGACCGACCGCGCAACTCGTACTCGGTGTGCGCGAGATGGGCCATCTCCTTGAGCCGCGGACCGACGACCACGCCGCCCATGTCCCCGACCGTGCACATCATCTTCAGCTCCTCGTCCACGACCATCGAGAGCTCCTCGCGCTCCTTGCGGTCGTCCAGGAACCGGAGCAGTCCCTCCGGGGTCGGGCCCTCGGGGGGATAGCGGAAGGTGCCGCTGATCGGATTCATCACGACCGTCCCGCCGCTCATCCGCACATGCACCTCGGGGCTGGCGCCGACGAGCGTGCGCTCTCCGGTGTGCACCACGAAGGTCCAGTACGCCCCGCGCTCGGCGGCCAGCAGCCGCCGGAACAGGGCGAGCGCGTCGGCCCGGCCGAAGCCCGGGATGCTGCCCGTGTAGGTACGGCGGATGACGAAGTTCGCTCCCTCGCCGCTGCCGATCTCCTCCTCGACGACCCGCCGGACGATGTCCGCGTACGCCCTGTCGTCCACGTCGAAGGCACCCCCCTCCACCCGGACCGGGTGCGCGGGAAGTCTCTCCAGCGCCTCGGAGAGCGGCATCTCCGTGTACTCGTCGGCGACCAGCACACTCAGCGGCGTGCCGTCGTCGCGCACGTCGAAGCCGCGCTCCCGGATCTGCCGGAACGGCACGAGGGCGAGCGAGGGACGGTCGGTGACGGGGATGTCGGCGAGCGCCCGCGCCTCGTGCACCGAGCCGGTCAGTACCTCGACGGTGTCGTGGTCGCGGCCGGGGGTGCGCCTGCGGAGCAGGGCGAAGGGAGGGCAGTCGTCGTCCAGCAGTCGGGCGAGGGGCATCCGGTGTTCCTTCCGAGTGGGAGGAACGGCCGATTCCCGGAAACACCGAAGGCCGCCCCTCGGGCGGCCTTCGCGATTCCTACTCGCACGCGATCAGTCAGTGGGCCGCCGGATGTGCGGTCCACCACCAGTTCTGGATCGAGTGCGTCAGCATGTCCGGAACCCTACCGCATGAGAATTGCTGGACTTCTCGTCTCATTTGCTGGGCGGACGGAAACGGCCCGGCGGCAACCCCGTACTGTGGTCGGTGTGACCGTGAACGCCAAAAACACCCCCGCCGGTGGCAACACCTGGCGAGACCTGCCCGCGGCGCAGCAGCCCGAGTACCCCGATGCCGAGGCTCTGCGCGATGTGATCGCGGACCTCGAGTCGTATCCGCCGCTCGTCTTCGCGGGCGAGTGCGACCAGCTGCGTGCCCGGATGGGAGCCGTCGCCAAGGGCGAGGCGTTCCTGCTCCAGGGCGGCGACTGCGCCGAGGCCTTCGACGCCGTGTCCGCCGACCACATCCGCAACAAGCTGAAGACGCTCCTCCAGATGGGAGCGGTGCTGACCTACGCGGCCTCCGTGCCGGTGGTGAAGGTCGGCCGTATCGCCGGCCAGTACTCCAAGCCGCGCTCCAAGCCGACCGAGACCCGCGACGGCGTGACGCTCCCCACCTACCGGGGCGACTCCGTCAACGGCTTCGAGTTCACCGAAGCGGCCCGTATCCCGGACCCCGAGCGCCTGAAGCGGATGTACAACGCGTCCGCGGCGACGCTGAACCTGGTGCGCGCCTTCACCACCGGTGGTTACGCGGATCTGCGCCAGGTGCACGCCTGGAACCAGGACTTCGTGAAGTCGTCCCCGTCGGGTCAGCGCTACGAGCAGCTCGCGCGGGAGATCGACAACGCGCTGAACTTCATGGAGGCCTGTGGCACCGACCCGGCGGAGTTCCGCACGGTCGAGTTCTACTCCTCCCACGAGGCGCTGCTGCTCGACTACGAGGGCGCGCTGACCCGTACCGACTCGCGGACCGGCCGGCTCTACAACACCTCCGGCCACATGGTCTGGATCGGTGAGCGCACCCGGCAGCTGGACGGCGCGCACGTCGAGTTCGCCTCGCGCATCCGCAACCCCATCGGTGTGAAGCTCGGCCCGACGACCACGGTCGACGACGCCCTGCAGTACATCGACAAGCTCGACCCGGAGCGCGACCCCGGCCGGCTGACCTTCGTCGTCCGCATGGGCGCCGACAAGGTCCGCGACAAGCTCCCCGAGCTGGTCGAGAAGGTCACCGCGTCCGGTGCGACGGTGGCCTGGGTGACCGACCCGATGCACGGCAACACCTTCGAGGCGGCGTCCGGCCACAAGACCCGGCGTTTCGATGACGTGCTCGACGAGGTCAAGGGCTTCTTCGAGGTCCACAAGGCCCTGGGCACGCACCCGGGCGGTATCCACGTCGAGCTCACCGGTGACGACGTCACCGAGTGCGTGGGCGGCGGCGACGAGATCTTCGTCGACGATCTGCACCAGCGCTACGAGACGGCCTGCGACCCGCGACTGAACCGCAGCCAGTCCCTGGACCTGGCGTTCCTGGTGGCGGAGATGTACCGCGACCAGTGATCTTGTGAGTACGGCTGTGGGGCGCGGATCGATGTGATCCGCGCCCCACACCGCTTTTCCAGGCTGGCCACGACGGGTAAGGTTAGGTTAGCCTCACCGAGCAATCGGAGGCAGACGACCGACCGGCCTGGAGGTGAACCGCGTGTACGTATGCTCATGCTTCGGCGTCACCGAGAAGCAGGTCAAGGAGCACGCGGACGCGGGTGCCTGCACCCCCCGTCAGATCGCCTCCGCCTCCAAGGCGGGCACCGACTGCGGCTCGTGCGTGCGGACGATCCAGTCGATCCTCGGCAGGGGCACGTGCCCGCGGCGTGAGCTGCTGGAGCAGGGCAAGCCCGCTCTCACGGCCGGCCTCGCGGAGCTGGACGAAGCCGCCTAGCCCTTCCGCCCTTCACGCTCACCTGGGGCGCGGAGACCCGACAGGGTCCTGGACCGCCGCACCCGGCGCGCGACCGCCGCCCCCGGCGTACGTCAGCTGTCGGGCTGCTCGATCAGCTGCGCGATGTAGAGGGGCTCACCGAGCTTCTCGATCAGGTCCAGCTGGGTGTCGAGATAGTCGATGTGGTGCTCCTCGTCCTCGAGGATCGACTCGAAGATGTTCGCGGACGTGACATCACCCTTGGCGCGCATGATGTCGATACCGCGCCGGAGACGGTCGATCGCCTCCACCTCGACCTGCCGGTCCGCCTGGAACATCTCGGTGACGGTCTGGCCGATGCGTACGTGGAACAGGCGTTGGTAGTTCGGAAGTCCGTCGAGGAAGAGAATCCGGTCGGTGAGCACTTCCGCGTGCTTCATCTCGTCGAACGACTCCGACCGGGTGTACTTGGCAAGCTTCGTCCAGCCGAAGTTCTCCTGCATCTTCGCGTGCAGGAAGTACTGGTTGATCGCGGTCAATTCGGCGGTCAGCTGCTCGTTGAGGAACTCGATGACCTCGGGGTCGCCCTGCATCGCAGAGGCTCCTTCCGCGCTTGGTACCGGGGCAAGTGGGCGCATCCTTCCATCGCGTCCGTCAGCCCGTCCAGTAAGTGCCTCCTTAGTAGGAGTTGCCCGAATCGGGCCAGACCTGGTCATGACCACCCCATGCGGTCTGTCACCATTGAAGACATGGGTCAGCCGGAAAGCCGGGAATACCGCGCATCAGAGGAGTCCGAGCTTCCGCCGGGTCAGCGACTGCAGCGAGGCTGGCCGGTCACCCACTACGGGCCCGTACCCAAGTTCAAGCCGGACCGCTGGGAGTTCAGGGTTTTCGGCGCCACGGCCGACGGCGACAAACACTGCTGGAACCACGAGGAGTTCTCGGCACTGCCCTTCTCGTCGGTCGTCGCCGATCTGCACTGCGTGACGAAGTTCAGCATGCTGGGGGCCGAATGGGGTGGTGTTCCCGCCCGCGAACTGGTCGCCCTCGCGCCGCCGGCCGCGAACGTCACTCACGTCATGGTCTGGGCCGAGTACGGCTACAGCGCCAATGTGCGGCTGGCCGACTTCACCTCGGAGCGCACGATCTTCGCCACCCACAAGGACGGTGAACTGCTCACCGCCGAGCACGGCTTCCCCCTGCGTCTTGTCGTGCCGCATCTCTACGCCTGGAAAGGGCCCAAGTGGGTCCGCGGCGTCGAGTACATGACCGACGACCGGCGTGGCTTCTGGGAGGAACGGGGCTATCACAACCTCGGCGATCCCTGGCGGGAGCAGCGCTACTCCTACCAGGAGGAGCCGGGGGACGGCCCCGAACTCTGAGGGCCGTCCCGTCATCCCCGGAGGGCGCACGACGACAGCCCTTGAGGTCTGTCGTCGTTCAGGGCGCAGGGCGCCCGAGACGGTCAGTCGCGGAGTGCCTTCAGCCGGGCCACGTCCGCGGCGTGGCCCTCCTTGCCGCCCGGGGTCTCGATGATCAGCGGTACGCCCTCGGTCGCCGGGTGGCGCATGAGCTCCCGGAACGGCTCCTCGCCGATGTGACCCGCGCCGATGTTCTCGTGACGGTCCTTGTGGGCGCCCGCCACATCCTTCGAGTCGTTGGCGTGGATCAGCTTGAGGCGCCCCTCGCCGACCGTCTCCACGAGCAGGTCCAGCGCCTGCACCATGCCGCCCGGTGCCGCCAGGTCGTGTCCTGCCGCGAACAGATGGCAGGTGTCCAGACAGACCCCCAGTCGGGGATGGGCGTCCAGAGCGGCGAAGTACGGCCCGAAGTCCCAGGTCCGCGAGCAGAGTGAGAACCCCTGCCCGGCCGTCGACTCCAGCAGCAGGAACGGATCGTCGTCGTGCGTCAGCTCGTCCAGCAGCGGCAGCATCCGTTCGCGCACCTGCGCAAGCGCCACCTCCCGCGGCCGCCCGCCCGTCGCCGACCCGGTGTGCACCACGACGCCCAGGGCGCCTATCTCACGGGCGCGGCGCAGCGAGTGGCGCAACGAGTCCACGGACCGCTCGACGGTCGCCTCGGTGTGGGAACCGAAGTTGATCAGATACGGAGCATGGACGTACGCCGGCATGTCCGCGGCGGCGCACTCCGAGCGGAACAGCTCGTCCTGCGCGGGATTGCCCGGCGGCGTCGCCCAGCCCCGCGGATTGGCGACGAAGACCTGGACGGTCTCCGCCCGCAGCTCCGTCGCGTATCCGAGACCGACCTTGGCGAGTCCGCCGGCCACGGGGACGTGGCCGCCGACGGGGTTGCGCATCTGTGGCTAGATTCCCTTGGTCTTGATGGTGATCGTGCTGCCCTCGGGCGCCTTGCCGTCCGCGGCCGGGGACTGGCTCTCGACGGTGTCGCCCAGGAAGGGGAAGGCCTTCTCGACGTCCACCTCGAAGCCCGCGTCCTCCAGCTCGGCGGTGGCTTCGTCGACGCTCATCCCGACGACATCGGGGACGTCGATCGAGCGCGGTCCCTTGGAGACGGTCAGCGTGATCGTGTCGCCGGAGGCCAGCTCGGCCCCCTCGGCCGCCGACTGGCGGGCGACGGTGCCCGCCTCCTCCGGGGAGTTGACCTGCGCGGGGGCGACCTTGACCGTGAAGCCGGCGTCCTCCAGCGCGCCGGTCGCGTCCTCGACGGAGTCGCCGATCACGCCCGGGACCTCGACGGGGGAGCCCTTGCTGACGACGATCGCGACCGCGGAGTCCGGGCTGCGCCGGGCACCGGCCGCCGGCTCGGTGCTGACGACACGGCCCTGGGGCACGTCCTCGCTGAACTCCTTGGTGACCACCCCGGGCGCGAGCCCGGCCTTCTTGAGCTTGCTCTCGGCCGTGGCGAGCGGGTCGCCGCCGACGTCGGGGACCCGGACGATCTTCGGCCCGCGCGAGACGACGAGCGTCACCGAGCCGTTGCCGCGGATGCGTTCGTTGGTGCCGGGGTCGCTGTTGATGACCGAGCCGCGGTCGACCGTCTCGCTGAAGTCGCGTTTGACGGTCTTCACATCGAGGCCGGCGTCCTTGAGCTCCTGCCGGGCCTCCTTCTCGGACTTGCCGATCAGGGCCGGGACGCGGGTGAACTGTCCGGAATTGATGTACCAGACGCCGGCGCCGGCGCCGAGCACCAGGAAGACGGCGACAAGGATCGCGACGACACCGCGCCGTGGCACACGGGAGCGGCCGGTGCGGTCCGGGCGGTGCTGCGGAGGAGCGGGCGGCATGGCCATCCGCGTCGTGTGGTTGACCTGCGGCTCGTCGCCGGGCGGCACACGGGGGATGACGTCCGTACGCTCATCGGGGCCGGCGTCCGCGCCGGTCGCGTACGTCGGCGGCTCCTGCTGGAGGGCCTGCGGCGGCACCAGGTCCAGCTGATCGTCGCCGAGCGCGGCACGGGCCTCACGGACCAGGGCGAGCAGGGCCACCGCGTCGTACGGGCGGATCTCGGGATTGCGGGCGGTGGCGCTCGCGACCAGCTCGTCGAGCTCGACGGCGAGGCCCGGGACGAGTGCGGAGGGCGCCGGAATGTCCTCGTTCAGATGCTGGAAGAGCACCTGGGCCGGGGTGTCGCCGGAGTGCGGCTTGCCGCCGGTCAGCATCTCGTACAGGACGACACCGCATGCGTACACATCGGCGCGGGTGTCGGCCGTGCCGTACTCGATCTGCTCCGGGGCGAGGTAGGAGACGGTGCCGAGGACGGTGCCGGTGGTGCTGGTGACGGAGCCGACCGCGCGCACCAGGCCGAAGTCGGCGACCTTGACCCGGCCGTCGTCCCCTATCAGCACGTTCTCCGGCTTCATGTCCCGGTGGACGAACCCGGCCCGGTGGGCCGCGCCGAGCGCGGCGAGCACGGGCTCCAGGATGTCCAGCGCGGCCCGCGGCTGGAGCGCGCCGCGCTCGCGCAGGACGTCGCGCAGGGTGCAGCCCGCCACGTACTCCATGGCCAGATAGACGTACGCACCTTCGGCGCCCTGGTCGAAGACCCCCACCACATTGGGGTGGGAGAGCCGGGCGACGGACTTGGCCTCGCGGATGAAGCGCTCCACGAAGGAGGCGTCCGTGGCGAGGGCCGGGTGCATCACCTTGAGGGCGAGCTCCCGGTCGAGTCTGGTGTCGACCGCCCGGTAGACCGTGGCCATACCGCCGACGGCGATACGCGCGTCGACGCGGTAGCGGCCGTCGAGCAGCTGCCCGACGAGGGGGTCCTTGAGGGTCGTGTCCACGCGGAGATTCTACGAGTCACCCCGGACACCCCTGACGTCCCGGGGCGGGACCGGAGCCGTACTGCAGCCGAGCTGTGACAGCAGACGCGCTTGTGCGGGGCCGGTCCGCCGCGACCGGCTTTCGACGGGGGACGGGCGTCGGGACGGGCGGAGGGGGACGGGTGCGGGGCGTTGTGGGGCGGTGGCGTTCGGGGGGTCGCGCCTCAATCACGGGCGCGGCCGGAAATCGTCCCTGGGCCTCGATCGTCGGGCCGGGCATGAGCTCGGCCCCTGCGTGGGGAGGGCGATATCAGACCGCCCGGCGTTCGAGGACGAAGCCTGTGCGGCATGGGGCCAGGCTGGGCGGGTGCGGCACCTTGCGGGGGCGCTGCCCCCGGACCCCCGCGCCTCAATCGCCGGCGGGGCTTGATGGTGTCCCCGTGCCTCGATCGCCGGCGGGGCCTGGTGCGGCCCCGCGCGCCTCAACCGCCGGCGGGGCTGGATGTCGTCCCCGTGCCTCGACCGTCGGCCGGGCCTGATGTCGTCCCCGTGCCTCAATCGCCGGCCGGGCTTGATGGTGTCCCCCTGCCTCGATCGCCGGCGGGGTCTGGTGCGGCCCCGCGCGCCTCAATCGCCGGCGGGGCTGGATGTCGTCCCCGTGCCTCGGATGCGGTCCCCGCCCGCCTCGCTCCCGGCGGGGCCGGATGCGGTCCCGCCGGCAGACTTTCCGTCCCGTCAGAACGCCGGGCGTTCCGGGTCCAGGTGGGCGCGGCCGTCCTGGGGTGACGATGCCTCGGCGAAGTGGCGGCGGGGGATGCGGCCCGCCCGGTGTGCCAGGCGGCCCGCCTCCACCGCGTGCCGCATCGCCTCCGCCATCAGGACCGGCTCCTGCGCGCGGGTGACCGCCGACGCCAGCATCACCGCCGTGCAGCCCAGCTCCATCGCCAGCGCCGCGTCGGACGCCGTGCCCGCGCCCGCGTCCAGGATCACCGGTACGCGCGCGTGCTCGACGATCAGCTGGAAGTTGTGCGGGTTGCGGATGCCGAGGCCGGAGCCGATGGGCGAGCCCAATGGCATGATCGCCGCGCAGCCCACGTCCTCCAGCCTCCGCGCGAGCACCGGGTCGTCATTCGTGTACGGCAGGACCGTGAACCCGTCGTCGACCAGGGTTTCCGCCGCGTCGAGCAGCTCGATGGGATCGGGCAGCAGCGTGCGCTCGTCCGCGACGACCTCGAGCTTCACCCAGTCCGTCCCGAGTGCCTCGCGCGCGAGCCGGGCGGTCAGGACGGCCTCGCCCGCGGTGAAGCAGCCGGCCGTGTTGGGCAGGACGCGGATGCCGAGCCGGTCCAGGACGGAGAGCACGGAGCCCTGGACCGTCGGGTCCAGGCGGCGCATCGCGACGGTGGTGAGTTCGGTTCCGCTCGCGATCAGGGAGCGTTCCAGGACGTCGAGGCTGGGCGCACCGCCGGTGCCCATGATCAGCCGGGAGTTGAAGGTGGTGTCACCGATGGTGAGACGGTCGTCGGCCATGGCTGATCAGCCTCCCTGGACTGCGGTGAGGACCTCGACCCGGTCGCCGTCGTCGAGCAGGGTGCCCGCCCATGCGCTGCGCGGGACCACCGCCTCGTTGACGGCGGCGGCGACGCCGGACCGGGCGGCGGTCAGCTCCGTGACCAGCGTGTCGAGTGTGGTTCCGGTGGCGAGCATCCTGGTCTCGCCGTTGACGGAGACGTTCATGCGGGCTGCTCCTGGGAGACGGCGGAGAAGCGGCGAGGTGTGAAGGCGCGGGCCTCGTCGGGGAGTGAGCCGGAGACCAGGACCACGGCCATCACATCGCCGGTGACGGGCGTCAGGAGGACCCCGTTGCGGTGGTGACCGGTGGCCAGGTGCAGACCGG
Source organism: Streptomyces sp. NPDC058685 (assembly GCF_042714725.1). Taxonomy (NCBI): domain Bacteria; kingdom Bacillati; phylum Actinomycetota; class Actinomycetes; order Kitasatosporales; family Streptomycetaceae; genus Streptomyces; species Streptomyces sp. NPDC058685. Next base: position 62,097 of record NZ_JBHXSL010000025.1, read on the forward strand.
GCAGCGCGGTCGGGCCGAGCAGCGGCGCGTTGTCGGGGGAGGCGGGGCGCAGCCCGGCACGGGTCTCGGTGAGCGGCAGCTCCGTGATGCCGGGCACCAGCTCATGGGCGTCGCGGAGCAGCTCGTACACACCGCCCGCGGTGACCGTGGTGTCCCAGCCCAGTTCCTCGCTGGTCGCGCCGACGACCAGCTCGCCGTTCTCGCGCGGCACCAGATAGACATCGCTGCCGCGGACCACCGCGCGGACCGTCCTGGACAGGAAGGGCGCGTACGCGGGCGGCACGGTCAGCCGCAGCACCTGGCCCTTCACCGGACGGACCGGAGGCAGCACATCCGCCGGGACCCCGTTCAGCCTGCCGCTCAGGCTGCCGCCGGCGAGCACCACCTGGTCGGCGGTGAGCTCCTCGCCGTCGGCGAGGACGACACCGGTCGCCCGGTCGCCCGTGACCGACAGCCGTTCCGCCCAGCCGTGACGGAAGACCACTCCCGCCCTCTCGCACGCCGTGACCAGCGCGGACGCGAGGCGGCGCGGGTCGACCTGGTGGTCGCCGTCCACCCGCAGACCGCCGCGGACACCGGGCGCGAGCATCGGCTCCAGGCGCCGGCACTCACGGCCGGTCAGCCACTCCGAGGCGAGTCCGGAACGCCGTTGCAGGGCGTGCAGTTCCCGCAGATGGGCGCGGTCGTCGGCGTCGAGCGCGACGGCGAGCGTCCCGCAGGCGCGGTAGCCGACGCGCTGTCCGCTCGTCTCCTCCAGCTCGGCGACGAACGCCGGATAGCGCTGTGCCGACGCGACGTTGAGCGCGAGCAGCGTCTGCTCGCCGTAGTGCAGTTCGGTGACGGCGGCGAGCATGCCCGCGGCGACCTGCGCCGCACCGCCGCCCGGCTCCGGATCGGCGATGGTGACGGCCAGTCCGCGCTGGGCCGCACGCCAGGCCGTGACCAGTCCGATGATTCCGCCCCCGACGACGAGAACGTCTGAGGCGCGCGTTTCTGGGATACGCGACATGGGCGTCCAGCCCCTCCCTTCGCCGGCATGACCCGGATCAGGTTCGTACGGTCGGAGGCCGTCCAGCCTCCCTCTCAGCCCGGTGCGTCCGGACTCCCGCGAGTGTCTTACGGTGGCCACCCTAACCCCGGGCCCGGTGTCGGGTTAAGGGAGCGACGGCTTCCCAAGGCCTGCGGTACAGGAGGTGTTTTGATGGCGGGGTCTCTCGACGGAGTCGTCCTGGTGCCGGTCGCGGACCAGGCTCCCGGCCAGGTCGGCACCCGTACCCGCGTCACGTACCACGAGCGGGACGGGCACATCTGGGCCGAGTACGCGGGCGGCGACGTGGTCCGCGGTCATCTGGTGGGCACCCGTCAGGGGGACCGGATCGACTTCCGCTACGTGCAGTTGAGGACCGACGGCCGTACCGCCTCCGGGCACTGTGTCTCGACGGTCGCCGAGCTGCCGGACGGCAGACTGCGCCTGGAGGAGAGCTGGGAGTGGGAGTCGCAGGAGGGCAGCGGGACGAGCGTCGTGGAGCAGCCACTGTCCTGACGGACTGTCAGTCGAGGTCTCCGGATGCGTAAGGTTGACGGGTGAGCGAGCAGCAGACACAGCAGGCGCGGCGCGTGGTCGTCGTCGGAGCCGGGATGGCGGGCGTGCAGACCGCCGTGGCCCTGCGCGAACAGGGCTTCACCGGCCCGGTCACCCTCATCGGCGCCGAACCCCATCAGCCCTACGACCGGCCCCCGCTGTCCAAGGCCGTCCTCCTCGGCAAGGCCGAGGACTCGGCCTTCGACGTCGATTTCGAGGCTCTCGGCATCGGGCTGCGGCTCGGCTGTGAGGTGACCGGCGTCCGGCCCAAGGAGCGCGAACTGGACACCGAGGCCGGACCCGTCCCGTACGACATCCTGGTCCTCGCCAGCGGCGCGGAACCCGTCCATCTGCCCGGGGCCGCGTCGGTGCCCGGCGTCCATCTGCTGCGCACGCTCGACGACGCCGCCCGGCTGCGTCCCGTGCTCGCCCGGCAGCACGACATCGTCGTCGTCGGCGCGGGCTGGATCGGTGCGGAGTTCGCGACGGCGGCCCGCGAGGCCGGCTGCACGGTCACCGTCGTCGAGGCCGCGGAGCGCCCGCTCGCCGGCGCGCTGCCCGCCGAGGTCGCCGCCTCGATGACGGACTGGTACGCGGAGTACGGCATCGAACTGCTCACGGGCTCCCGGGTGGAGGAGATCGAGCCCGGCACGGTGGTTCTCTCGGACGGCAGGCGGCTCGCCGCCGGGGCCGTCGTCGTCGGCATCGGGGCACGGCCCGCCACCCGATGGCTCACCGGCTCCGGCATCGCGCTCGGTCCGGACGGCGCGGTCACCGCCGACGAGTACCTGCGCACCTCGCTACCCGGTGTGTACGCCGTCGGCGACTGCGCCTCCTTCCCGTCCGCCCGCTACGGGCAGCGGCTGCTCGTGCACCACTGGGACAACGCCCTCCAGGGGCCGCGCACGGTCGCCGCGAACATCATCGCGGAGGACCTCGGCGACCCCGCCCAGATCTACGACCCCGTCCCGTACTTCTGGTCCGAGCAGTTCGGCCGGTTCGTGCAGTACGTGGGCCACCACGCGGTCGCCGACACGATGGTGTGGCGCGGGGACCCGACGGGCGCCTCCTGGTCGGTGCTGTGGCTGCGGGAGGGCGCGCTCGTCGCGCTGCTCGCGGTGGGCAGGCCGCGCGATCTGGCGCAGGGCCGCAAACTCGCCACGACGGGCACGCGGCTGGATCCGACGGCGGCCGCGGACCCCTCGGTCCCTCTGAAGGCCGCTTCGCTGTGAGCAGGCTCTCTCCCGACAGTTCCCCGCTGACCTGCATATTCTCCCCGATTCCGGGCTGATCGGGGCGTCGGTGCGCGGGGCAGCGCTACCCACTGTCGGTCCCAGATGGCAGGCTTGTCCTGTGACCGAGATTGACGCAAAGATCGATGCTCTCGTCCCCGCCTGGCTCACCCTCCCCGACATCGCGGAAATGCTCGATGTCGAGGTGACGCGCGTCCGGCAGCTGGTCAAGGAGGGCCAGCTGATCGCGGTGCGCCGAGGTGAGAACCGGGTGCTCCAGGTTCCCGCCGCCTTCATCAGCGGCGAGAAGGTCGTCAAGGGCCTCTCCGGCACCCTGACGCTCCTGCGGGACGACGGCTTCTCCGACGAAGAGATGCTGGAGTGGCTCTTCACCCCCGACCCGACCCTGCCCGGCACCCCCGCGCAGGCGCTCAGCGAGAATCGCGGCACGGAGGTGAAGCGCCGGGCCCAGGCGCTCGCCGTCTGACGCCCTGAAGACACCACCAAGCGGGGGGGGGGGGGGGGGGGCCGGCGGCGCGCCCCGCCCCCCCCCCCCGCCCCCCCCGCGCGCGCCCCCAGCGACGCCACCGCCCCCCGCCCGGCCCCCCC
>NZ_JBHXSL010000025.1:65529-101186 GCF_042714725.1 Streptomyces sp. NPDC058685
CGCGCGGCCGCGGCTTTCCACCCGCCTACACACCGATCGGGGTTGGCGGGGGGGGCGGCAGTTCGCGCCGCCCCACCCCCCGCCGACCCGCCCCGGGGGGAAATCGCCATGTCCACGGCTCGCGCGCCGCTGTCCGACGCCCGGCTCTATCTGTGCACGGACGCCCGCAAGAAGCAGGGCGACCTCGCCGCGTTCCTGGACACGGTGCTCGCCTCCGGGGTCGACATCGTGCAGCTGCGCGACAAGGGCATGGAAGCGGCCGAGGAGCTGGAGCACCTCCAGGTCTTCGCCGACGCCTGCCGCCGGCACGGCAAGCTGCTCGCCGTGAACGACCGCGCTGACGTCGCCCATGCCATCGGCGCCGCGGTCCTCCACCTGGGACAGGGCGACCTGCCCGTCCCGGCCGCCCGCGCCATCCTCGGCGAGGACGTCCTCATCGGCCGTTCCACACACGCCGCCTCCGAGGCCGCCGCGGCAGCCGTCGAGCCCGGTGTGGACTACTTCTGCACGGGCCCCTGCTGGCCCACGCCCACCAAGCCCGGCCGGCACGCCCCTGGCCTGGACCTCGTGCGTTCCACCGCGGCGCTGGGCACCGACCGGCCCTGGTTCGCCATCGGCGGCATCGACGCGGGCAATCTGGACGAGGTGCTCGACGCGGGCGCCCGCCGGGTCGTCGTCGTCCGGGCGATCACCGAAGCGGCCGATCCCGGGGCCGCCGCCGCCCATCTCGCCAAGCGGATCCGCGAGCGCGGAGAGTAGGCCGAGGGCGAACAATCGGTGTCCGATGGGTGGACTCCGGTTGGGTCACCCCCTGGGCCTGGATAACCTGCGAGTATGGCCCTCGGAACAGCTTCCACCAGGACGGACCACGCGCGGACGGTGCGTGAGCTGCTCGCGACCGGCAAGACGTCCTACTCATTCGAGTTCTGGGCACCGAAAACGGAAAAGGGCGAGCGCAACCTCTGGAACGCGCTGCGCCGGGTCGAGGCGGTCGCCCCCAGCTTCGTCTCCGTCACCTACGGCGCCGGCGGCTCCACCCGCGCCGGGACGGTCAAGGCCACCGAGCAGATCGCCGCGGACACGACGCTCACCCCCGTCGCGCACCTCACCGCGGTCAACCACTCCATCGCCGAGCTGCGGAACATGATCGGCCAGTACGCCGACGCCGGCATCCGCAACATCCTCGCCGTCCGGGGCGACCCGCCGGGCGACCCGATGGGCGACTGGGTCAAGCACCCCGACGGCGTGCGGTACGCGGCCGAACTGGTGCGCCTGATCAAGGAGTCGGGGGACTTCTGTGTCGGCGTGGCAGCCTTCCCGGAGATGCATCCCCGGTCCGCCGACTGGGAGACCGACACCCGGCACTTCGTCGACAAGTGCCGCGCCGGCGCCGACTACGCGATCACCCAGATGTTCTTCAGGGCCGAGGACTATCTGCGGCTGCGTGACCGGGTCGCGGCCGCGGACTGCGCCACCCCGATCATCCCCGAGATCATGCCCGTCACCAGCGTCAAGCAGCTCGAGCGGTTTGCCCAGCTCAGCAACGCATCGATCCCTGAGGACCTGAAAGAGAGGATCCTCACGGTCAAGGACGATCCGGCGGCTGTACGCTCCATGGGGATCGAGTTCGCAACGGAGTTCTGCGCGGAGCTGCTCTCCGAGGGTGTCCCCGGACTGCACTTCATTACGCTCAACAACTCCACGGCGACGCTCGAAATCTACGAGAATCTCGGACTGCACGAGCAGTTGTGATCGGTCGTAGCCGACCCGACCGGGGGCGGCGGCCGAAGGAGAGGGGCGGGCATGGGCTGGACGGTCCTCTACGTCGCGTTCGGAATCGTCGCGCTGTGGCTGCTCGGCGAGGTGCTGCTGCAGTACAAGGCGCGGCTGCGCTGGCGACTGCTGGCCTTCGGCGGTTTCCTGTGTGTCGTCTTCGGTGTGCTGCTTCCGTCCGTGGTCGTGATCGCGCTCGGTGCCATCGCCTTCGCCGTGGGACAGACCTATGTGACGCTCTCCTTCCGTCGTGGCTTCTCCACCGGCTGGGCCCTCGGCGGCAGCCCCGGTGCGAGCCGTCGCCGCAAGTCCGGAGGCCGGCAGGGCGAGGCCGCCACGCGTGAACCCACGCTGGAGGTGTCGGACCTCGCCTACGAGGCTCCCGCCGCCCCCGACCTGGACCCCGAGCCGGTCTACGAGCCGCAGCCGCTGCCCGACGACACCGGGCAGTACGGCGTCTACAGCGACGCGGCCTACGCGGCGATGCAGCAGGACCAGGACGGCCAGAACGCAGACAACTACGGGCAGCCCGCGGGCCGCACCGACGGCCAGTACGACCCGTACTACGGCTACGACCAGCAGCCCACGGGCCAGGACGCCTTCGCCGGGCAGTACGACTACGGCACCGGCCAGCAGCAGTACGCCGCGTACTCCGACCCCTATGTGGGCGGCCAGCAGTACAGCACCTACGAGAACTACGACAGCTTCGGCAGCCCGCAGCAGCAGTACACCGATCCGTACTACGCGCAGCCGACGTACAGCGACACCCCGCCCGGCGGGGTGTGGGTGCCGCAGCAGCGGGACACCGACCAGCAGGTGCCCGGGGAACAGCAGTCGCCGTACGGCTACGACAACGAGTACAACGAGCAGCAGTACCGCTTCTGAGTCGCTGCCGGACCCCTTGCGAGCCGCCGCCCGTCGTACGTCAGCGGCGGCCGCCGGGCCTCACCGCGAGCCGCGGAAGTCCGCGCCCTCCACGATGAGTCCGGCCACGAGTGCCCCCGACATGCCGGCGTGCGCCAGTCCGCCGCCCGGGTGCGAGCGTCCGCCGACCAGTTGAAGCCCGGGCAGCCGGGTGCTGTTCGCGGGATGCAGATACCGGCCGCCGAACCCGGCCAGCGACGGCGCCGGGACCCCACCCGTCTCGGCGGGCGTCAGGATCTCGTGCCACAGCGCCCGTCCGCGCAGATCCTCGACGGCGGTGCCCGCGGCGTCGATCAGCGCCTCCGCGCAGCGCTCGCGCAGGGTCTTGTCCCTCCAGTCGACCGCACCTCCCCGGCCGGTCACCGTCGCGGTGACGGTGACCGCCTCGTGCGCGTCGTCCGGGCGGGTGCGCGGGTCGTCGGGCCGCAGCACGGTGACCGTGGGCCGCTCGGCGAGGCGGCCGCCGAAGACGGCCGCCGCCTCCGCGCCGGTGTCGGGGGAGTGGACCACGCTCCGGTGGACGGCCGAGGCGGGCCGCGCCCCGCGCAGCCCCAGCAGAACGGTGAACCGGCCCGGCAACTGCCCTCCATCGGGCCCCACTTGCGGACGGACGTCGCCGTCCCCCCACAGCTCCTGCCCGGCCGGAAGCGGGATGTCCGCGCCCGCCACCACATGGTCGGCTTCGGCGACCGCGGCCCCGGCGAGCTCGACACCTGCAGCGCGACCGTCCCGGACGACGACCGACGTCACCTCCGACCCGAAGACGAATTCCACCTTCCGGGTCAGACAGCGCTCGTACACGGCACGGGCCAACTCCCGCATTCCGCCCGTGACATACCAGCTGCCGAAGGTCTGCTCCATGTACGGCAGCAGGGCGGCGCTCGCCGGGGCGTGCCGGGGGTCCAGGCCGTACGCCAGGGCGCAGCCCTCGAAGAGCGCGGCCAGCCTCGGGTCGGCCAGCTCCAGGGTGCCGACCTCGCAGACGGTGGTGGCCTCCCGGGTGCGCAGCATCCTTCGCTGCCGCAGGGCCGGGTAGGGATCGCGGCCCAGCACCTGCCAGTCGTCCCACAGGGGCTCCTCCAGCAGCGGCCTGCGGGAGCGGTCCCAGGCGTCCCGCGCCCGTCCGAGGAAGTCGCCCCACCGCTCACCGGCCCCGGCACCCAGCGCCGACTCCAGCGCGGAGACGATGCCCGCCCGCGAGGCGTTCGGCAGGGTCACCGCGGAGCCGTCGGCGAAGAGGTGCCGGCTCGCGGGGTCGACCTCCGTCAGCCCGACGCACCGCTCCAGCGGCTCCTTGCCGGTCTTCAGGAACAAGTCCCGCCAGACGGCGGGCAGATGCAGCAGACCCGGTCCGGTGTCGAAGACGAACCCGTCGCGCTCGAAGGCGCCCAGTGCGCCGCCGTACGTCGCCGAGCGCTCGTACACCGTCACCCGGTGGCCTGCCACGGCCAGCCGGGCGGCAGCCGCCATGGCGCCCATCCCGGCGCCGATCACCGCAATCCGTGCCATGTCAGGGACTGTATCGGCCGCCTGTGACACTCAGTCCGGTGGGCGGCCGGCCACCGTGACGGCCAGTCGTCTCTCCTCGCGCCGCTGTGCTCTGCGGCGCAGGAACCGGCGGATCCTGGAGGCCAGGAACACCACGACGACGATGCCGAGGACCAGCAGCGTGGCGGCGATGATCGCCGCGGCCACCGGGTTGAAGACGGCGAAGGTGATGATCCCGGCGACGCCCAGATCCTCGGCGACGCTCATCGCGACATTGCTGAACGGCTCGGGCGAGGTGTTGATCGCCATCCGGGTGCCGGACTTGACGAGATGACTCATCAAGGCGGTCGAGCCGCCGATGGCGCCTGCCGCGATCTCCGGCAGCGACCCGCTCTCCCCGGCCAGCAGCGCGGCCACGACCGCACCCGCCACGGGGCGGATCACGGTGTGCACCGAGTCCCATATCGAGTCGACGTAGGGGATCTTGTCCGCCACCGCCTCGCACAGGAAGAGCACACCGGCGACGATCAGGACGTCGGTGCGCTGGAGCGACTCGGGCACCTCGTCGGAGACCCCGGTGGCGCCGAAGATGCCGAACAGGAGGATCACCGCATAGGCGTTGATCCCGCTGGCCCAGCCGCTGGTGAAGACGAGAGGGAGTACGGACACGGACGCGATCGTAACCAGAGGCGGGCCGCCGCGGGTGGGGATGAGCGCGGACGACTGAGTACCCGTACCTAGTGGGAGAGATGAGTAGGCGGGCGGATGGGGCGCCACCTGCGCAGAGGGAAGAGTGGGGACCACGGAAGGGGCGCGGCGCCGGCACCGCCGACACGGGGCGGCGGAACGGCGCGGCTCCCCTGACGGAACGGGGGGTGCAGGACGGAGAACACGTCGACCACGGGTTGTCCGGCACCACGGGGGGACGCGGGGGTACGGGGGCCTCGGGGGAACGGGGACACGGGGGACGTACGGGGGACAAGGACGCCGGTCCGGCACGGCTCGGGAGACCGAACCGCGCCGGACCGGCGTCTTTCCCATGCGTCCGTGGACCGGCCGGGCGTATGACGCCTGCCCCCCGACAGGCGTCATTCCGTCCGGTCGCGGTCCGGTCGCACCGTGCCCCCGGCGAGCCCCGCAGGGGCCCCGGGAGGTATCAGCGGCCGCTCACCCGGCCGTGCAGCAGGCGCGAGAGCGCGGCATGCACATCGTCGATCGACCGCTCCCGCTGGAAGGCCTGCCAGTCCAGCGCGGCGACCAGCACCATCCCGACCAGCGCCGCCGCGGTCAGCGAGATGTCGATCTCCTCGCTCAGTTCGCCGTTCTCGACGGCCTCCCGCAGCACCGTCTCGACCACCGCCACCGCCTGCTGCCGGACGACGAGGAGCGTCGACTGCCAGGCGCGGTTGGTGCGCCACAGCTCGGCCACGTACAGCTGTGTGAAGGCCGGATAGCGGTCGATGAAGACCAGACCCGCCCGGATCATGGCGTCCAGGGCCTCGACCTTGGTGCCGCCGCGTTCCGCCGTCTCGTCGGCCGCGGACTGGAGCGACGCCGTGAGGAGGCCGACGCCGTACCGCAGCAGCTCCTCGAAGAGCTCGGTCTTGCTCTTGAAGTTGTAATAGACCGTGCCCTTGGCCACGCCGGCGCGCTCGGCGATCTCGTCCACCGTGGTGGCCGAGAAGCCCTGTTCGGCGATGAGCGTCACCGCGGCTTCGTAGAGCTTCGCCCGGGTCGCCCGGCGTCTGGTGCTACTGCTGTCCATGACATCGATTCTCACAGGTCCGCCGCCCCTTCAGAGGCTCAGCTCGGGGTGCAGGCGGTCGAGCGTCCACACCTGCTTGCGGCGCGCGGAGATCGCGGTCAGCGCGAGGGCGCCCGCCGTGAAGGCGATCATGACGGCGCTCGCCTCCCACACCGGGCCGAGTCCGCCGCCCGTGATGAGCCGCCGCAGCGCGTCGACGACGTAACTCATCGGGAGGAACGGGTGGATCGCGTTGAAGAACGCCGGGCTGGTCTGGACGGGGTAGGTGCCGCCCGCCGAGGTCAGCTGGAGCATCAGCAGCGCGAGGACGAGGATCCGGCCGGCGGCCCCGAACCGGGCGTTCAGCCACTGGATGATCGCGGCGAAGCAGAGGATGACGAGCGCCAGGAAGCCGACGGTGCCGGCCGCGTGGACCATCTGCAGACCGACCGTCCAGTGCAGCACCGACATCAGTGCCACGACCTGGACCAGTCCGAGGGCCACCACCGGCAGCCAGCCCGCCACCGCGATCCGCCAGGCGGAGGCGCCCGCGGCGAGCGCGCGTCGGTTCAGCGGAGAGATGATCATGTACGCCACCATCGAGCCCACCCACAGGGAGAGCGGGATGAAGTACGGGGCGAATCCGGTGCCGTAGTTGGGGGCCTTGTGCAGGGACTGGCTCGCCAGCTTCACGGGGTCCGCCATCACCTCGGTACGGCGGTCACGGTCCTTCTTGTCGTAGTCCGGGATCTTGTCGACGCCGTCGTTCAGTCCGCCCGCGAGCTCGTCCGAACCGTCGGCCAGCTTGAACAGACCGCCGTCCAGCGTCCCGGCGCCCTTCTTGAGTCTGCCCACTCCCGTGTCCAGCTCGGTGGAGCCCGACCGGGCGGTGCTCAGACCCGAGTGCAGCTTGTCCGCGCCCTGAGCGACCTTCCTGGCACCGGAGTTGAGCTCGTTGACCTTCTTGACGGCCGACTCCAGGTCGTCGTCGAGCCGCGGTGAGCGCCGGGCGATCTCGTCGGCCTTCTTCTGGAGATCGGCGAGCCGGCCGTCGAGCTTCTTGAGGTCACCCTGGTGGTCCTTCACCACGGCGTCGACATCGTCCGCGACCTTCGCCACGTCCTTCGCCGTGTCCCTGGCTCGCTCCAGCGCCGGGCAGGCACTGGCGTCCGGCAGCAGGGCGTCCTCGCAGCGGGAGCGGTGGAGCGCCTCCAGCTCGTCCGCGGACTTGTGCGCGCGGGCGGCCGCGGCCGGGGCGCTCTTCACCAGATGGTCGAGCGTGTGGCGCACGGTCCGGGAGGAGTCGGAGACCAGACGGGCCGCGTCACCGATCGACTTGCCGTCGTCCCGTACGTACGGTCGGACGCCGGCGGCCACCGCGTTGACCTTGTCGGCGAGCAGCTGGGTGCCGCCCGCGACCTTGCGGGAACCGGTCTCGAGCTCGCTCGCGCCCTTGGAGAGCTTCGACAGACCGCCGACGAGCTTGCCGCTGCCGTCCTTCGCGTCCTCGAGCCCGTCGGCGAGCTCCTTGGAGCCCTTCTTCGCCTTGCCGATGCCGCCCTTGAGCTGGTCGGCGCCCTTGGCCGCCTTCTCCGTCGCGTCGTGGATGCTCGAGAAGGAGATGAAGATGCGGTCCAGGAACGAGCGGGACGCGTCGGTCGACGCCGCCGTGCGCACCTCGGCGAAGACCGTTCGCGAGATCTGGCCGACGATGTAGTTGTTGGCGTCGTTCGTACGGACCTGGAGGGCGCCCGTCTCGGGGGAGTTGCCCGAACTCGACGCGATGCGCTCACTGAAGTCCCGGGGCATGGTGAGCGAGAGGTAGTACGCGCCGTCCTCGACGCCCTTGTGCGCCTCGGCGGAGCTGACCTCGTGCCATTCGAAGACGTCGCTCTCGCGCAGCCCCTTGGTGATCTCGTCGCCGGCCGAGATCTTCCTGCCCTCGGCCCGGGCACCCTGGTCGTCGTTGACGAGCGCGACGGGGATCCGGTCCAGCCGGCCGTACGGGTCCCAGAAGGACCACAGGTAGAGCGCGCCGTACAGCAACGGCAGCAGCACCACGGCGACCAGTGCGGCTCGCGGCAGTTTCCCCCTGCCGAACCGCTTGAGCTCAAGCGCGGCCAGTTTCGGCGAGCGCATCGGCCGTCCCCTCCTCGGTGGTGTTCTCGACGGTGGTCTCGTCGTCGGTGCCGGCGTGGTCGGTGCCGGTGTCGTCGTGGGTGCCGGCCGTGGACTCGCCGTCGGGGGGCCGGGTGTCCGCGCTGCTGACGGTGGTGTCGTCGTCGGTGCGGTCGTCGGTGCTGCCGTGGTCCTGGATGCCGTCGTCCGGCCTGTCGCCCGGGGCGTCGTCGTCCGGCCTGTCGGCCGGGGCTTCGCTGTCCGGGGCTTCGTCGTCCGGACTGTCCGTGCCACGGCCGGTGCCCACGACGACGGTCGCGCCCTCGGGCGCCTCGCTGCAGACGGCCAGCACGGTGGTGCCCGACTCCGCGACCGAGCGCAGCAGCCGCCACGCCTCGGCCCGGTCCGCGTCGGAGAGCTTCAGATCGGCGTCGTCGACGGCGAGCAGACGCGGCCGGCCGATCAGCGCCAGGGCCACGGACAGCCGCAGCCCCTCCAGCCGCTCCAGATCGCGTACGGAGGTGCGTTCGCGCTTGGGGAGCATGGCCGGGTCCAGGCCGGCGGCCTCCAGCGCCTCGTCGACACGGCGCCGTGCCTCCCCGGCCCGCTCGGCGCGCGGCCTCAGCAGTGCGCGCAGCGAGGCGTCGAAGCGACGCTGGAGCAGGGCGCGTTCGCGCAGGTGCTCGCCGACGGTCAGTGCCGGGTCCAGCTCGCTGACTCCCTGTACGGGGCCGAGCGCGCTGATCCTGCGCACCGCGGCCATCTTCCGGGGCAGAGGCAGTCCGGCGACCTCGGCGCTGCCCTCGGTGGGACGCATACGGCCGGTGAGCGCGAGCAGAAGACTCGTACGGCCCGAACCGGACGGGCCCACGACGGCGATGAGCGAGCCGGGCTCCGCGTCGACGGTGACCGACCGGAAGGCCCAGCCACGCGGACCCTCGAGCCCGAAGTTCTCGGCAGTGACGGCTGCCCCGTGCGGGCTGTCCACGTGCCCTCCCCCAATTTTTTTGAACTGACCGGTCAGTGCAAAAACTACTACCGAACCTACGATCGAAGCAAAGGAGCAGGTCAGGGTCGATTGTCAGTGGGGGCCTCCACGATGGACACATACGGCCACAGCGCCGTCACACGACGACAGGAGGTTCGTCATGGCCAGCTCCTACGCAGCAGCCGCACCCCGGCGCCGCGCCACCGGCCCTGCCCCCTCACTGACCGGACCGGCGACCGACGTGCACCCCGTCCTGCGGCGGGCCACCGCGCCCCCCGCCGCCCTCGACCTCCTCGCCCAGGCCCGCACCGGGCTGGACGAGGCAGCCACCCTCGACACGCCCAACGAGCGCTATGCCACGGCCCACCTGGCGGCCCTGCGCACCGCCGCCGCGGTGCTCGCCGCGCGGGGCCGCCCGGAGACGAGCGAGCGACGACGCCGGCGGATCCGGAGTGCTTGGGAAGTGCTCCCCGAGATAGCGCCCGAACTGGCGGAGTGGAGCGTTCTGTTCGCCTCGGGCGCCACACGCAGGGCACGCGCCGAGGCGGGCATACAGGGTGCGGCGAGCACCCGCGACGCCGACGACCTGCTGCGTGACGCGGCCATGTTCCTGCGCCTGGTGGAACGGATGCTGGTGCTCCAGCCCGCCCTGCCGCAGCCCCGGACGGAGCCGTCGGGAAGGGGTGACGCCGCAGGGTGAGACGCCGACAGAGCGGCCACCGGAAAGGGCCTGCGCCGCAGGGTGAGACGCAGCGCTGGGACGTCCGGCCGAGGCAATAGGGTGGGAGATGTCGTGCGTTCATCGACGTCGGTCATCGCTCACCGCCCGCCCCGCCCGCGTTCCAGCAGCCCGGGGTGGCACCGCCCGAGGAGTCAACTGCCGTGCCGGACCCGTCCCCCGGTGGGAAGACCCCACCGCGTCAGCCCCGCTCCGCCCTGCGTACCTCGGTCGTCTGGGAGGTCCTCAAGGATGCCCTCGACCGCCGGGCCAAGGTGACCGGGACGGACAGCCTGGACGTCCTGGACACCGGCGGCGGCAGCGGTTCCTTCGCGGTGCCCGTCGCCCGGCTCGGCCACCGCGTCACCGTGGTCGACCCCAGCCCGAACGCCCTCTTCGCGCTGGAGCGCAGGGCCGCCGAGGCCGGGGTCGCCGACCGGATCAAGGGCGTCCAGGGGGACGTCCACGGTCTCTTCGACGTCGTCGAGCGCGACGGGTACGACGCGGTCCTCTGCCACGGCGTCCTGGAGTACGTCGACGATCCGGCCGAAGGCGTGCGGAACACGGTCGCCGCCCTGCGGACCGACGGCATCATCAGCCTGCTGGCCGCCGGTCTCGGCGGTGCCGTCCTCGCCAGGGCGCTCGCGGGGCACTTCACCGAGGCCCGGCAGGCGCTGACGGACCCCGCGGGCCGCTGGGGCGACGGGGACCCGATGCCCCGCCGCTTCACCGCGGAGCAGCTCACCACGCTGGCCTCGGACGCCGGTGTGGAGGTCGGCGCGGTCCACGGCGTGCGCGTTTTCGCGGACCTCGTTCCCGGCGTCCTGGTCGACACCGAGCCGCGCGCTCTGGAGGCTCTGCTCAAGCTGGAGGCGGCCGCGGCCGAGCTGCCGGCCTTCCACTCGGTCGCCACCCAGCTGCACGTACTGGGCGAGAAGCGCGGCTGATCAGCGGCGCAGCCGCACATGGAGTACGCCACAGACCCCCCGATCGTGGGCTCGGCCCCGTATGATCGGGGGACACCATCCGGCATGACGGATCGGCGGTTGGGGAATCTACGCCTCAGCAGCCAAGCCGCCATGGCGGCCCGGGCGGTGAACAGGCATAGAGGGCGGGTTTCACGGGGGCGATTCCCTGCCTATCCTGAAAGGGCCGCATACCGGTCGCCCCCCGCGACCGACGACTAGGAGGACTCCGTGCCGCTCTCGGAGCACGAGCAGCGAATGCTCGAGCAGATGGAGCGAGCGCTGTACGCCGAAGATCCCAAGTTCGCTACAGCGCTTGAGGGAAGCGGGCTGCGTACGTACACCCGGCGACGGGTCTACCAAGCGGTCGCCGGCTTCCTGGTGGGTATCGCGCTCCTCATGGCCGGAATGGTCGCGCAGCAGATCTGGATCAGCGTGGTGGGTTTTCTCGTCATGCTCGGCTGTGCGGTCCTGGCGGTCACCGGATGGCGCAAGGCGCCGAAACCGGGTGAGCAACAGACCCTGGGAGACGCGCCCGCAACCGCGCGTCGCCAGTCCCGTCAGCGCAAGTCGATGATGGACCGGATCGAGCAGCGGTGGCAGCGCCGCCGCGACGAGCAGGGCCACTGAACCACCGCGGACCTCGCGGAAGACCTCGCCGAGCAGGTGAACTGTTCGCGTGAGCGGCCGTGGTGGGATCGCGAGGCCCGGGGCCTGTCGTGTGGATCAGGCCCCCGCCCGTGCGCCGGACAGGCGTGCCCCGGGTTCGGACGACTGACCGTCGCGTGTCTCGGGTCCCTGCGGCCCGAGTCCCCGCGTTCCCGAGTCCCATGACGCGAGTCCCGTTTCCCGAGCCGCGTTTCCCGAGTCCCCGTTCCCGAGCCCCGGCTCCGTTTCCCGGTTTCACGGGCCCACGATCATCACATGCACGGGCCGCCTGCGTGCCCGGAGGCACCGTTGCCGGAGTTCCCCGGCCGGCCCGTCCCCGCGGAGCGGATCCCCGCCTACCGAGCCCCCTGAATATGACCCCGGCGCATTCGCCGACCCGCAGAACGAGTGAGGGGCCGACGCTTCGGGCGTCGGCCCCTCACCCGTTCTCGTAGGTCTCGGCCCCGGCGTCTCAGCCCCGCTGCCGCGACGGACGGCGCAGCAAGCCCGCCCACCGCTCCGGTGCCCAGCGGGCGGCGCGCCAGCCGTCCGTGAGCGACGCCCAGCGGCCCGAGAGGTCCCAGACCACCCGTACGGTCGAGCGGGGCAGCAGCAGTGCCCGCAGCCGGGTCCCACGGCTCGCTCCGGACCGCAGCCCCTCCCGGATCCGGGTCACGTCGTCGCCCAGACCCGTGCCCGGCTTGGGCACCGGCGCGTAGAGCACCTGCTCGACGGCGCCCGCGATCCGGTGCACCCCGTCCGCCGCGTCGCCCTCCAGACGGCCGAGCCGCACGATGCGGGCCGCGGTCTTACGTGCTGTCTGCGAATCGTCCGGCAGGATGCCGAAGTCCCAGGCCGTGTCGGTGACCTCCAGCCAGGCCGCGAGGGTCCGCGCCCCGGCGTCGGCCGGGGTGCGTCCACCGGAGCCCAGCCTGCGTGCGGTGACTCTCAGCCGCCACAGCATCGGCAGCAGCGGCACACCCACTCCGAGCAACGCGGTCAGTCCCACCAGCAGGGTGGTCTTCCACGGGAAGCCCGAGTCCCCGGGCGGCGTCAGATCCTGCGGTGTCGCCGCACCGCACTCACCGAGCTGCCGGGCCTGAGCCGGGCAGCGCTCGGAGGCGGACGGGGCGGCGCTGGGAGCCGTGGAGGCGGTCGCCTCGGGCTGCGTCGGGCTGCTCGGCCCGCCGGACGGCAGCTCCGAGCGGGTGTACTCGGGTGCGGTGCCCCGGCTCGGCGTCGGCTCGAACCGCGTCCAGCCCACGCCCTCGAAGTACAGCTCCGGCCAGGCGTGCGCTTCCTTCAGGCCCACCGACATGCTGCCGTCGGCCAGCGGACTGCCCGGCGTGAAGCCGACCGCGACCCGCGCCGGAATGCCGAGCGTCCGCGCCATGGCGGCCATGGAGAACGAGAAGTGGACGCAGAATCCCTGCTTCTGCTGGAGGAAGCGGGAAATGGCGGAGACGCCCGTACCGGACTGGACTTCGGTGTCGTAGGTGAAGCCGCCGTCGACGGCGAACCAGTCCTGGAGCTTCACCGCCCGCTCGTAGTCGTTCGCGGCGCCTTCGGTGACCTTCTTCGCGGTGTCCTCGACCACGTCGGGCAGGACGTCGGGCACCTTGGTGTACTCGCGCACCAGTGAGGCCGGGGCCGGCGGAGCGCTCGCGAGCTGCTCGGCCGTCGGCTTCACCATCAGGCTGCTGACGGAGTACTTCGCGCCCCGGGTCGACTGACCGCTGTCGCCGACCACCGTCCGGCCGACGGGCTCGAAGCGCCAGCGGCCCTCGATGTCCACGTCGGTCGCCGGGTAGGGGAGTGGCAGCCAGCTCTGCCGGTAGGAACCGGCGGCCGTGATGTTCGTCCTGATCTCGGTGGCACCGACCGACGGGTCGAGGCCGTCAGGCTGCGGAAGCCGGCGCGGGATGTCGGTGATGTCGCGCTGCGAGGTCTTCCACGCCGTGCCGTCGAACTGGTCCAGCGCCACGATCCGCAGATAGAGGTCCTGGGTGTCCGGCGCGTTGGTGCGGTAGCGGATGACCTCGCGGTTGTCGGGCTGCCGCAGGCTGTCCTGGAGCGAGACCAGCGGGTTCACGGCGTTGATCGTGCCGCCCCCGCCGCCTCCCGTGCCGTTGCCGGTGGAGGCCAGCAGGCCGCCGTCCAGGGCCGGCAGCGCCGCCGGAACCACGAGCGCCACGCCCAGCGCGAGCGCACCGATACGCCGCCCGGTGCGCACAGGGGCGAGCGGACTGCCGCCCGCCGAGTCGAAGCCCTGCGCGCTGCGCCCCTGTGCGGGCACGGCCCCGCCGAAGACCCGCCCCCACTGCGAGAGCCGGTCCCGGCCCTCGGCCAGCAGCAGCACCAGATAGCCGCAGGCGGCCAGCAGGAACCAGAGCCAGCTCGCGCCGCCGCCCGCCAGGCCGGCCGCGACCGAGTAGAGCGCGAGCAGCGGCAGACCGGCCGGTGCGGCGCTGCGGAAGGTCACCGCGAGGGCGTCCACCGCCAGGCCGATCACCATGACCCCGCCGATCACCATCAGACGGATGCCGTCGGTCGCCGGCGCCGGGATCGCGTACCGCCCGACGTCCTCGCCGCCCGCGGAGAGCAGGGTGCCGAAGTGCTGGAACGCCTCCGGGCCCGGGAGCACGCCGAGGAGCGCGTGCTCCCGGGCGAAGACCACCGTGAGCAGCAGCAGCCCGACGAGCGCCTGTACGAGGACCGTGAGCGGCCTGGCCAGCGGAACCCGCCGGGTCAGGGCGCCCGCGCCGCTCTGGGCGGCCAGCAGGAACGCCGCCTGCACCATCCAGCCGGCCGTCTCGATCAGCGGCAGGATCGCGCCCGATGCCATCAGAGTGGCGGCGAACGCGCACAGCGCCAGCCGTCCGCGACCGCTCATGTCCAACCCCCAGAATTGCCGTTCGTGCTGCTGGACTCGGTGCGCTGGCGGCCCGCCTGCTGCCACAGATCGGCGAGCGGGACCCCCGGCGCCACGGCGAGTGCGGTCCAGCCGGACTCCCGCAGCAGCCGCAGCCGGTCGTCGACCGCGCCGGCCACGGCGCCGTTCGTCACCCAGGTCCCGCTGTCGAGGACGAAGGCGACGGCCGCGCCGCTGCGATGGCGCATCCGCGCGGCGAGCGTCGCCTGCTCCTCGTCGAGGTCGCCGAAGAACGCGACCAGGAGTCCTTCGTTCCCGCCGCGCAGCACGTCGTACGCCCGGGAGAGTCCGCCGCCGTCGGAGTGGTCGACGACCGCGAGGGTGTCCATCATCAGACCCGCGGAGTCCGCGGACTCCTGGGTCGAGCCCGCGAACCCGTCCGCGCCCTCGCCCGGCATCGAGCTGCCGGTGTCGGTCAACAGCCGCACCGCGAAGCCCCGTTCGAGCATGTGGACCAGCGCGGACGCGGCGCCGGAGACGGCCCACTCGAAGGCCGAGTCCGGACCGGCCCCCTGATAGGCGGCGCCGCGGGTGTCGAGCAGCACGGTGCAGCGCGACCGCTGCGGCTGCTCCTCACGGCGCACCATCAGTTCGCCGTAGCGCGCGGTGGAACGCCAGTGCACCCGGCGCAGATCGTCGCCGTGCCGGTAGGTGCGCGGGATGACGTCGTCGTCGCCGGCCAGCGCCAGGGAGCGCTGGCGTCCGTCGCCGTACCCGGAGGCCTCGCCCGCCAGCCGCACCGGCGGCAGCGACTCGGTCCGCGGGATCACGGTGAGGGTGTCGAAGGCGCTGAAGGAACGGGTCAGTTCGCACATGCCGAACGGATCGCTCAGCCGCAGCTGGAGCGGCCCGAGCGGATAGCGCCCGCGCAGATCCGACCGCACCCGGTAGGACACCTCGCGGCGTCCGCCGGCCTCCACGCGGTCGAGCACGAACCGGGGTCGCGGGCCGAGGACATAGGGCACGTGGTCCTGGAGCATCAGCAGCCCGGTGGGCAGCCGCGAGACGTTGTCCATCCGCAGATGCACCCGGGCCTCGGCACCGGCCGGCACCCGCGAAGGCGACAGCCGTCTGCTGCCCGCGACCCGGTAGCGGGTGCGGTAGAGCACGGCCACACAGACCAGGGGCAGCACGGCGAGCAGCAGGCCGACCCGCAGCAGATCGCTCTGCCCGAGGACGTACGCGCAGATCGCCGCGGCGATGCCGGCCGCGAGGAACGAGCGGCCGCGTGTGGTCAGCCCGCCCAGGGCCGCACGCACTCCGCCCGAGGCATTGCCCTCGGCGGCACCGGGGCCCTCGGACGACATCACAGCCGCCGGGCGCCGGGCTGCTGGCCGTAGAGCGGCGGCTGGACCGGACGGCCCGCGACGTAGGACGTCTCCGTGCCCTCGGCCGTGGGCACGGGGGTGCGCTGAAGGATCTCCAGCACGACCTGCTCCGCGGTGCGCCGGTTCAACTGGGCCTGGGCGGTGGGCAGCAGACGGTGCGCGAGGACCTGCACCACAAGTGACTGGACATCGTCCGGCAGGGCGTACTCCCGGCCGTTGAGCGCCGCCGTGGCCTTGGCGGCACGCAGCAGATGCAGCGTGGCACGCGGAGACGCACCGAGTCTGAGGTCCGGGTGGTTACGGGTGGCCGCCACCAGCTCCACCGCGTACCGCCGGACGGAGTCGGCGACATGCACGCTGCGCACGGCGTCGATCAGCTTCACGATGTCGTGGGCGTGCGCCACCGGCTGGAGGTCGTCCAGCGGGGAGACACCGCCGTGCACGTCGAGCATCTGAAGCTCGGCCTCCGCGCTCGGATAGCCGATGGAGACCCGCGCCATGAAGCGGTCGCGCTGTGCCTCCGGCAGCGGGTAGGTGCCCTCCATCTCGACCGGGTTCTGCGTGGCCACCACCATGAACGGGCTGGGCAGTTCATAGGTGTTGCCGTCGATGGTGACCTGGCGCTCCTCCATCGACTCCAGCAGCGCCGACTGCGTCTTCGGCGACGCACGGTTGATCTCGTCGCCGATCACGATCTGGGCGAAGATCGCGCCCGGTTTGAACTCGAAGTCGCGCTGCTGCTGGTCGAAGATCGACACACCGGTGATGTCCGACGGCAGCAGGTCCGGCGTGAACTGGATACGCCGCACGGAACAGTCGATGGATCGCGCCAGCGCCTTGGCCAGCATCGTCTTGCCCACGCCCGGGACATCTTCGATGAGCAGATGTCCTTCGGCGAGCAGCACGGTCAGCGAAAGCCGTACGACCTCTGGCTTGCCCTCGATCACACCCTCGACCGACCTGCGGACACGATCCGCGGTGGTGGTCAGATCTGTGAGGCTCGCTCGATCGTCATAGGTCGTCACCCGGCCCTCCTCGGCCCGTTCTACGGGCCGGTGCGTATGGAACGGCCCGGCCCACCAAAAACACGAACACCGGTCTCCGGAAGTTCCGGAAGGGTGTCACAGACGCATTCTTGTTGGCGTTACCGCTTCGTGTCACTCGCCTGTGGACAACTGGGAGGGATTTGCCGGATCTGCTCTGTTATCTCCGGGTGTTCGTCCGGTCACACCGCGGGGTCGATCTCCCGCAACAGCCCCTGCTTCACGTCGAAGACAAAGCCGCGGACGTCGTCGGTGTGCACCAGGAAGGGGGAGGTCCGCACCCGCTGCATCGACTGACGCACGTCCTGGTCGACGTCGCGGAACGCCTCCACCGCCCACGGCGGACGCTGCCCCACCTCTTCCTCCAGCTCGTGCCGGAAGTCCTCGGTCAGCGACTCGAGGCCGCAGCCCGTGTGGTGGATGAGTATGACGCTGCGAGTGCCGAGGGCCCGCTGGCTGATGGTGAGCGAGCGGATGACGTCGTCCGTCACCGCGCCGCCGGCGTTCCGGATCGTGTGGCAGTCGCCCAGTTCCAGTCCGAGCGCGTCGTGCAGGTCGAGCCGCGCGTCCATGCACGCGACGACGGCCACCTGGAGCACGGGACGGGCGTCCATGCCCGGGTCCTGGAAATCGGCTGCGTATCGCTGGTTCGCTTCGACGAGACGATCGGTGACCGTCCCACCCGTACGCGCGGCGTCGGCAGAGTGGTGCGCAGAAGTCGTCATGACAATGACGGTAATGGGCACAGGCCTTCGAAGCCCGCTGTGAGAGGGGACAAAGAACATCAACAAGGCTTGTTGTGAGCTAACCCACAGGGAGGACCTGGAAGGGCCCGTTCGGGTGAAGTGCGGTCATTCGCGACCGGTGCGCCACCCCTGCGCGACGCGCCAGCCGGTTGATTGACCGAAGGGGCCGGTGGACTAAAGTGACGCGCAGTTCACCGACACATCCTGCACGTGCACACCCTGCACATTTCCAAGAGTCTCCCCGCGTGTGCGGCATTCGCGTACGGCTCGGCCTCCCTCCGCTCGCCGGTCGGTCGAGGCCCGCGGCGGACCTGAGAGGGCGCTTTGAGCAATACCCGACACGTCCCGGTGATGCTCCAGCGGTGCCTGGACCTGTTGGCCCCGGCCCTGGAGCGACCGGGTTCGGTCGTCGTCGACTGCACCCTCGGCCTCGGCGGACACAGCGAGGCACTGCTCACCCGGTTCCCCGAGGCGCGCCTGGTCGCCCTCGACCGGGACAAGGAGGCCCTGCGGCTCTCCGGCGAACGGCTCGCCCCCTTCGGTGACCGGGCCACGCTCGTCCACGCCGTCTACGACGAACTCCCCGACGTGCTGGGCCGCCTCGGCGTCCCGCGCGTCGAGGGCGTCCTCTTCGACCTCGGTGTCTCCTCCATGCAGCTCGACGAGGCCGACCGCGGCTTCGCCTACGCCCAGGACGCACCGCTCGACATGCGGATGGACCAGACGACCGGCATGAGCGCCGCCGAGGTGCTCAACACCTACCCGCCCGGCGAGCTGGTGCGGATCCTGCGGGCGTACGGCGAGGAGAAGCAGGCGAAGCGGATCGTCTCCGCGGTCGTGCGGGAGCGGGAGAGGGAGCCCTTCAGCAACAGCGCCCGTCTGGTCGAACTGATCCGTGACGCGCTGCCGCAGGCCGCCAAGCGCACCGGTGGCAACCCCGCCAAGCGCACCTTCCAGGCCCTGCGCATTGAAGTGAACGGCGAGCTCAGCGTGCTGGAGCGGGCGATCCCGGCGGCCGTCGGCGCGCTCTCGGTCGGCGGACGGATCGCCGTGCTGTCGTACCACTCGCTCGAGGACCGCCTGGTCAAGCAGGTCTTCGCGGCCGGCGCGGCCAACACGGCCCCGGCCGGTCTGCCCGTCGTCCCCGAGGAGTACCAGCCGCGGCTGAAGCTGCTGACCAGGGGCGCGGAACTGCCGACCGAGGAAGAGATCGCCGAGAACCGCCGCGCCGCGCCCGCGCGTCTGAGGGGTGCGCAGCGCATCCGGGAGGACGTGCGGTGAGGCCGACGCACGGGGCCGGCCGGCCGGCCACGGCCGCTGGGGCGTGTTGGAGGGGACGGACGGGTCGACAGGCGATCGGGAGGATGCGGTGAGCGAAGCGGCCAAGCAACTGAAGGGACGCGCCGCACGACTGGCCCGGCTGATGCCGGCAGGACCGAGCACCGCGGCACGTACCCCCTTCGTCCTGTTGGTCGTCGTGCTCCTCGGCGGTGGGCTCATCACACTGCTGCTGCTGAACTCCTCCCTCAACGAAGGCTCGTTCGAGCTGAGCGAGCTCAAGCGTGAGACCACCGAACTCACCGACGAACAGCAGGCGCTCCAGCGGGACGTGGACAGTTACTCCGCCCCGGACGCACTGGAGCGGCGGGCCCGCGAGCTGGGCATGGTGCCGGGCGGCAACCCCGCCTTCATCGATCCGGACGGCACGGTCCGCGGGGTGCCCGGCAAGGCGACGGCCCGGCCTTCGCCCGCCCCCTCACCCCTGGAGATCGCCGAGACCCCGCTGCCGGTGACCGAGCCCACGCCGTCCCCCGTCGTCCTCCCCGCGGCCTCGTCCCCCGCGACGGCCTCCCCCTCCCCCTCCGCCCCCGACCCCGCGGCGCTCACGCCGTCGAACCCGCCCGCGAAGCCGACCCCCACGCCCCCCGGCAGGTGACGCAGTGCCTCCTCAGCAACCACCGCGCCGCCGGGTGCCAGGGCCTTCCCGGCGGCCGTCCGTACGCCCCCGGCAGCGCCCGGCCAAGCCCGGCCCGAGCGCCATCCGGCTCGGCAGCCCGCGCCCCCGGCTGCGGCTGGTCAGCCTCGGACTGACCCTGGTGATGCTGGCCTTCGTCGTCCGCCTTCTCCAGGTGCAGGCGGTCGACGCGAGCGCGTATGCGGCCAAGGCGGAGAAGAATCGCTACCTCAGCCATGTGCTCGCCGCCGAGCGCGGAGAGATCACCGACCGGGCCGGAGTCGCGCTCGCCACGAGCGTCGACGCGTACGACATCACGGCCGACCCGAAGATGTTCACGCCCGAGGACAGCAAGTCGCCCAACGCGCCCGAACAGGCCGCCGGACTGCTCGCGCCGATCCTCGGCAAGGACGCCAACGAGCTCGCCAAGAAGCTGAGGACACCCAAGTCCCGCTACACGGTGCTGGCCCGCCGCCAGACCCCCCAGGTCTGGAACCAGATCAAGGACCTCAAGGGCGTCTTCGCCGAGAAGGCCAGGGCCGACAAGGCCAAGGGCGGGCCGGGAGGCAATGTGCTCGGCGGCGTGTTCCAGGAGCCGAGCAGCCGACGCGTCTACCCCAACGGTGATCTCGCCGCCGGGATACTGGGTTATGTCAACGCCGACGGCCACGGCGGCGGCGGTATCGAGTCCATGCTCGACAAGCCCCTCGCCGGCGAGGACGGAAAGATCACCTACGCCCAGTCCGGCGGCCGGCGCGTGCCCACCGCGGGCGGTACCCACGAGACCCCGGCCGTGCCCGGCTCGGACATCGAGCTGACCATCGACCGCGACATCCAGTGGGCGGCCCAGCGCGCCATCAGCGAGCAGGTCAGGAAGTCCGCGGCGGACCGCGGCTACGTGATAGTGCAGGACACCCAGACCGGCGAGGTCCTCGCCATGGCGAACGCGCCGGGCTTCGACCCCAACGACCTGTCCGAGGCCAACTCGGCCGCCATGGGCAACGCGGCCCTCCAGGACGCGTACGAGCCCGGCTCCACCGCGAAGGTCATGTCCATGGCCGCCGTGCTGGAGGAGGAGGCGGCCGTCCCCGGCACGCATGTCGTCGTGCCCAACCGGCTGCACCGCGGGGACCGGCTCTTCAAGGACGACATCGACCACCCGACCTGGTACCTCACGCTCAACGGCGTGCTCGCCAAGTCCAGCAACATCGGCACCATCCTGGCGACCGGGCAGCTCGGCAAGACGCAGGCGCAGTCCAACCGCGTCCTCCACTCCTATCTGCGGAGGTTCGGACTGGGCAGCCCCAGCGGACTGAACTACCCGGGGGAGACGCCCGGCATCCTCGCGCCTCCCGCCAAGTGGTCGACCTCGCAGCAGTACACGATCCCCTTCGGCCAGGGACTCTCGATCAACGCCATGCAGGCCGCGTCCGTCTACTCGACCATCGCCAACGGCGGCGTCCGTGTGGAGCCGACGATGGTCCGCGGCACCAAGGGCCCCGACGGGCGCTTCACCCCGGCTCCGGCACCCAAGAAGACCCGCGTCGTCAGCGAGAAGACCGCCAAGACGCTCGCGACCATGCTGGAGTCGGTCGTCGGCAACGAGGAGGGCACCGGCACCAAGGCCCGTATCCCCGGCTACCGGGTCGCGGGCAAGACGGGCACCGCCAACCGCGTCGACCCGGAAACCGGCCGCTACCGCGGCTACACCGCCTCCTTCGCCGGCTTCGCCCCCGCCGACAAGCCCAGAATCACGGTCTACTGCGCCATCCAGAACCCCACGAAGGGCAGCTATTTCGGCGGCCAGATCTGCGGCCCGATCTACCAGCAGGTCATGGAGTTCGCGCTGAAGACGCTCCAGGTGGCGCCGACCGGCAACGAACCCGCCCGGCTGCCCGTCTCCTTCCAGCCCGGCGAATGACCGGAGGAACCACCCGTGACAACGCCCTCATCGCACCGTGCTGCTCGCGGCACCCCCTCATTTAGCCCCGGACAGGGTGCGCCCGGTACGCTCACCGCCGTGCCACACGCTGATCAGTCCCGAACCACCCCGCAGGACGCCACCGCGAAACAGCCGGGAGCGCCCCGTCCGGACCGGCTCCACCCGACACCCCTCGGGGAGCTGGCTTCCCGGCTGGGGGTGAAGAGCCCCGAAGGGCATCCGGCGGACGTCACGGGCATCACGCACGACTCGCGTGCCGTACGCCCCGGTGACGTGTACGCCGCCCTGCCCGGCGCCCGCTTCCACGGCGCCGACTTCGCGGCCCAGGCCGCCGATCTGGGCGCCGCCGCGATCCTCACGGACCCGGCCGGCGCCGAGCGCGCGGAGCAGACCGGTCTGCCGGTCCTCGTCACCGACGACCCCCGGGCCCGGATGGGCGAGCTCGCCACCGAGATCTACGGACACCCCGGCAGCGACCTGCTCCAGATCGGCATCACGGGCACGTCCGGCAAGACGACCTCGGCCTACCTCGTCGAGGGCGGCCTGCGGGCGGCCGGCCGCAGCACGGGCCTGATCGGCACCGTCGAGATGCGCATCGGCGACGAGCGCATCAAGTCCGAACGCACCACCCCCGAGGCCACCGACCTCCAGGCGCTGTTCGCGGTCATGCGCGAGCGCGGTGTCGAGGCCGTCGCCATGGAGGTCTCCAGCCACGCCCTCGTGCTCGGCCGGGTCGACGGCTGCGTCTTCGACGTCGCCGTCTTCAACAACCTGAGCCCCGAGCACATGGAATTCCACTCCGACATGGAGGACTACTTCCAGGCGAAGGCGCAGCTCTTCACACCCCTGCGCAGCAGGACGGGCGTCGTGAACTTCGACGACGAGTACGGCCGCAGGCTGATCAAGGAGGCGTCCGTACCGGTCACCACCTTCTCCGCCGAGGGCCACCCGGACGCCGACTGGCGCGCCGAGGACGTCGAGATCAGCGCGGTCGGCTCGGTCTTCACGGTGGTGGGCCCGGCCGGCGAGCGGATCCGTGCCGAGGCCCCGCTGCCGGGACCGTTCAACGTGGCCAACACCCTGGCCGCCGTCGTCACCCTCGCCGTCGCCGGCATCGACCCGCAGACCGCCGCGGACGGCATCGCCGCCGTGCCCGGTGTGCCGGGCCGTCTGGAGCGCGTGGACGAGGGCCAGCCGTATCTCGCCGTGGTCGACTACGCCCACAAGACCGACGCGGTCGAGTCCGTGCTGCGCTCCCTGCGCAAGGTCACCGAGGGCAATGTGCACATCGTGCTCGGCTGCGGCGGAGACCGGGACAAGACCAAACGCGGTCCGATGGGCGCCGCGGCCGCCCGTCTCGCCGACACCGCCGTACTGACCTCCGACAACCCGCGCTCCGAGGATCCCCTGGCGATTCTCGCCGCCATGCTGGTCGGCGCCGCCGAGGTGCCGATCCACGAGCGCGGCGACGTCCTGATCGAGGCCGACCGGGCCGCGGCCATCGCGCTGGCCGTCAGCCGCGCCCAGCCCGGCGACACCGTGCTGATCGCGGGCAAGGGCCACGAGCAGGGCCAGGACATCGCCGGAGTCGTCCGCGCCTTCGACGACCGCGAGGTCCTGCGCGAAGCCATCCGCGCCACCCTTCCCGCGGGTTCGTCCCGCGAGGGCGGGCCGGAACGAGAGCACCCGGGGATGACCAAGTGATCGCTCTCTCCCTCGCCGAGATCGCCGAAATCGTCGGCGGGCAGCCGCACGACATACCGGATCCGGCGGTGCGGATCACCGGTCCCGTCGTCATCGACTCCCGTCAGGTGGGGCCCGGCGCACTGTTCGCCGCCTTCGCCGGCGAGCGGGTCGACGGCCACGACTACGCCGAGCGGGCCGTCGGCGCAGGTGCCGCGGCCGTCCTGGCCACCCGCCCCGTCGGCGTAGCCGCGATCATCGTGCCCGACGTCACCGCCGCTCTGGGCGCGCTCGCGCGCCACGTCGTCGAACGCCTCGGCACCACGACCGTCGCGCTCACCGGCTCCGCCGGCAAGACGAGCACCAAGGACCTGATCGCCCAACTCCTGGAGCGCAAGGGCCCGACCGTCTACCCCGCGGGCAATCTCAACAACGAGATCGGCCTGCCCCTGACCGCCCTGCGGGCCGACGAAGGCACCCAGCACCTCGTCCTCGAAATGGGCGCCCGCTACATCGGCGACATCCGCTACCTCACCGGCCTGGTGCCGCCGAAGGTCGGGCTCGTACTGAACGTGGGCTCGGCCCACATCGGCGAGTTCGGGGGCCGCGAGCAGATCGCCCAGGCCAAGGGCGAGATCATCGAGAACCTTCCGCCCGCCGACGCGGGCGGCGTGGCCGTGCTCAACGCCGACGATCCGCTGGTGCGGGCCATGGCCCCCCGGACGAAGGCACGGGTGGTCTTCTTCGGAGAGGCCGAGAGCGCCGACATCCGTGCCGAGAATGTCCGGCTCACCCACCAAGGTCGGCCCGCCTTCACGCTCCATACCCCCACCGGGTGCAGTGACGTGACCATGCGGCTGTACGGTGAGCACCACGTGTCGAACGCGCTTGCCGCGGCCGCCGTCGCCCATGAGCTGGGCATGCCCGTCGACGAGATCGCACTCGCGCTCTCCGAGGCCGGCACCCTCTCCCGCTGGCGCATGGAGGTCACTGAGCGACCGGACGGCGTGACGATCGTCAACGACGCCTACAACGCGAACCCCGAGTCCATGAAGGCCGCGCTGCGCGCGCTGGCCGCCATGGGCGGAGCAGCACAGGCACAGGGGGGAAGGACGTGGGCGGTGCTCGGTCAGATGGCCGAGCTCGGAGACGAAGCGCTCGCCGAGCACGACGCCGTCGGACGGCTCGCCGTCCGGCTCAACGTCAGCAAGCTTGTCGCAGTCGGGGGCAGGGAAGCGTCCTGGCTTCAGCTGGGCGCATATAACGAGGGTTCGTGGGGTGAGGAGTCGGTGCACGTGTCCGACGCGCAGGCGGCGATCGATCTGTTGCGCAGTGAACTGCGTCCGGGAGACGTCGTGCTGGTGAAGGCTTCCAGGTCGGTCGGTCTCGAACTGGTCGCCCAGGCACTGCTGGAGAACGCGGCAGGATCCTCGGATGGGCAGGGTGCCGTCCGATGAGGCAGATCCTCTTCGCGGGAGCCATCGGGCTCTTTCTGACGCTCATCGGTACACCCCTGCTGATCAAACTGCTGGCCCGCAAGGGATACGGACAGTTCATCCGGGACGACGGTCCGCGCAGCCACGGCAGCAAGAAGGGCACGCCCACCATGGGCGGCATCTCCTTCATCCTGGCTACGCTGATCGCGTACGCCCTGGCCAAGGTGATCACCGGCGAGGACCCGACCTTCTCGGGTGTGCTGGTGCTCTTCCTGATGGCGGGCATGGGTCTCGTCGGCTTCCTGGACGACTACATCAAGATCGTCAAGCAGCGTTCGCTCGGTCTGCGCGCCAAGGCGAAGATGGCCGGCCAGCTGATCGTCGGTATCGCCTTCGCCGTGCTCTCGCTCCAGTTCGCGGACACCCGCAACAACACCCCCGCCTCCACCAAGCTGTCGTTCATCACGGACTTCGGCTGGTCGATCGGGCCCGTGCTGTTCGTGGTCTGGGCGCTGTTCATGATTCTCGCGATGTCGAACGGCGTGAACCTGACGGACGGTCTGGACGGCCTGGCCACCGGCGCGTCCGTGATGGTCTTCGGCGCGTACACCTTCATCGGTCTCTGGCAGTTCCAGGAGTCCTGCGCCAACGCGGTGACGCTGACCAACCCCAGTGCCTGCTTCGAGGTACGCGATCCACTCGACCTCGCCGTGGTCGCCTCCGCCCTGATGGGCGCCTGCTTCGGCTTCCTGTGGTGGAACACCTCGCCCGCCAAGATCTTCATGGGCGACACCGGCTCGCTGGCCCTCGGCGGCGCCCTCGCGGGTCTGGCGATCTGCTCCCGCACGGAGCTCCTGCTCGCCCTTCTCGGCGGACTGTTCGTCCTGATCACCATGTCCGTGGTCATCCAGGTCGGCTCGTTCCGCATGACCGGCAAGCGCGTCTTCCGGATGGCTCCGCTTCAGCACCACTTCGAACTCAAGGGGTGGTCCGAGGTCCTTGTCGTGGTGCGCTTCTGGATCATCCAGGGCATGTGCGTCATCGTCGGCCTCGGTCTCTTCTACGCGGGCTGGGCGGCCGACAAGTGAGCACGCCCGACTGGCAGGGCAAGCGCGTCACCGTCGCCGGTCTGGGGGTCTCCGGGATCCCCGCGGCGAAGGTGCTGCACGGTCTCGGAGCCGTGGTGACGGTCGTCAACGACGGGGACGACGAGCGTTCCCGTACGCAGGCGGCCGAGCTGGAGGCGCAGGGCATCACCGTGCGCCTCGGCGACGGGGCGACCCTGCCCGAGGGCACCGAACTGATCGTCACCGCGCCCGGCTGGCAGCCCGACAAGCCGCTCTTCCAGGCCGCCGCCGCGGCCGGTGTGGAGATCTGGGGAGACGTCGAACTCGCCTGGCGTCTGCGCGGCCGGGACGCGGCTCCCTGGCTCGCGGTCACCGGCACCAACGGCAAGACCACGACCGTGCGGATGCTCGCCTCGATCCTGGAAGCCGCCGGACTGAGGACCGCCGCCGTCGGCAACATCGGTGTCTCGCTCCTCGACGCGGTCGCGGGTGACGAGACGTACGACGTCCTCGCCGTCGAACTCTCCAGCTACCAGCTGCACTGGGCGCCGTCGCTGCGTGCGCACTCCGCCGTCGTGCTCAACCTGGCGCCGGACCACATCGACTGGCACGGCTCCATGGAGGCGTACGCCGCCGACAAGGGGCGCGTCTACGAGGGCAACACCGTGGCCTGCGTCTACAACGTCGCCGACAAGGCGACCGAGGACCTGGTGCGCGAGGCGGACGTCGAGGAGGGCTGCCGGGCGATCGGCTTCACCCTCGGAACGCCCGGACCCTCCCAACTCGGCGTCGTGGAAGGCCTGCTGGTCGACCGCGCCTTCGTCGACAACCGGCAGCAGCAGGCGCAGGAGCTCGCCGAGGTCGCCGATGTGAACCCGCCGGCGCCGCACAACATCGCCAACGCCCTTGCGGCCGCGGCGCTGGCTCGTGCGTACGGCGTCCCCGCGGCCGCGGTGCGCGACGGACTGCGCGCCTTCCGGCCCGACCCGCACCGCATCGAGAAGGTCGCCGACGTCGACTCGGTCGCGTACATCGACGACTCCAAGGCGACCAACACCCATGCCGCGGAAGCGTCCCTGGCCTCCTACGACCCGATCGTGTGGATCGCGGGCGGGCTGGCGAAGGGCGCGACCTTCGACGAACTCGTCGAGAAGTCGGCAAAGCGACTGCGCGGAGTCGTACTTGTCGGAGCGGACCGTGCGCTCATCCGGGAAGCCCTCGCGCGACACGCCCCCGAGGTCCCGGTCGTCGACCTCGACCGGACAGACACTGGGGCGATGTCGGCGGCGGTCCGGGAGGCGGCGCAGCTCGCCCGGCCGGGGGACACGGTTCTCCTGGCCCCGGCCTGTGCCTCGATGGACATGTTCGCCAACTACAACAAGCGAGGCGAGGCGTTCGCGGACGCGGTCCGCGCACTCGCCGCCGAGCGCGCCTGACCGGCCCGACCTCCGCGCCGTGCCGTGCCTCCCGGGAGACCTCCCGGGAGGCTCGCAGCGCGTCAGGCACGACTGGAGGGGACAGCGACCATGCCGGCCGACGACACCGCCCCCGCCGCGCGGAGCGCGGCCCGCAGCAGGGCGGGCGTCGCCCTGCGCGGCGGGACCGACAGGGCGCGCCGCCCCGTCGCCGCCAGAGCCCCCCGACCGGGCACTCCCCGGGCCCCGGGCGGCAACGGCGTCCGGCGGCTGTACGAACAGGCACGCAAGGCCTGGGACCGGCCGCTGACCGCGTACTACCTGATCCTCGGCAGCGCCCTGCTGATCACCGTGCTCGGCCTGGTGATGGTCTACTCCGCCTCGATGATCAAGGCGCTGGAGCTCTCGCTGCCCGCCTCGTACTTCTTCCGCAAGCAGTTCCTCGCCGCCGTCATCGGTACCGGGCTGCTGCTGCTCGCCTCCCGGATGCCGTCCAAGCTGCACCGGGCGCTGGCCTATCCGCTGCTGATGGGCACCGTCTTCCTGATGGTGCTCGTCCAGATCCCCGGGATAGGGCATGCGGTCAACGGCAACCAGAACTGGATCTACCTTGGCGGTCCCTTCCAGCTCCAGCCCAGTGAGTTCGGCAAGCTGGCGCTGATCCTGTGGGGGGCCGACCTGCTCGCCCGCAAGCAGGACAAGCGGCTGCTCACCCAGTGGAAGCACATGCTCGTGCCGCTCGTCCCGGTCGCCTTCATACTGCTCGGCCTGATCATGCTCGGCGGCGACATGGGCACGGCGATCATCCTCACCGCGATCCTCTTCGGCCTGCTGTGGCTGGCCGGGGCGCCCACGCGGCTGTTCGCCGGAGTGCTGGGCGTCGCCGGATTCGTCGGCCTCATGCTGATCCGCACCAATGAGAACCGCATGTCACGGCTCTCCTGCATCGGGGCGATCGACCTCGGACCCCAGGGCGAGTGCTGGCAGGCCGTGCACGGGATCTATGCTCTTGCCTCCGGCGGATGGTTCGGATCCGGCCTCGGTGCAAGTGTGGAGAAATGGGGCCAACTCCCCGAACCGCACACGGACTTCATCTTCGCCATCGCCGGGGAGGAACTGGGCCTGGCGGGGACGCTGTCGGTGCTCGCTCTGTTCGCGGCTCTAGGCTATGCGGGTATCCGCGTTGCCGGACGCACGGAGGAACCCTTCGTGAGGTACGCGGCGGGAGGTGTGACCACCTGGATCACGGCGCAGGCCGTGGTCAACATCGGTGCGGTGCTCGGTCTGCTGCCGATCGCCGGTGTCCCGCTCCCGCTGTTCTCCTACGGAGGGTCGGCTCTGCTGCCGTCCATGTTCGCTGTGGGGCTGCTGATCGCCTTCGCGCGGGAGGATCCCGCCGCGAAGGCGGCTCTGGCCGTGCGGAGGCCAGGGGTGAGATGGAAGACGATGAGACGGCGCGTCAAGAGGCGTCCGTCCGGAGAGCGGTGAATTTCGGTGCATGTCGTACTCGCCGGTGGGGGGACCGCCGGCCACATCGAGCCGGCGCTCGCCCTCGCGGATGCCCTGCGCAGGCAGGACCCGACCATGGGGATCACGGCCCTCGGCACGGAGCGCGGACTAGAGACCAGGCTCGTGCCCGAGCGGGGCTATGAGCTGGCGCTCATCCCCGCCGTGCCGCTGCCGCGCAAGCCCACGGCGGAGCTGATCACCGTCCCCGGGCGTCTGCGCGGCACCATCAAGGCCGCCGAGCAGGTCCTGGAGCGCACCAAGGCGGACTGCGTCGTCGGCTTCGGCGGTTATGTGGCCCTGCCCGCGTATCTGGCCGCCAAGCGGCTCGGTGTCCCGATCGTGGTCCACGAGGCCAACGCCCGGCCCGGCCTGGCCAACAAGATCGGCTCCCGGTACGCCGCGGGCGTCGCCGTCGCCACGCCCGACAGCAAGCTGCGCGGCGCCCGCTACATCGGCATCCCCCTGCGCTACTCGATCGCGACCCTCGACCGCGCCCGGGTACGCCCCGAGGCGCGCGCCGCGTTCGGTCTCGACCCCAATCTGCCGACCCTGCTGGTCTCCGGCGGCTCGCAGGGCGCCCGCCGCCTCAACGAGGTCGTCCAGCAGATCGCCCCCGTCCTCCAGCGCTCCGGCATCCAGATCCTCCACGCCGTCGGCCCGAAGAACGAACTGCCGCGCGTGGACAACATGCCCGGAATGCCGCCCTACATCCCGGTACCGTACGTGGACCGGATGGACCTCGCGTACGCCGCGGCCGACATGATGCTCTGCCGCGCGGGCGCGATGACCGTCGCCGAACTCTCCGCCGTCGGGCTCCCCGCCGCGTACGTACCGCTGCCGATCGGCAACGGCGAACAGCGGCTCAACGCCCAGCCCGTGGTGAAGGCCGGCGGCGGGCTGCTGGTCGACGACGCGGAACTGACCCCCGAGTGGGTCCAGGGCAATGTCCTTCCGGTACTGGCCGATCCGCACCGGCTGTACGAGATGTCCCGTGCAGCCGCCGAGTTCGGCCGCAGGGACGCCGACGACCTCCTTGTCGGCATGGTGTACGAGGCGATGGCGGCACGCCGGCAGGCGTGAGGCCGCGCCGGCCCGGGACAACCCCCGGGCCCCAGCCGGAAGGAGACCGGGAGCGTGGCCGGACCGACCACCGCCGAGCGCGGTGCACGCAGGCCCTGGAAGTCCAAGGGCGAGACGTCCGGCCCGCCCCCGGCCCGCCGCCGCAGGCGCCGGCTGCGCCTGAGCGGCCGGGCTCTGCTGCTCGCCCTCGCCGCCGTCCTGTTCGCCGGCGGCGGGGTCTGGGCGCTCTACGGGTCCGATCTGCTGCGCGTGGAGCAGGTGAAGGCGTCGGGCACGGATGTCCTTTCGCCGGACGAGGTGATCGCGGCGGCGGACGTCCCGATGGGCTCGCCGCTGATTTCCGTCGACACGGGCGGCATTGAAGCCAGGCTGTTGAAGCGACTTCCGCGGATCGACTCGGTCGAGGTGTCCCGTTCGTGGCCCGACGGGGTCTCGGTGAAGGTGACCGAACGAAAGCCCGTCCTGCTCATGGCGAAGGGCGAGCAGTTCGTCGAAGTGGACGCGAAGGGCGTTCGGTTCGCCACGGTCGACAAGGCTCCCAAGGCCGTTCCCATGCTGCAATTGACGCCCGAGCGGTCGCCGAGTCTGCGCCGGTTCGGGACCGCTCGGCTTGTCGCCGAGGCGGTGCGCGTCAGAAGCGAAGTCCCCGGAAAAGTCGCCACGGACACCCGGACCGTTGTAGTGCGCTCATACGACTACATCTCCCTGGAGTTGAGTCGCGACCGCACGGTGGTGTGGGGGAGCTCCGCGGACGGCCAGGCGAAGGCGCGTGCGCTCACCGCGCTGATGAAAGCCGCGCCGTCGGCCCGGCACTTCGACGTGAGTGCGCCCACCGCCCCTGCGGCGTCGGGGAGTTGACGCACATTTGCGCTGGCCAGCACCCTGGTTGGTCATCGCAACGGCTGATCACATAGGGTGAAAAGAAAAACGGGAGGTTCGGCGTGTTCATTGAACGTGCGCCACTTGTCGACTTAGTGTCCTGTTCGGAAGAGTCCAGCGAACGGACACACTGGTAACCCTAAACTTCAACGTTAGGGTTTGGGTCGGCGTTTCGGACCGTCCCATCGGCATCCGTCGTCGCGGCACGAGAACCGCGCCGTGACGACACGTAACTCGAGGCGAGAGGCCTTCGACGTGGCAGCACCGCAGAACTACCTCGCAGTCATCAAGGTCATCGGTGTCGGCGGCGGTGGTGTCAATGCCATCAACCGAATGATCGAGGTCGGTCTCAAGGGCGTCGAGTTCATCGCGATCAACACAGACGCACAGGCTCTGTTGATGAGCGACGCCGACGTCAAGCTCGACGTCGGCCGTGAACTCACCCGCGGCCTCGGCGCCGGGGCCAATCCGGCAGTCGGTCGCAAGGCGGCAGAGGACCACCGTGAGGAGATCGAGGAGGTCCTCAAGGGGGCCGACATGGTCTTCGTCACCGCAGGCGAAGGCGGCGGCACCGGCACCGGCGGCGCACCCGTCGTCGCCAACATCGCACGCTCGCTCGGCGCCCTCACGATCGGTGTGGTCACCCGCCCGTTCACGTTCGAGGGACGCCGCCGCGCGAACCAGGCGGAGGACGGCATCGCCGAGCTCCGCGAAGAGGTCGACACCCTCATCGTCATCCCCAACGACCGGCTGCTGTCCATCTCGGACCGTCAGGTCAGCGTGCTGGACGCGTTCAAGTCCGCGGACCAGGTGCTGCTTTCGGGTGTCCAGGGCATCACCGACCTCATCACCACCCCGGGTCTGATCAACCTCGACTTCGCCGACGTCAAGTCCGTGATGTCCGAGGCGGGCTCGGCGCTCATGGGCATCGGCTCGGCCCGCGGCGACGACCGCGCGGTGGCCGCGGCCGAGATGGCGATCTCCTCGCCGCTGCTCGAGGCGTCCATCGACGGCGCCCGCGGCGTGCTGCTCTCCATCTCCGGCGGCTCGGACCTCGGTCTCTTCGAGATCAACGAGGCCGCGCAGCTGGTGAGCGAGGCCGCCCACCCCGAGGCCAACATCATCTTCGGTGCGGTGATCGACGACGCGCTCGGCGACGAGGTCCGGGTCACGGTCATCGCGGCGGGCTTCGACGGCGGCCAGCCGCCGACCAAGCGCGACAACGTCCTCGGCTCGGCCTCGAACAAGCGCGAGGAGCCGCCCGCCACCCCGGCGCGCGGTACCGAGTCGCCCCGGTCCTCCGGACTGGGCAGTGTCCCGGTCCGCGAGGAGTCCGAGCCCGTCCCGGTCGCCAACGACCTGTCGTCGCCGTCCTCCCCGCAGGTCCCGCCGGCCCGTCCGTACCCGGACACCCAGGCCGAAGAGCTGGATGTACCGGACTTCTTGAAGTGACCGTGCGGCACGACGCGATACACGCGAGCGGCGCCCACTTCGCCTTCACCGACAGGTGGGGCGGGGTGAGCGCCGTTCCGTACGAGGAGCTCAACCTCGGCGGCGCGGTCGGTGACGACCCCGCCGCCGTTCTGGCGAACCGGGCGGCCGCCGCCGAGGAGCTGGGGCTGGACCCGGACGCGGTCGTCTGGATGAACCAGGTCCACGGCAAGGACGTCGCCGTGGTCGACGGTCCGTGGGGGGACGCGCCGGTTCCGCGCGTCGACGGCGTGGTCACCGCCCGTCGCGGCCTCGCCCTCGCCGTCCTGACCGCGGACTGCACTCCGGTCCTGCTCGCCGACCCGGTCGCGGGTGTGGTGGGGGCCGCGCATGCCGGCCGTCCCGGGATGGTCGCGGGGATCGTGCCCGCCACCGTGGCGGCGATGACATCGCTGGGCGCGGTGCCGGAGCGGATCGTGGCCCGTACGGGGCCGGCGGTCTGCGGACGGTGCTACGAGGTGCCCGAGCAGATGCGCGCCGAGGTGGCGGCGGCCGAACCGGCCGCCTGGTCGGAGACGAGCTGGGGGACCCCGGCCGTCGATGTGACCGCCGGAGTGCACGCCCAGCTCGAAGCCCTCGGTGTCGCCGACCGGCAGGCGTCCGGATTCTGCACACTGGAATCGCGGGACCACTTCTCGTACCGCCGCGACCGCACCACCGGGCGGCTCGCCGGATATGTCTGGCTGGCTGGAGTGACAGACGCATGACCGACCGCAGAAACGAACTCGCGACCAATCTGGCGGCAGTGGAGGAACGTATCTCCTCTGCCTGCGCGGCCGCCGGCCGCAAGCGGGAGGAGGTGACGCTCATCGTCGTCACCAAGACCTACCCCGCCAGTGATGTGCGCCTGCTCCACGAACTCGGGGTCCGGCATATGGCTGAGAACCGTGACCAGGACGCGGCCCCCAAGGCCGAGGCCTGCTCGGATCTGGACCTCAGCTGGCACTTCGTCGGTCAGTTGCAGACGAACAAGGTCCGTTCTGTTGCGAGTTATGCCGATGTGGTGCAGTCGGTCGACCGGCTCAAGCTGGTCGGCGCGCTCTCGTCGGCAGCCGTGAAGGCGGAGCGCGAGCTCGGCTGTCTGATCCAGGTCGCGCTGGACGCCGACGCGGGGACCCGGGGCGACCGGGGCGGCGTCGCGCCCGACGGGATCGAGGAGTTGGCGGCCGCGGTCGCCGAGGCACCAGGGTTGCGGCTCGACGGACTCATGACCGTCGCGCCGCTGGCCGGACCGTTCGCGGGACGGCAACGGGCGGCATTCGAGCGGATGATGGAATTCTCATCCAGCCTGCGCGTCGGGCATCCGGCTGCGAACATGGTGTCAGCAGGGATGAGTGCGGATCTCGAAGAGGCGGTGGCGGCCGGAGCGACACATGTACGCGTCGGCACCGCGGTACTCGGAGTCCGACCCCGGCTCGGGTAACGTCGCGAAGCAAGTCGGACCACAGCAGAAAATATGGTCATTCCCGCCACATAGCGGGCAGGCCGAGTGGATCGCGGGCACTTGGTGACGAGGCCGATCCACCACAGAGCGGAGGACTCAGAGAATGGCCGGCGCGATGCGCAAGATGGCGGTCTACCTCGGCCTCGTGGAGGACGATGGGTACGACGGCCGGGGTTTTGATCCCGACGACGACTTCGAACCCGAGCCGGAGCCCGAGCGGGAGCACCGGCGGCACCAACCCCCGCACCAGGTGGAGCGGGAGGAGCCGGTGCGGGCAGTTCAGCCCCCGGCGCAGCGCGAGCCGGTTCCGCTTCCCGCTGAAAGTGGACGTCCGGCACGAATTGCCCCCGTGGCATCCATCACACCTGAACGTCCGAGCCTGGAGAAGAACGCACCGGTGATCATGCCCAAGGTTGTGTCCGAGCGGGAGCCCTACCGCATCACCACTCTTCACCCGCGGACCTACAACGAGGCCCGTACCATCGGGGAACACTTCCGCGAGGGCACCCCGGTGATCATGAATCTCACGGAGATGGACGACACTGATGCGAAGCGACTTGTCGACTTTGCCGCGGGACTCGTCTTCGGCCTCCATGGCAGCATTGAGCGAGTGACGCAGAAGGTGTTCCTGTTGTCGCCTGCTAACGTCGATGTCACGGCGGAGGACAAGGCCCGCATCGCAGAGGGCGGGTTCTTCAACCAGAGCTGAGAAACGACACGGGAACGACCCGGCCGCGAGGCCGGAGCGAGAGAGCCAGGGGAGAGGGAAGCGCGGGATGGGCGTCGCACTACAGGTGATCTACATCGTGCTGATGTGCTTCCTCATCGTGCTGATTTTCCGGCTGGTCATGGACTACGTCTTCCAGTTCGCCCGCTCATGGCAACCCGGCAAGGCGATGGTGGTCGTTCTGGAGGCCACCTACACTGTCACCGATCCACCGCTCAAGCTTCTGCGGCGGTTCATTCCGCCGCTGCGTCTCGGGGGCGTGGCACTCGACCTGTCCTTCTTCGTTCTGATGATCATCGTCTACATCCTGATCTCCCTCGTGAACAGCGTGGGGAATTGATGTGAGCGATACGGTCTTGCCGACTGCCGACGACTACGTAGAGGTGAAGAAGAGATGCCGCTGACTCCCGAGGACGTGCGGAACAAGCAGTTCACGACCGTCCGCCTTCGAGAAGGCTATGACGAGGACGAGGTCGATGCCTTCCTCGACGAGGTCGAGTCCGAGCTGACCCGCCTGCTCCGCGAGAACGAGGACCTGCGCGCCAAGCTGGCCGCGGCGACCCGTGCGGCGGCGCAGAACCAGCAGCAGCAGGGCATGCGCAAGCCGCCGGAGCAGCAGGACGGCCGAGGCCCCGGTGCCCCGGTGCCCGCCGCCATATCCGGACCGCCGGTCCAGCAGCAGCCTCCGCAGATGGGTCCGCCCCAGCTGCCCGGTGGCGCTCCGCAGCTTCCGGCCGGCCCCAGCCACGGCGGCCCGCAGGGCCAGCACGGCCCCGGCCCCATGCAGGGTGGTCCCATGCAGGGCGGCCCCATGGGCGGTCCGATGCAGGGTGGCCCCATGGGCGGCCCGATGGGTCACGGCCCGCAGATGGGTCAGCCCGGTCAGGGCCCCGGCGGCGACAGCGCCGCCCGTGTCCTCTCGCTGGCCCAGCAGACCGCCGACCAGGCGATCGCGGAGGCCCGTTCCGAGGCCAACAAGATCGTCGGCGAGGCTCGTTCGCGCGCCGAGGGCCTGGAGCGGGACGCCCGCGCCAAGGCGGACGCGCTCGAGCGGGACGCGCAGGAGAAGCACCGCGTCGCGATGGGCTCGCTGGAGTCGGCCCGCGCCACGCTGGAGCGCAAGGTCGAGGACCTGCGAGGCTTCGAGCGTGAGTACCGTACGCGTCTGAAGTCCTACCTGGAGTCGCAGCTGCGTCAGCTGGAGACCCAGGCTGACGACTCGCTGGCTCCGCCGCGGACCCCTGCGGCCGCGTCGCTGCCGCCGTCCCCGTCGATGGCTTCGGCCGGCGCGGGTTCGATGGGTCACACCATGGGTGGCAACCCGTCCATGGGCCAGTCGATGGGCGGCAACCCGTCGATGGGCGGTCCGCCCTCGTACGGTGGCCAGCAGCAGATGTCCCCGGCGATGACCCAGCCGATGGCACCGGTACGGCCGCAGGCGCCGCAGCCGATGCAGCAGGCACCGTCGCCGATGCGGGGCTTCCTGATCGACGAGGACGACAACTGACGGGCGGTCGCGCGAAGCGCGCGTAGCCGTCGGCAGGCTGAGGGCCCGGGGCCCGGCCCAAAGCCCGGCCCCCCCCAGGGTTGTTGGGGGGGTGTGTAGGCCCCCGGG
>NZ_JBHXSL010000026.1:0-100281 GCF_042714725.1 Streptomyces sp. NPDC058685
CCGGAGAATCCCTCGCGGATTCTCCGGGGCGTTCTCGCGTCTTTCACACACCACCCGAGTGCAGCGCCTGGCCGCTGAGGAGTTCGGTCAGGAAGCCCATCACCGAGCGTGCCGCCGAGTCCTCCTGTTCGATGCGCTTCACCGTGAAACGCGTCCGTGTGAACTCGCGCGTGCCGGTCGGAGGGGGTTCCGCTTCGAGGCGGGCGCGGGCGTCGGGGGTCTCCGCCTCGGCGCCGTACAGCACGGGGGACTGCACACTGATCTGCTCCAGGCGCGCGGACAGCAGTGGGGTGTGGCCGTGTTCCGCGGTGAGCCGGTGGCGTGCGCGGGTGTAGACGCCGATCGCGTCGCCGCCGCGGCCGGAGCGGCACAGTGCCAGCATCAGCTGGTCGTGGAAGCGCTCGCGCAGCGGATGGGCGGCGGTGACCTCCTCCAGCTCCGGGATGATCCGCCGGTGCCGGCCCGTGCGCAGCGCGGAGTCGAAGAGGATCTCCAGCGCCTGCTGGCGTTCCTCCTCCAGACGGGCGACCAGCGCGGCGCAGACCGGGCCGTGCGGACCGCCCTCCAGGGCGGTGCCGCGCCAGAGGCCGAGGGCGCCGCGCAGGGTGGCGTACGCGCTCTGCGGATCGATCCGGTACATCCGCTGGGCCTGATCCACGGCGAGGCAGAACTGGCCGCTGTCCATCTCCGTGCGGCGGGCCTGGAGCAGGTAGCCGGAGGCGTGGGCCACCAGACGTGGGGTCGCGGCCCGTTCCGGTTCCGCTTCCGCGAGCGCCTTGCGCAGTCCCGACACATGGGCGTTGAGCGTGTTACGGGCCTTCTTCGGCGGCAGCGCGCCCCAGAGTTCGCGTACCAGCCGTTCCCGCGGGACCGGGGAATTCGCGCGGGCGAGCAGTGCGCCCAGCAGCATGCGCTGCTTGGGACTCGTCAGCGGAATGCGCCGGTGCCGTTTCTCGTCGTACAACTCGGGCGCGCCCAGAATTCTGAACTGCATGCTCTTGCCTCCCCGTGCGCGGTGCACGGTATTCACCGTGCTGCATTCAGCACACGAGGAGACCATTCGTAGGACCGGGCGGGCTTGAGTTGCGGCTACTCACTTCACCCCTCCCACTCCGGTGTTCCGCGCCGTATGCGGAGCGGGAGTTCCCCATCGGGGTGAGTACCGATCACTCATGTGTCCGTCACACACACCGTGATGGCATGGACGCACACGTGGGTCCGGTCGATTCCCGGAACGCGGCGGACCGTTCGGGTCAGCCGCGGTGCCGGATCGTCGACTCGGCCTCCTGGGCGAGCCGGCGCAGTGCCAGCAGCGCGGGTTCCAGCAGGAAGGTCAGCAGTACGGCCCGCTCGGCCTTTTCGAGCGGATCGTCCGGTCCCTGGAGCTGGTCGAGATCGAGCACGGCCGTCTTCTCGGCGAGTTCGGCGTACGGGACGAGATCGTGCCAGTCGTAGTCCATGCCGAGGGAGCGCAGCGTGTGGAGAGTCTGGGTGATGACCTGGCGGGCCGGATTGTGCTCGCTGACCTTCCAGCCCATCTCGGAGACCAGCGCCGCCACACCGGAGTGGTCCTCCTCCGCGGCGCCCTCGTCCTTTCCGCCGGCCGGCCACACGCCGAAGACGAGACCCAGCAGCTCATGGGTGTCGGAGTTGCCCTCGGAGATGGTGTCCAGGACGTCCTTGGCGGCGCTCACCGTCAGGCCCCGGACGCCGATGAGGGCCCGGATCAGCCGGAGGCGGCGCACATGCGACTCGCCGTACTCCGCCTGGGTCGCGGCTGTGGCGCGTCCGGGCGGCAGCAGCCCTTCGCGCAGGTAGTACTTGATGGTCGCGGTGGACACTCCGCTGCGGCGGCTCAACTCGGAAATTCTCACCCTGATCCCGCTTCCCACTGGCAATTGGGCAGCACTGCTGTCTAATATAGATACTGCCACTCACCAACTGTGGATGCGAGGATACCGTGCCGACTCTTCCCTGGGCGACGCCGAACCCGGCCCGGCCCGACACCACCGCCTTCGTCATGGCCTCGCGTCTCGACGTGAGGTCCGCCAAGGACGTTCCGCGCTTCTTCCTGAAGTCGCTCTCCGCCTGGGGCCAGGTGCGCAAGGCGCCGGGCGCCCTCGGGGCCTCCCTGGAGGCCCAGCTCCTGAAGGGCGTCTTCTTCACCCTCTCCGCGTGGGAGGACAAGGAAGCCCTCTACACCTACGCGCGGACCGAGCCCCACAAGAGCATCATGACCGGGCTGCGCTCCGTCATGAGCGAGTCCACGTTCACCTTCTGGGAGGTCCCGGTGGCGGAGCTGCCGATCGACTGGAAGGACGCCAAGCGGCGCATCGAGGACCAGGCGCGCACGGACGCCGCGAGCGGCGGCAGCGCCCCGCGCTGACCCACCGACTCCCGGCCCGGGGCCTCCCCCGTCCCCGGGCCGGGGCAATTCCCGGCCGCCGCCGGGCCCGTCAGGAGACGACGCGCGCCAGCAGGAAGCCGTCGTAGCCCTTGGTGCCCACCGTCTGGACCGCCGTGGCGTCCAGCCGCGGCTCGTTCGCCACCAGTTCGTACATACGGCGGGTGCCGGCGATCGCGGGATCGGTGCTGTTCTCGTCCACCACGGCACCGCCGCGTACCGCGTTGTCGACGATGATCACGCTGCCGGGGCGGGACATGGTGAGGGCCCACTCCACGTACTGCGGATTGTTCTTCTTGTCCGCGTCGATGAAGATCAGGTCGAACGGGCCCGCGCCCGGCTCCTTCGCCAGCAGTGGCAGCGTGTCCAGCGCCGCCCCCGTCCGCACCTCGGCGATCTTGTCCAGGCCCGCGCGGGCCAGGTTGGTCCGCGCCACCTCCGCATGCTCGGCGCTGTACTCCAGCGAGATCAGCCTGCCGCCCTCGGGCAGCGCCCTGGCCAGCCAGATCGTGCTGTAGCCGCCCAGTGTCCCGATCTCCAGCACCGTCCGCGCGCCCTGGAGGCGGGCCAGCAGATGCAGCAGCTTGCCCTGGTTCCCGGCGACGGCGATGGCGGGGAGCCCCGCGCTCTCGCTCTCCGTGAGGGCCGCGGCGAGTGCCTCGTCGTCGGGGGCGAGGAGGTCGGTGATGTAGCGGTCGACGGCGTTCCACTGCTCCTGAGTCATACGTCCAACCTATTCCAGGCAGGGACCTTCCCGTCCGGACCAGCTTCCGCAGGAAGGTCGCCCGTCAGGTCTGCTCCCGTCAGGCCCCCGCCCGGTGGGGCGCGGCGCTCAGGACAGCGGCGGCGGCGCGTGAACGGGCGGCGGCGGGATCACCGGCCGACGGCGATGGGCCCGGACCCGCAGAACGACGATCACGGCCACCAGCGCGAGCCCGCCGCCGACGGTCAGCAGCCACGCGGGAACACCGCCGACGGTCAGCAACTCGTCCTCGTACACCACCCGCCGGAAGGGTGTGTCCTGCTCCGCGGCCCGTAGGACGTGGTCCCCGTTGATCCGGTCCGGCCGCGGGAACTCCTGCTCCAGCGCGGTCAGGAACCTCCCGCCGCCGCCCGTGAAAGCGTCGAGGGCCGCGCTCCGCTCCGCCGCGCCGGCGAACAGCACCTCCGGCTCGTCGCCGCCGATGGCGCTCTGCGGCTCCATCCGGTGTGCGGCCAGGACGAACAGCCCGAGCGACTGCGGGTTCTTCGCCAGCCGGGACAGCCGCATCGGATAGACCGGCCGGTCGCTCGCGAAGCGCAGCGTCAGCGGATCCAGCGTGCCGCGCAGCACGGCGTCGTCGGCATCCGGCGCCAGCCGCACCGCCACGTACTCCCACTGCTGCCGCACATACGGGCGCAGCTCGGTCTCCAGCCCGTCCGGCAGCTCGAAACCATTGGTTTTCAGCCAGCTTCGCAGCGCCTCGGGGTCGGTCGCCGTCAACCGGGCGACATCGAAGTCGCCGAGCCTCTCGCGTCCGACGACCCCCACCCCGGGAGCACCGCTGCCCGGTGCCGGCGCACCGGCCGAGTCGCCTGCCGAACCGTCCGAGAGGGGCCAGTCGCCCTCGCGGGGCCAGAAGTGGTGGCGCGTCCTCTCCTCCGGCTCGATCGCCCGCTCCAACTCGTCGAACAGCGCCCGATCACCGAGTTCGACGGTGGCGCGGGTGGGCACGGGCATGATCCACGCGGCCTCGGGAGCGTCCCCGTCGACCGTGAACCGCATCTGGATCCGCTCGACGCGCCCGTCCCAGCTCACGACCGACGTCTCCCGGTCGACGGCCATCCGCGAACCCCGGTCCGGGATCATCGCGCCGCAACCGCAGGCGTACGCCGGGGCGATCAACGATCCGAGCTGGAGCGCGAACAACGCCAGCACCACCAGGACAACGCGCCGTCGCAGCACACCCGCTGAGGCGCCGCGCGTCCGAACCCGCAGGTGTACGCGCCGGTGTTCTTGTATGTTCCCCCGCATACCTCCTCCGACGACGGCCCGCGGCCCGTGGTTCCGGGGTCGGTTGGCGAGATATTCGGTCAAAACAGGGTGACACTCAGGCAAAGAGGGGGTTGCCTGAGTCTCCTTCATGGGGCAGTGCAAGGCTCTACGGACCTGAATCACAGAACGCAGGGGAGGCGCGGCGCGACGTGGCGAACGCGGAGCACAGCGTGCGCGGAAGTGCGACGACGGACTCGAGGATGGGTGCGGCCAGGGCGGCGCTGTGGCTCGTGGCCGCCGTTCTCGCGATACGGCAGGCGACGGCGGTACTGCGTCTGCCACCGGGGGAACGGCTCGTCGACCTGGAGACCTGGATAGGTGAGAACGGGGTCCTGCACGTCAAGGGCTCCTTGTACGACACCGACCGGTTCACCGGCACCCCGTTCGCCGGGCTGGTGCTCAAACCGCTGACCCGCTCCGCCGAGCAGAGCCTCGGTGTCGCCTGGACCTTCGGGACCCTGCTGCTCGTCGTCGGGATAGGACTGGTCGTCGCCCGCGCGCTGCCGGGGCCGGTCTCGCGCCGCAGCGGTCTGCTGGCGGCGCCCATCGCCATCAGCCTGTTGATGCTGTCGCTGCCGGTGCGCAACAGCTTCTATCTCGGGCAGACGAGCATCATCCCGGTCCTCCTCGTGCTGGTCGGCTGTTTCGTCGCCCGCGGTGAGAGATCGTCCGGTGTGCTGATCGGCATCGGCGCGGCCCTTCAGCCCACCGCACTGCTCTTCGCGCCCCTGCTGTGGTTCACCGGACGCAAACAGGCCGCCGTCACCTCGGCGGGGACCTTCACCGCGTTGTCGGCGCTCGCCTGGGCCGCACTGCCCGGCGACTCCTGGACGTACTGGGTCCACCATGTGGCGGGCGCCGGCCTCGGCGCCCGCCCCGACAGCCTCGCCAACCAGTCCCTGCACGGTGCGCTGTTGCGCTTCGGCCTCGAAGGCCCGCTCGAGATCACGCTGTACGCGGCGCTGG
The DNA here is from genome assembly GCF_042714725.1 of Streptomyces sp. NPDC058685. Lineage (NCBI taxonomy): Bacteria > Bacillati > Actinomycetota > Actinomycetes > Kitasatosporales > Streptomycetaceae > Streptomyces > Streptomyces sp. NPDC058685. Next base: position 5,406 of record NZ_JBHXSL010000026.1, read on the forward strand.
CCGCGGCCGTCGTCTGGTTCGGCCTGCGCCGCGCGGTGCGGTACGCCAAGGACGGCCAGCTCCTCCTCGCCGTCGCCCTCACCGGCTGTGTCGCCGTCGCCGTCTCGCCCACCGCCTGGCAGCACCAACTCCTGTGGGTGCTGCTCGCCGTGGTCGGCCGGGTCGGCAAGCGGGCGTCCGACCGGATGCTCTGGCCGGTTCTCGTCATTCTGGCGATGACGCTGCCCGGCAAGATGCTGCTGCCCAACATGGCCGTGACGCACCCGGTGCGCGACAACGCCCTGCTGATCGCGGCGCTCGCCGCCGCCGTCGCGGTGCCGTTCCTGCCGCGCACCTCGCCGTACTTCCGCCGCCCGGTCCCGACCGAGTACGTCTCCCCGGTTCCGTCCCGTTGGAGCCGGATCCCGCTGCTGCCGTTCTGGCGGCGCGTGCTGGCCCGCCCGAACCTGCTCCTCGAACTGCTGGTGATCCGGGTCGGCTACTCCGCCTACTCGCACATCCGCACCGCCGCCACCGGCAGTGTCGGCGCGGCCGAGGAGCACGGCCGGCAGGTCGTCTCCATCGAGCGGGCGCTGCACATCGACATCGAGCTGTGGGCCAACAAGGCCGTGGCGAACGCGGAGTGGGCCGAGTCCTTCTTCAACTTCTACTACACGTCGTTCCACTTCGTGGTGCCGCTGAGCATCCTCGGCATCCTCTACGTCCGCCGCCCCGTCGACTACCGCTGGGCGCGCTCGTCGCTCGCCTTCGCCACGGTCCTCGCCCTGCTGGGCTTCTGGCTCTATCCGCTGGCCCCGCCGCGGCTGATGCCGGGCATGGGCTTCATCGACACGGTGCACGGGCCGCAGGACCTCGCGAACCCCGACTACGGAGCGATGACCGCGGTCACCAACCAGTACGCCGCGATGCCGTCCCTGCACTTCGGCTGGTCGCTCTGGTGCGGACTGGTCGTCGTCGTGCTCGCGCCGAAGCTCTGGATGAAGCTGCTGGGCCTGCTGCACCCGCTGTTCACGGCCGGCGCGATCGTGGCCACGGCGAACCACTGGATTCTGGACGCGGTGGGCGGCGCGGCGGTCGTCGGCGCGGGCTTCGGCCTGACGTACGTGCTCTCGGGACGCCGGAGACTGCTGCCGTCGACGGTGACGGAAACCGCGAGACCGGGGACGGGCCTTCCCAGGGAACGCGCGGAGGAACGCGCGGAACCGGCGGAGTCCGCGGTCCCGGCCGCCCCCAAGTGACGTACGCGGCCGGAGTCGCGCGCACGACGTACGAGATGTGACGTGCGCCCCGAGGTGACGCGCAGCCCGAAGTGGCGCAGGCGAAGTGGCGCAGGCGACGGGAGGCAGGGGCGGGGCGTGGGTGAGGGGCCCCCGCCTCCCGCGTTCGGTGGGCGGATCCCGGGCGCCGGTGCACGGCTCCCGGGGCCTTGGTCAGCCGTGGACGACCTGGAGTTCCTTGATCCCGTTCAGCCAGGCCGAGCGCAGTCTCCGGGGGTCGCCCGCCAGACGCAGGTCCGGCAGCACGTCCGCGATCGCGTTGAAGATCAGGTTGATCTCCATCACCGCCAGCGACTTGCCGAGGCAGAAGTGCGGGCCCCCGCCGCCGAAGCCGAGGTGCGGGTTGGGGTCGCGTGTGATGTCGAACCGCTCGGGTGCGTCGAAGACCTCGGGGTCGTTGTTGGCGGACGAGTAGAAGATCCCGACGCGGTCGCCCTTGCGGATCTGCTGACCGCCGAGTGTGAGGTCCTGGGTCGCGGTGCGCTGGAAAGAGACGACGGGGGTCGCCCAGCGCACGATCTCCTCGGCCGCCGTCTCGGGGCGCTCGCGCTTGTAGAGCTCCCACTGTTCGGGATGGGTGAGGAAGGCGTGCATACCGTGGCTGATGGCGTTGCGTGTGGTCTCGTTTCCGGCCACCGCCAGCAGGATCACGAAGAAGCCGAACTCGTCGTTGGAGAGGTTGCCCTCGTCCTCCGCGGCGACCAGCGTGCTGACGATGTCCTTGGCCGGGCACTCCTTGCGGGCCGCGGCGAGGTTCATCGAGTACGAGACGATCTCCATCGCCGCCTCGGCGCCGATCTCCTCGGTGATGGCGTACTCCGGATCGTCGTACGCCGCCATCTTGTTGGACCAGTCGAAGATCTTCGCCCGGTCCTCCTGCGGCACACCGATGAGTTCGGCGATCGCCTGGAGCGGGAGTTCCACCGCGATCTCGGTGACGAAGTCGAAGCTGCCGTCGCTCTTCGCGCCCGCCCGCGCGCTCTCCACGATGCCGCGGGCCCGCGAGCGCAGGGCGTCCTGGAGGGACCGCACGGCGCGGGGAGTGAAACCGCGCTGGACGATCTGACGCACCCGGGTGTGTTCCGGCGGGTCCATGTTGAGCATGATCAGCTTCTGGACCTCGATCTGGTCACGGCTGATCGACTCGTTGAAGCGGATGACCGCGGTGTTGGTGTTGGACGAGAACAGCTCCGGGTGGGTCGAGACATGCTTCACGTCGGCGTGCCGGGTGACCGCCCAGTACCCCTCGTCCTGGAAACCGGAGATGCCGGCCGGCTGCGCGCACCACCAGACCGGTGCGGTCTGCCGCATCCGGGCGAACTCGGGGTGCGGGACGCGGGCTTGGAGCAGATCGGGGTCGGTGAAGTCGAACCCTGCGGGCAGATGGGGGCAGTCCTTCGGCAGCTTCAACGTCAACTCCAGGGTCTCGCGGCGGGTCCGGCGGCGGTGCCCGGGGCACCAATCTCTGACGACCCATCAGAATTGACCGAAAGCTAGTAACGAGTTCTACAAGTGGCAAGAGCCACGGCGGGAACTGTTGCGCGCCAACTCCGCAGCGGGGGCGTGCAAGGCCCTTGCGTACCGGGGGTAGCACTCATAAGACTTCTCAGAGAACTAGAACGCGTACTAGTTCTCGTGCGACGGCGCCGGGACGCCCCGCACATGTGGAGGAGAGGACGAGCTCATGGCCGCGGAACCCGTCATCGTCGAAGCCGTACGCACTCCCATCGGCAAGCGCGGAGGCGCGCTCGCCAATCTGCATCCCGCCTATCTCCTGGGCGAGACCTACCGTGAACTGCTCGGCCGTACCGGCATCCAGGCCGACTGCGTCGAGCAGATCGTCGGCGGCACGGTCACCCATGCCGGCGAACAGTCCATGAACCCCGCGCGCACCGCGTGGCTGACCATGGGGCTGCCGTACGAGACGGCGGCGACGACCGTGGACTGCCAGTGCGGATCCTCGCAGCAGGCCAGTCACATGGTCGCCAACATGATCGCGGCGGGTGTCATCGACGTCGGCATCAGCTGCGGGGTCGAGGCGATGTCGCGTGTGCCGCTGGGCAGCGGCTCCAAGCACGGCCCGGGCAAGCCGTTCCCCGACGAGTCGAACGTCGATCTGCCCAACCAGTTCGAGGCGGCCGAGCGCATCGCCCGCCACCGCGGACTGTCCCGCGAACGCGTCGACTCGCTCGGGCTGCTGTCGCAGGAACGCGCCCAGGAAGCCTGGGCCGAGGAGCGCTTCAAGCGCGAGACGTTCGCCGTCCAGGTGCCGACGACCGAGGAGGAGCAGGCCGCGGGGCAGGGCATGTGGCGGCTCGTCGACCGTGACGAAGGACTGCGCGACACCAGCATGGAGGCGCTGGCCCGGCTGAAGCCGGTCATGCCGACCGCTGTGCACACCGCGGGCAACTCCTCGCAGATATCGGACGGCTCGGCGGCCATCATGTGGGCGTCGAAGCGGATGGCGAGGGCTCTCAAGCTGAAGCCGCGCGCCCGGATCGTCGCGCAGGCGCTCGTCGGTGCGGACCCCCACTTCCACCTCGACGGCCCCATCGACGCGACCCGCGCGGTGCTGGGCAAGGCGGGGATGTCCCTGCGGGACATCGATCTGGTGGAGGTCAACGAGGCGTTCGCGTCGGTGGTGCTGAGCTGGGCGCAGGTCTTCGAGCAGGACCTGGACAAGGTCAACGTCAACGGTGGCGGCATCGCGCTCGGGCACCCGGTGGGCGCCACGGGCGCCCGGCTGATCACCACGGCGCTGCACGAACTGGAACGGCGTGACCGGGAGTTCGCACTGATCACGATGTGTGCGGGGGGCGCGCTGTCGACGGCGACGATCATCCAGCGGCTGTAGCGGGCGGGACGGTCACCGGGCCGGGGCCCCTCCCGGGGCCCGGCCCGAGCCCGGGTCCGCCGGGCCCTCGGACCCGGCCGGCGCCTGCGACGCGGCCGGTCCCTCGAACGCGGCCGGCGCCTGCGACGCGGCCGGTCCCTCGAATCCGGCCGCACCCTCGAACGCGACCGGCGCCTCGAACGCCGCCCGGCGCGTGGCACGACGCAGCGCCTTGAGGACGGTCGAGCCGATGGCGAGCGTCAGGACGACCGTCAGCGCCGCCCGACCGAGGTCCCAGCCGAACGAGGTCGCCGCGCAGTAGGCCAGAAAGCGCACCAGGTTGTCGTGGACCGGATCGCCCGGCCGGAAGGAGATCCCCGACGACAACCCGCCGATGTACGTCCAGCCCTGAAGGTTCATGATCGTGCCGTAGGCGAACGCGGCGACCGCGCCGTACGCCCCGAGCATCAGCACCTCGGCACGGCCGCGCAGCCGCTCGGCTCCCGGCAGCAGCCCCGCGCCCATCGTGAACCAGCCCATCGACAGCATCTGGAACGGCATCCAGGGCCCGACCCCGCCGGTGAGCAGCGCGGACGCGAACATCGTCACCGAGCCCAGGACGAAGCCGAAGCCCGGCCCCAGCACCCTGCCGCTCAGGACCATCAGGAAGAACATGGGTTCCAGGCCCGCGGTCCCGGCGCCGAGCGGACGCAGCGCCGCCCCGACCGCGGCGAGCACGCCGAGCATGGCCACCGCCTTGGCGTCCATGCCGCTGTCCGCGATCGTCGCGACGACGACGGCCACGAGCAGCGGAAGCAGCGCGGCGAACAGCCAGGGCGCGTCCGCGGAGTGGGCGAGCCCGGACCCGGGGTCGGCGAGCAGCGGCCAGCCGAAGGCGACCACTCCGACCGCGCTCACCAGCGCGAGCGCGAGAACGGAACGGGGGCCCAGCCGGACCGGACGTGCTGTCGTCATCGCAGCGCCTCCCGGACCTCGGAGACGGTCAGCCAGGGCTGCGGAGCGAGGATCTTGGCGACCTGCGGCGCGAAGGCGGGTGACGAGACGACGACGTCGGACGTCGGTCCGTCCGCGACGATCTCGCCGTCGGCCAGGATCACCACCCGGTGCGCCAGTTCCGCCGCCAGCTCCACGTCGTGCGTGGCCAGCACGATGCCGTGCCCCTCGCGCGCCAGACCCCGGAGCACACCGACGAGCCGGGCCTTCGCCGCGTAGTCCAACCCGCGGGTCGGCTCGTCGAGAAGCAGCAGCGGCGGACGCCCGGTGAGGACGACGGCCAGCGCGAGCGCGAGCCGCTGCCCCTCGGACAGATCGCGCGGATGCGTTCCGTCCTGCACGCCGGGCAGCAGCTCGCCGACCAGCGCCCGACAGGAGCCCGGCTCGGCGCCCGCGTCGGCGTCGGCGGCCGCGCACTCGGCGGCGACCGTGTCCGCGTACAGCAGGTCGCGCGGCTCCTGCGGCACGAGCCCGACCTGCCGGATGAGCTCGCGAGGGCTGGTCCGGTGCGGGGTGAGACCGCCGACCAGGACGCTGCCCGAGGCGGGTTCGACCATGCCGACGAGGGCGGAGAGGAGGGTCGACTTCCCGGCGCCGTTGCGCCCCATCAGCGCGACGGTCTCGCCGGCGCCGACCGTGATGCCGACTCCGCGCAGCGCCTCCACGCGCCCGCGGCGCACGCCGAGCCGGGTGGTGACGGCGAGGTGGTCCGCCGGCCCCGTCCGCACCGGTCCCGTCGCGCGGCTCGCGGACGCGCCCCTCACCGGGAGGAACTTCCGGCGCCCGGAAGGCCGGTCGGTGGCGGAAGCCCGGTCCGTACCGGAAGCGCGGTCCGGGACCGAGGCGCGGTCGGCACCCCGATCGCCCACGTCCGGTCCGGTCCTCGTGGGGGAGAGGTCCGCCAGACGCTCCCGGAGGCCGGACGCCCTGCGCCGGGCGTCCCGTACGGACAGCGGCAGTGGGTCCCAGCCAGCGAGCCGTCCGAGGCCCACCACGGGCGGGTACACCGGCGACGCCGCCATCACCCCGGCCGGTTCACCGATCACGGGAGCCATGCCGGGACCGGGCAGCAGGACGACCTGGTCCGCGTACTGCACCACCCGCTCCAGCCGGTGCTCGGCCATCAGCACCGTGGTGCCGAGGTCGTGCACCAGCCGCTGGAGGACCGCCAGCACCTCTTCCGCCGCGGCCGGGTCCAGCGCGGACGTCGGCTCGTCGAGGATCAGCACGCGCGGGTGCGGGGTGAGCACCGAGCCGATCGCGACCCGTTGCTGCTGCCCTCCGGAGAGCGTGGCGATCGGCCGGTCGCGCAGCTCCGCCAGGCCGAGCAGATCGAGCGTCTCCTCTACCCTCCGGCGCATCACCTCGGGCGCGAGACCGAGCGACTCCATGCCGTACGCCAGCTCGTCCTCGACCGTGTCGGTGACGAAGTGGGCCAGGGGGTCCTGGCCCACCGTGCCGACGAGGTCCGCCAGTTCGCGCGGCTTGTGCGTGCGGGTGTCACGGCCGCCGACGGTGACACGACCGCGCAGGGTGCCGCCGGTGAAGTGGGGCACCAGTCCGGACACTGCGCCCAGCAGTGTCGACTTGCCGACCCCCGACGGACCGACGAGGAGCACCAGCTCCCCTTCGGGAACGGTCAGATCGACGTCGCTGATCGCGGGCGACGCGGCATCGCCGTAGGTCACCGACACGTTGTCGAAGCGGATCACGGGGTCGACTCCTTGGATGCCTCGGGGACGGGCGCGACGAACGCCGGCAGCAGTCCGATCAGGATGCCGACCGCGGGCCACAACGGCAGGGTGGGCGCGGTCAGCGGCACGACGCCCGGGTGCAGCGCCTGGGGGTCCCAGCTGCCCGCGCGGATCATCAACGCCGCGACGGCCACGCCCGATCCGGCCACCAGCCAGGACCGCGGGCCGAACCGGTCGGGGCGGTAGCGGCTGCGGACGGAGCGCCGGCCGCCGAGCCACAGTCCTGCCAGCGCGGCGCCCAGCCCGCCGACGAGAACGGGCAGTCCGTACGCGGCGCCCTCCGCGGCCAGCAGCCCGTACGTGCCCGCGCAGACTCCGAGGAGCCCGCCGAGCGTGAGGACGGTGGTCGTACGGCGGACGGCGGGCGGGACCTGGGCGCTGCGCCCGTACCCCCGCGCGTCCATCGACGCGGCGACCGCGACCGAACGCTCCAGCGCACCCTCCAGGACGGGCAGTCCGATCTGCGCGATCGCCCTGATCCCGCCGGTGGGGCGGCCGCGCAGCCGGCGGGCGGTGCGCAGCCGGACGACGTCGGACACCATGTTCGGCGCGAAGGTCATCGCGACGACGACGGCGACACCGGCCTCGTACAGCGCGGCAGGCAGCGACTTGAGCAGCCGGGCCGGATTGGCGAGAGCGTTGGCGGCGCCGACGCAGATGAGGAGCGTGGCCAGCTTCGCGCCGTCGTACAGCGCGAACACGATCTGCTCGGCCGAGACCCGGCCGCCGATCCGGATGCCGCGGACCCAGTCGGGAAGCGGGACTTCGGGAAGCGTGAGCAGCACATGCGTACCGGGGATGGGGGAGCCGAGCACCACGGAGAAGAGGACACGGACGGCGATGACGACAAGACCCAGCTTGACGAACGCGCCGTAGGAACGGGCCCAGGGCGCGTCCGTGCGCCGGGCGGCGACGACATAGCCGGCCACGCCCACGAGCAGCCCGAGGAGCAGGGGGTTCGTGGTCCGCGACGCGGCGGTGGCGAGCCCGAGGGCCCACAGCCACCAGGCCCCGGCGTGCAGCGAGTTGCCGCGGTGCGCCTCGGGCGCGCGCAGCCGGTGCCACGGGGACCGGTGTCCCCGTGCTCCCGCGCCGTCCGCCGGTTCGCGCCGCACGCCGGTGTCCGTCCTCATCCGCGCCGGCGCCGGGACTGCCACACCGCCGCGGCTGCCAGCAGCCCGATCGCCGCCAGGCCCGCCACCAGTCCGAGCGACGGACCGCCGTCCGAGCCGGCCGAGCCCTCGGAGGCAGCCGCCGTCGCGGAGGCGGCGGGTGCCGAGGAGGCGGCCGGAGCCGCGATCTGCTCGCCGCAGCCCGACACCGGATAGCCCGAGATCCCGCACAGCAGCGCCTGGTTGTTGTACCGCAGGGGCTTCGCCACCGACGCCAGCGCCTCCGCCGTCGTCGCGTCGGGTGCCACCCGGGCGCACGCGGCCCGCAGCGCGGGAGGTGCCTCGCCCTTCGGCGCGTCCTGCGGGGTGCCGGGGTCGATGACCAGCGCGATCCGCTTCGTGCCCGCCTTCGGGGCCGTGCCTGCGCAGATCGCCGCGAAGTCCGGCGCCTTCCGCGGTCGCGCCGAGTCCGAGCTGTCCTCGCTCACGGAGAACCGGAAGCCGTTGACCGCGCCGTCGTCGGGGCGCGCCGTCGCCGGTCCCTCGGTGGCGTACGCCCAGGTCCCGTCACCGGCGCCCTGCCAGAACGACCAGTAGCGGTAGCCCGCCGCATGGGCGGGCCCCGCGCCCAGCACCGTCAGCGCGGTGCCGAGCGCGAGGACCAGGGCGAGCAGTCGCGCCCGCATCACTGCTTCTTGCGGCGGCCGCTGAACAGGATGCCCACGCCGACGCTGGCCACGAAGAACGCGCCGACGATCCACCACACGCCGATGCCGGAGTCGTCCTTGCCGTCCTTCTCGGACGCGTCGGACGACCCCGTCGACCCCGACGAATCGGACTTCTCGGCGCCGGACGCCTGCGGAGCGGGCCCGGTCGCGTTCAGCTGCTCCACGAGGTCGGCGCCACCGAACTCCTGCGGGTCCGCGCCGAAGGCGTGGGCGGCGAGGATCAGCTGCGCGTACGCCGCCGGTCCCGACGCCTTCGCCCAGGCCGCCGCGTTCTTCTCCAGCCACGTCATCGTGTCGGCGGCCTGGTCGAAGTGGCCGGCGGCGGACAGGGCCGTCACCGCGTCCGCCGTGTTGCCGAAGTCGGGCTGCGGGGCAGGGTTCTCGGCCCCGGGCATCGGCGCCGAGTCGAGGTGACCGGTCTTCTTCAGCGCGGTCACGAGGTACGCGGCACCGTTCTGCGCGGCCTGCTCCGGCGTGGCCCCGGCGCCGCAGGCGGCGGGCGCCACCGGCTTCGGACCCTCGACCGCGAGGCCCTTGCCGAGCGCGCCCAGCACGCCCGCCGCCGTGGAGTCGGCGACTATGCCGGGCTGCTTCACCTGGAACACGAACGCGCCGGCGTCCTTGCCGGTGCAGGGCTTCGCGAAGGTCAGCAGAGCGTCGTACGGCGACTTCCCGCTCTTCGCCTTCACCGCGGCCGGCTTCTCGCCCACCGACGCGAGCGCGCCGATCACGACGGAGGTGGAGTTGGCGTCACTCGCGCCGCCGGGGTTGTAGCCCCAGCCGCCGTCCGCGTTCTGCACCGACTTCAGCCACGCGACGGACTTCTTCACCGCGGCGTCCTGGCCGCCGAGCGCGGCGAGAGCCTGGACGGCGGCAGCGGTGGCGTTGGAGTCCAGCGGGAGCTTGGCGTCGCACGGCTTGGAGGCGTCCGCGCGGTACGAGGGGAAGGCGCCGCTCGCGCACTGCTGGCCGGTCAGCCAGTCGACCGCCTTGGTGGCGGGCTTCACCTTCACCGTGTCCTGCGCGAGCAGGGCCAGCGACTGGCGCCAGACGCCGTCGTAGGCCGGGTCGGTCGTGCCGTAGAGACCGGAGGGCAGGACGGTGGACGGCGACGGCTTGGGGGCGGGAGCCGCGAAGGCTGCCGGTGCGGCGGCCGCGACGACGGCCATGCCGAGAACGGCGGATGCGGCGACCGCCGCGGTGGTGCGGCGAACGGGGGTCATGGCGGGCGGGCCTCTCCTGCGGGAGAGCCGGGCACGGGCACACGTGGGCACCAGGGCTCCGGCTCCGTATTCCTCGACGGTGCCGGCCACCGGCGGTTGCCGGGGCACGAGCCGGTCACGGCCGCGTACGGGGCAGTCCGGCTCACCGCCGGCGACGGCGGTTCACGGTTGCGGGTCAGCGCCGGATTTGCACCGGCTTCCCCCCGTACGGGTGTGATGACGACTCGCTCACTGTACCGGCCGGTCACCAGGGCCCCTCCGGGCGGATCCCGCCCATGGCGGTGGGGCCCGCGCGGGGGAGCGGGGGCGGGACTCTCCGGAGCGGGCGGCCCGGTCCGCGGGGGACGGGCGGCGGGTCGACCGGTGCCGTCCGCCGGGGCGGTCGGCGCGGCTCGGTCCGGGGCCGGGCGGTGAGGTGAGTCGTACGACCCGGGCCGGGCGGTGAGGTGAGTCGTACGACCGGGGCCGGGCGGTGAGGTGAGCCCTGCGCCCCGGGCCCGGCGCCGGTCAGAGAGCGACGTACGTCGTGGGCGTCCCGGACAGCACCTCCGCGCGCCCGAGCTTCACCAGTCGGCGCAGATGCGCCTCGGCCTCCGAGACGGCGATGTTCCGCGAGCCGTAGGGGATCTCCTCCCACGGCCGGTTCCACTCCATCCGCTCGGCGGTCTGCCACGGCGTGAGCGGTTCGGCGAGCAGGTCGAGCAGCCCGGTGAGGCGCTCCTCGTGATGGCCGAGCAACTCCCGTACGCGGCCGGGGGCGTCGGCGAACGCGTGCTGGTGCGCGGGCAGCACCTCGGCGGGCGCGAGCCGGCCGATGCGCTCCAGGGAGTCGAGGTAGTCGCCCAGCGGGTCGGTGACCGTGGCGTCGTCGGGGTCCTCGTAGAGCCCGATGTGCGGGGTGATCCCGGGCAGCAGATGGTCCCCGGAGAACAGCCGCCCGTGACCCGGCAGTCCGGCCGGGTGGTCCTCCTCCAGATGCAGACAGACATGGCCGGGTGTGTGGCCGGGGGTCCAGATCGCCCGCAGCTGCCGGTCCCTCAGGTCCAGCAGCTCGCCCGGCACGATCTCCCGGTCGGGCAGGGCGGCCCGCAGCCCCGGCAGCGTCCGCATCCGCCCCTGCTCCCGGGCTGCCCGCAGGGGCGCGACGTGCTCGTCGGGCGCACCGGCCCGGCTGAGCTTGTCGGCGAGGTAGTCGAGCCACCGGGCGGGCTCGGCGTCCCGGGTCCGGCGTACGACGTCGGCGTCCGCCGCGTGCATCGCGATCCAGGCCCCGGACGCCTCGCGGACCTGCCCGGAGAGGCCGTGGTGGTCGGGGTGGTGGTGGGTGACGACCACCCCGTGGATGTCGGTGATCCGCACCCCGAGCGAGTCCAGTCCCGCTGCGAGGGCGTCCCAGGAGGAGGGGTCGTCCCATCCGGTGTCGACGAGGACGGGCCCGCGGCCGGTGTCGAGGAGATGGACGAGTGTGTGACCGAGAGGGTTGTCCGGGATGGGCACCTCGATGGACCAGACGCCGCCGCGGTGGTCGATCACCTGGGGCATGGGGGCCTCGTCTCTGTCCGGCGGCAGGGCCACGCCCTCCCACTATAACTAGAACGGGTTCCAATGGTCGCCCAAGTCGACCGGTTTCCCGTGGGGTTGAGGGCACGCCTTCCCCGGGATCGGGGGTGCGCTGCCACCGGCGGGCTTCTTCGTCACCGCCATTGCTCCCCATAACTAGAACTGATATCAGTTCTGAAACAGTGTCAGAAACAGCCCGGGTGCAGGAGGCAGCAGCCATGACCGAGCTCGTGGAACACGGAAAGCTGTTCATCGGCGGCGAGTTGGCCGATCCCGCCGGCGGCGGGACCATCGAGGTCGTCTCACCCCACACCGAGCAGGTCATCGGCCGGGTCCCGCACGCGTCGCGCGCCGACGTCGACCGCGCCGTGGCCGCCGCGCGCAGGGCCTTCGACGAGGGCCCCTGGCCGCGCGCGACGCTGGAGGAGCGCATCGCCGTCGTGAGCCGCATCAAGGACGCGATCGCCGTACGGCACGAGGAGATCGCGCGCTCCATCAGCTCGCAGAACGGCTCCCCGTACTCCTGGAGCGTCCTCGCCCAGGCGCTCGGCGCCATGATGGTCTGGGACTCGGCGATCGCCGTCGCGCGGGACTTCGTCTACGAGGAGACGCGGGCCGGAGCGCTCGGGCCGATCCTCGTGACGCGCGAGCCCGTCGGCGTGGTGGCGGCCGTCGTGCCGTGGAACGTCCCGCAGTTCACCGCCGCCGCCAAGCTGGGCCCGGCGCTGCTTGCCGGATGCACCGTCGTGCTCAAGCCCTCGCCCGAGTCGCCGCTCGACTCCTACATCCTCGCCGAGATGGCCCAGGAGGCGGGTCTGCCGGAGGGCGTGCTGTCGATCCTGCCCGCCGACCGCGAGGTCAGCGAGTACCTCGTCGGGCACCCCGGCATCGACAAGGTCTCGTTCACCGGTTCCGTGGCGGCCGGCAAGCGCGTCATGGAGGTCGCGGCACGTCATCTCACCCGCGTCACCCTGGAGCTCGGCGGCAAGTCGGCGGCCGTGATCCTCCCCGACGCCGACCTCGACACCACGATCGCCGGGATCGTCCCGGCCGCGTGGATGAACAACGGCCAGGCCTGTGTGGCCCAGACCCGCATCCTCGCGCCGCGCAGCCGCTACGACGAGATCGCCGAGGCGCTCACGGCCGCGGCCGCCGCCCTGGTGGTCGGCGACCCGCTCGACCCGGCCACCCAGGTCGGCCCGCTCGTGGCCCGGCGCCAGCAGCAGCGCTCCCTCGACTACATCCGGATCGGGCAGGAGGAAGGTGCCAAGATCCTCACCGGCGGCGGCCGCCCGGCGGCGCTGGAGAGGGGCTGGTACGTGGAGCCGACGCTGTTCGGCGGCGTCGACAACTCCATGCGGATCGCCCGCGAGGAGATCTTCGGCCCGGTCATCTGCCTGCTGCCGTACGGCGACGAGACGGAGGCCGCGAAGATCGCCAACGACTCCGACTACGGGCTGAGCGGCAGCGTGTGGACCTCCGACGTCGCACGGGGCATCGACTTCGCCCGCCGGGTCCGGACGGGCACGTACAACGTCAACACCTTCAGCCTCGACATGCTCGGCCCCTTCGGCGGCTACAAGGACTCCGGTGTGGGCCGGGAGTTCGGCCCCGAGGGGCTCAGCGAGTACCTGGAGCACAAGATGATCCACCTGCCGGCCGGGCACGGGGGCGTCTGATGGGGGACCGCTGGCACGTCGAGGTCGACCGGAGCGTCTGCATCGGCTCGGGCCTGTGCGTCGGCAACGCCCCGGAGGGCTTCCGCCTCGACTCGGCGCGCCAGTCGCACGCCCGCGACACGGACACCGACGCGAACGAGCGGATCCTGGCGGCCGCGGAGTGCTGCCCGGTCGAGGCGATCGCGATCACGCTGCTGGACAGCGGGGAGCCGGTCTTCCCCCCGGAGGAGTAGCCGGCCCGGCCGCGGTTCGAGGCCGGTACGGGTGATCAGTGACCGCGCCGTGGATCCGTCAGGTCGATCAGTCTGCACACCGTCTCGATGTCGATCTTGACCTGGGCGATCGAGGCCCGGCCCGAGAGCCAGGTGATCAGTGCCGAGTGCCAGGTGTGCTCGATCACCCGGACCGCGGAGAGCTGTTCCGGGGTCGGGTTCTCCAGGCCCATCGCGTCCAGGATGATCGCCGTCGTCTGGCGCGAGACCGTGTCGACCTCGGGGCTGACGCTGCGGTCCGCGAAGGTCAGCGCCCGCACCATCGCGTCCGCGAGGTGCGGCTCGCGCTGGAGGGCGCGGAAGGCCCGCATCAGGGTCTCCGCGACCCGGTCGGCGGCGTTCTCCCCGGCCGGGGGGCGTTTGCGCAGCGTCGTGTGCATGTGCTGGAGCTGGTCCTGCATCGTGGCGACCAGCAGATGGATCTTGGAGGGGAAGTAGCGGTACAGCGTGCCGAGGGCCACCCCGGCGGCCTCGGCGACCTCGCGCATCTGCACCGCGTCGAAGCCGCCCCGGCTGGCGAGCTGGGCGCTGGCGTGCAGGATGCGACGGCGGCGCGCCTCCTGGCGCTCCGTCAGGGGCGGCGACGCCGGCCCCGCCGGCTTGGCTTCGGCTGTCATGGGTCCCGTTCCACGCGCGACTTCGGATCGCACAGCATGGCAGCGGTCCCGTCGTGGCGCGAATCACCTGATCCGGCTCTTACGGCGGTGCTACCAGCCGGTAGATTCGAAGCTCCTCGAACGATCAAGTCTGAAACTTGTTCTAGATTAGCGCGAGCGGTTACGCTCCGGCGAAAACGCATGAGAAGGGGGCCGTGAGTGACCGCTGAGGCCATCGAGGTCGGCCCTCGTCCGGGGCCGTCCGGCGGCGGTGACGCACCGCTGCGCATCGCGCTCCTCACCTACAAGGGCAACCCCTTCTGCGGCGGCCAGGGTGTCTATGTGCGCCACCTCTCGCGCGAGCTCGCCCGCCTCGGGCACAGCGTCGAGGTGATCGGCGCCCAGCCCTACCCCGTGCTCGACGAGGGCGTGCCGCTCACCGAGCTCCCGAGCCTCGACCTGTACCGCAGCCCGGACCCGTTCCGCACGCCCCGCCGCGGCGAGTACCGCGACTGGGTCGACGCCGTCGAGGTCGCGACCATGTGGACCGGCGGCTTCCCCGAACCGCTCACCTTCTCGCTGCGCGCCCGCCGCCATCTGCTCGCGCGCCGGGGTGAGTTCGACGTCGTGCACGACAACCAGACGCTCGGTTACGGACTGCTGGGCGACCTCGGCGCACCGCTCGTCACCACCATCCACCACCCGATCACGGTGGACCGGCAGCTGGAGCTGGACGCCGCGGACGGCCGCCGTCGCCGCCTCTCCGTACGCCGCTGGTACGGCTTCACCCGTATGCAGAAGCGCGTCGCTCGCCGGCTGCCGTCCGTCCTCACCGTGTCCGGCACCTCGCAGCAGGAGATCATCGAGCACCTCGGCGTGCGACGTGACCGCATCGAGGTCGTCCACATCGGCGCCGACACCGACCTTTTCTCGCCGAATCCCGCCGTCGCCGAGGTGCCCGGGCGCATCGTGACCACCTCCAGCGCCGACGTGCCCCTCAAGGGCCTCGTCCACCTGGTGGAGGCGCTGGCGAAGCTGCGCACCGAGCACCCCGCGGCCCATCTCGTCGTCGTCGGCAAGCGCGCCGAGGACGGGCCGGTCGCCCAGCTGATCGAGCGCTACGGCCTCCAGGACGCCGTGGAGTTCGTCAAGGGCATCACGGACGCCGAACTCGTCGACCTCGTGCGCAGCGCGCAGGTCGCCTGTGTGCCGTCGCTGTACGAGGGCTTCTCACTGCCCGCGGCCGAGGCGATGGCCACCGGAACGCCGCTGGTCGCCACCACGGGCGGCGCGATCCCCGAGGTCGCGGGCCCCGACGGCGAGAGCTGTCTCGCGGTGCCGCCCGCAGACGCGGGCGCGCTGGCGGCGGCGCTGGGCAGACTGCTCGGCGACCCCGAGCTGAGAGCGCGTCTCGGTGCCGGCGGCCGCGAGCGGGTGCTGTCCCGTTTCACCTGGGCCAGAGCGGCACAGGGCACGGCCGAGCGCTACCGCGAGGCCATCGCCATGGGCCGTTCCACGGCCAAGGAACCAGGCCGCCCCGCGGCCCCAGTGGTGGGGAGCAACCACTCATGCTGACCGTCGACTTCTCCCGCTTCCCGCTCGCCGCGGGCGACCGGGTCCTGGACCTCGGATGCGGTGCCGGCCGGCATGCGTTCGAGTGCTACCGGCGTGGCGCGCAGGTCGTGGCGCTCGACCAGAACGGCGAGGAGATCCGCGAGGTCGCCAAGTGGTTCGCCGCCATGAAGGAGGCCGGCGAGGCCCCTCAGGGCGCGACGGCCACCGCCATGGAGGGCGACGCACTCAACCTCCCCTTCCCCGACGAGTCGTTCGACGTCGTGATCATCTCCGAGGTGATGGAGCACATCCCCGACGACAAGGGCGTGCTCGCGGAGATGGTGCGGGTGCTCAGGCCCGGCGGACGCATCGCGATCACGGTGCCGCGCTACGGCCCCGAGAAGATCTGCTGGGCCCTCAGCGACGCCTACCACGAGGTCGAGGGCGGGCACATCCGCATCTACCGGGCCGACGAACTGCTCGACAGGATCAAAGAGGCCGGTCTGGAGCCGTACGGCACCCACCACGCCCACGCCCTGCACAGCCCCTACTGGTGGCTCAAGTGCGCGTTCGGCGTCGACAACGACAAGGCCCTGCCGGTCAAGGCGTACCACCAGTTGCTCGTCTGGGACATCATGAAGAAGCCGCTGGCCACCCGGCTCGCCGAACAGGCGCTGAACCCGCTGATCGGCAAGAGTTTCGTGGCCTACGCGACCAAGCCGCACCACCCGGAGGTCGGGGCGTGACTGTGCCCAGGCGCAGCCACGGCCGTACCGAACACCTGGTCCTGCCCGGGGTGCTCACCGCCGAACAGGCCGCCGAGACCGTTGCCGGGATCGTCGCCGTCCAGCGCGAGGACGGGGCGATTCCCTGGTTCCGCGGGCACCACCTGGACCCGTGGGACCACACCGAGGCCGCGATGGCGCTGGACGCGGCGGGCGAGCACGAGGCCGCGTCCCTCGCCTACGACTGGCTGCTGCGGCACCAGAACGAGGACGGCTCCTGGTACGCGGCGTACCACGACGGGGACGCCACCCTGGCGACCGACCGCGGCCGGGAGACCAACTTCGTCGCCTATGTCGCCGTCGGTGTCTGGCACCACTTCCTGGCGACCGGCGACGAGGCGTTCCTCGACCGGATGTGGCCGTGCGTCCAGGCGGCGATCGAGTTCGTCCTGCGGCTCCAGCAGCCCGGCGGGCAGATCGGCTGGAAGCGCGAGGCCGCCGAGGACGGCGGCGCGGCGGTCAACGACGCACTGCTGACCGGCAGTTCGTCCGTGCACCACGCACTGCGCTGCGCCCTGGCGATCGCCGAGGAGCGCGAGGAGCCGCAGCCCGACTGGGAGCTGGCGGCGGGCGCTCTGGCACACGCCATCCGCTGTCACCCCGAGCGCTTCCTCGACAAGAGCCGCTACTCGATGGACTGGTACTACCCGGTGCTCGGCGGCGCGCTGACCGGAGTGGAGGCGTCGGAGCGCATCGAGAAGCACTGGGACGACTTCGTCGTGCCGGGGCTCGGGGTGCGCTGTGTGCTGCCGAACCCGTGGGTGACCGGCGGCGAGAGCTGCGAACTCGCCCTGGCCCTGTGGGTCATGGGCGAGTCCGACCGTGCGCTGGAGATCCTTCAGGCCGTAGGCCATCTGCGGGCCGAGGGCGGTATGTACTGGACGGGGTACGTCTTCGAGGGGAGCCCGGCCGTGTGGCCGGAGGAGCTCACCACCTGGACGGCGGGCTCCCTGCTCCTCGCGGTGGCCGCGCTCGGGGGGGACGAGGCGACCACCGCTGTCTTCGGAGGAGAGCGCCTGCCGCGGGGGCTGGCTCCCGACTGCTGCACGGCGTAGGGCCTGTTGAGCGGGCCCTGTCCGTACGGTGTGCTGGTGGTACTAGTGGCGGCGCAGCCTGCCGGCCACGGCATGGCCGACAAAGAGGTAGACCACGGCTGCGAGGCCGTATCCGGCGACGACGCGTGCCCACGCCTCGTCGAAGGTGAACAGGTCGTAGGACCAGCCGGCGAGCCAGTGGGCCGCGTCCTGGACGAAGTTGACCAGGTCGTTGGCGCGGTTGGCGTCCAGCAGGTACATCAGGATCCACAGGCCCAGGATGAAGGCCATGACATCCGCGACGATCGCTATGACCGTCCCGGCCTGGTTGCTTCCAGTGCGATGACGAGGACTCATAGCCCTCGGATTGCCGCTTGTGCCCGTGTGAAACCCACCGTTTCTCGAACACGTGGCGCAGCAGGTCCCCGCAGGACGGCAGAAGCCCTTGCTACAGGGCGAGTTCGGCGAGAACGCGCATGGTGTGCGGATCCGGGGCGGTCACGAGCAGATCGGTGACCGGTCCGGACCGCCACGCCTCCAGGCGTTCCGCGATCCGTGCGCGCGGCCCCACGAGCGAGATCTCGTCGGCGAAGGAGTCCGGCACCGCGTGCACCGCCTCCTCGCGCCGTCCCTCCGCGAACAGCCGCTGGACCTCACGGGCCTCGCCCTCGTAGCCCATGCGCGCCATCAGATCGGCGTGGAAGTTGCGGGCCGCGTGGCCCATGCCGCCGATGTAGAAGCCGAGCATCATCTTGACCGGCAGCAGGCCCTCCGCGAGGTCGTCGCAGACCTGGGCGCGCGCCATCGGCGCGATGACGAAGCCGTCGGGCAGATCCGTGAGCGAGGCCTTGTACACGTCGGTCCGCAGCGGGGACCAGTACAGCGGCAGCCAGCCGTCGGCGATCCGGGTGGTCTGCGCGATGTTCTTCGGCCCCTCGGCCCCGAGCAGCAGGGGCAGCGAGGCGCGCAGCGGATGCGTGATGGGCTTCAGCGGTTTGCCGAGACCGGTGGCGCCGTCGCCGCGGTAGGGGTGCGCGTGGAAGCGCCCGTCGAGTTCAACGGGGGCCTCGCGCCGCAGGACTTGGCGGATGACGTCGATGTACTCGCGGGTCGCGGTGAGCGGGCTGCTCGGGAAAGGGCGGCCGTACCACCCCTCGACGACCTGCGGTCCCGACAGACCGAGGCCGAGCATCATCCGCCCGCCGGAGAGATGGTCCAGGGTGAGCGCGTGCATCGCGGTCGCGGTGGGGGTGCGCGCGGCCATCTGCGCCACCGCCGTCCCGAGCCGGATGCGCGAGGTGTGCGCGGCGATCCAGGTGAGCGGGGTGAAGGCGTCGGAGCCCCATGCCTCGGACGTCCACACCGAGTCGTAGCCCAGGCGCTCGGCCTCACGGGCGAGTTCGAGATGGCCGGGGTCGGGGCCGCGGCCCCAGTAGCCGAGAGCAAGTCCGAGTCGCATACCAGACACCCTCCGGAGCCTCGTCCAACGTCTGACGGTGCGTCAGAATACGCCGACGGCCCCCCGCCCGGGAAGGGCGGGGGGCCGTCGGTCGGACCGGCGGGCGGATCAGCCGCGCTGGATGCCCGAGGTGTCCTGGAGCACGCCGCGGCGGCCGTCCTGCGTCTGGGCGATCAGGCCGGGACCGCGCTGCTCGACCGCGAGGTACCAGGTGCCCGGCGCGAGTTCCGCGATCGGGGTCGGCGAACCGTCCTCGCCGTACAGCGGACGGGCCACCGGCACCGCGAACCAGAACGGCGTGAACTCGGCACCGGACTTCTGCGGCGCGGCCGGACCGGGCTGGGGCTGCCCCGCCTGCGGCTGACCGGGCTGGGGCTGGCCGCCGTAGGGCTGCTGGGGCTGACCGGGCTGACCGGGCTGCACGCCGTACGGCTGCTGCTGGGCGCCCGGGTAGCCGTAACCACCCTGCGGCTGGCCGCCGTAGGGGGCGGGGGCGGGACGGGGGGCACCCATGAGCGGGGCCCGGAAAGCGGGCACGATCAGCGAGCACACGGCGCCTGCCGCGAGCACGAGAGCGGCGATGAAGCCGAGGATCAGGCCCACGCCCGCATCCACGCTCTCGCCGAAGTCCAGCGGGCCCGCCGGGTCGAAGATCGCGCCGATCGCGGTCCACGCGGTGAAGACCGCCACCGCGACGCCGACCTGGCCGAGGTCCAGCCCGATGACCTTCGGCGGCTGGGGCAGCGCGTGCGAGAGAGCGATCAGCGCCGCGGCGATGATGCCGGCCAGGTAGACACCCAGGAGCAGGGTCCCGTTGTCCCAGGCGGTCGGCACGTCGTCACAGTTGTTGCCCGAGCAGTCGAATGTGTCGAGGAACGAGGCGATGAACAGCAACACCGCTGCTCCGATCACCACGCCGTCGCCTCGAGTGAGGGAGCGGATGTTCACGTGAAAAGTCCTTCGTCGGTCGTCTCATCGGGGCGGTCGTCGCTGCCGCCGGTTCGGCGGTGTGCACAACGCGGAGCTCGGGGGTGACTCCCCATCGTAGGGATGAATCTATCGTCTGGCCGATCCGGTCGTCTGCCCGGTATCGGGACTTACCTCGTGAGGTAGCTGCCGATGCCGTCCGCGATTCCCTGCGCCGCCTTCTGGCGCCAGCCGGAGCTTGTCAGAAGTGCCGCGTCCTGTGCGTCACGCATATTGCCGCATTCGATGAACACTTTGGGCACGGTGGACAGATTGAGACCGCCGAGATCCTTGCGCACGTCCAACGCCGTACCGTCGCCGACGTAGTTGGAGGGTGCGCTTCCGGTCGCCCGGACGAACTTCCCGGCAATGCGCTCGCCGAGGTCACGGGACGGGCCGACGATCGCCGTGGTGTCCGCGCCGCCCGCGCTGACCAGGGCGGGAAGGATCACATGGAAGCCGCGGTTGCCCGCGGCCGAGCCGTCGGCGTGGACGGAGACGACCGCGTCCGCCTTCGCCTTGTTGCCGATCCTGGCCCGCTCGTCGACGCAGGGACCGAACGCCCGGTCGTTTTCGTGGGTGAATTCGACCGTTGCGCCCTGCTTTTCCAGCAGAGTGCGAAGACGTTGTGAAACATCACGTGTGAATGCGGCTTCGGTGTAGCCGTCATTGGTGGACGTACCCGTTGTGTCGCATTCCTTGCGATTGGTTCCGATGTCCACGAGCTTGTTGATCTCGGACGTGTGCTTGAAGTTGCCGGGATTGTGTCCGGGGTCGACGACCACGACCTTTCCGGCGAGCGGTCCTGCCCCGCCGCCCTTCGGCGGCGCGGAGGGGGCCGGGGCGGGCGCCGAGGTGGCCGGCGGCGTCGGCGAGGGGGAGTCGGAGGCGTCCGGCCCCGGCTTGCCCGCGGTGGTCTGCCCGCTCGGCAGCGGCAGCACCTTCGGCGGTTCGCTGTCGTCCGGACCGCTCATCGCCAGCCAGACCAGCCAGCCCGCCAGGGCGCTCGGCACCAGAGCGGCGATCACGACGGTGAGGGTGCCGCGGCCGCGGCGCGGGTGCGGGGTGTGCTGGTTCTCGTCGTACGACACCTTCGCGATGCTAGTGCCTCTCCCGGCAGACATTGCCGGTCGCGGCACTGGCCGGGCCGGTCAGCTTCCCGGTCCGGTACGCCGCAGGACGCGCAGGGAGTCGGTCACCGAGACCTCGGTGAACGCGCCGGACGCGAGTGCCCGCAGATACACGCGGTACGGGGCCTGGCCGCCGTCCGCGGGGTCCGGGAACACATCGTGGATCACCAGCAGTCCGCCGTCGGCCACATGGGGCGCCCAGCCGTCGTAGTCGCCCCCGGCGTGCTCGTCGGTGTGGCCGCCGTCGATGAAGACGAGGCCGAGCGGGGTGTTCCAGATACGGGCCACCTGGGGCGAGCGGCCGACGACGGCGACGACGTACTCCTCCAGGCCCGCGTGGAAGAGCGTGCGGCGGAAGGAGGGCAGCGTGTCCATCCGCCCCACCTCGGGGTCGACCAGCTCCGGGTCGTGATACTCCCACCCCGGCTGCTGCTCCTCGCTGCCCCGGTGGTGATCGACGGTGACGGCCGTCGTGCCCGCCTCGCGGGCGGCATCGGCGAGCAGGATCGTCGAGCGCCCGCAGTACGTGCCCACCTCCAGGAGGGGCAGTGCCAGCGCAGCGGCCTCGGCCGCGGCCGCGTACAGCGCGAGGCCCTCGTTCAGGGGCATGAAGCCCGTGGCGGCCTCGAAGGCGGCGAGGGTCTTCGGCGCGGGAGCGGCGGCCATGGGCGGATTCCTCCAGGTCGTACGGGTGTCCGGGTCCGCCCATGGTGCCGTACGGCGGGGGAGGTGGCCGACAGGAACCCCGGTATCTGACCTACCGTCAGATTGAAACGTGTTCTAGTCTGCCGCTCATGGGCATCGGAATCACGCACGAAGAACGGGAGCTGGCCGCCTCCGTGCGCGGCTGGCTGGCGCGCGCCGTGCCTCCCGGGGAGGTGCGCAAGCTGCTCGACGTGCCCTCCGGCGGACTCGGCAGGCCCGGGCACTGGGACGGTGCGGCGGGCCAGGGGCTCCTCGGTGTGCATCTGCCCGAGGAGCAGGGCGGGGGCGGCGGTTCCCTGGTCGACCTGGCCGTCGTCCTGGAGGAGGCCGGCCGCGCCCTGCTCCCCGGGCCGTACGTGATGAACGCACTCGCCGCCGAAGTGCTCGTCCGCGCGGGCCGGCACGACCTCGTCCGCGCGCTCGCCGACGGCCGCCGCATCGCCTCCGTCGCCCTCGGCGCCGGCACCCTCACCGCCCTCCCGGACGGCGACGGAGCACTGCGGCTCGACGGCTGCGCCCCGCCCGTCCTCGCCGGGGCGCAGGCCGATCTCCTGCTGCTCGCCGCGGAGTCGGGGCACGGCACGGTGTGGACGGCGGTGGACACGCAGACCCTCGCCGTACGCGCCCACGACAGCGCCGACCCGACCCGGCCGACCGCCGACGTGGCGGCGCGCCACGTCCTCGTCCCCCGGCAGCGCGTCCTGGACGTCCCCGGACCGCTCGTGGGCGACCTCGCGGCCGTGCTCCTCGCGGCCGAGGCCTGCGGAGTGGCCTCCCGCGCCCTGGAGACCGCCGTCGAGCACGCGACCGTGCGCGAACAGTTCGGCCGGCCCATCGGGCAGTTCCAGGGGATCAAGCACCTGTGTGCCGACATGCTCGTCCGCCTCGAACAGGCGCGGGCCCTCACCTGGGACGCGGCCCGTGCCGCACGGGACGAGCCCGAGGCGCTCGGGCTGGTCGCCGCACTCGCCGCCGCCACCGCGCTGGACGCCGCGTACACCTGCGCCAAGGACTGCATCCAGATCCTCGGCGGCATCGGCTTCACCTGGGAGCACGACGCGCATCTGTATCTGCGCCGCGCACTCGTGGCGCGCCAGCTGCTCGGGCCGGGCGACACCCACCGGCAGCGGGCCGTGCGCCTGGCCGCCGGCGGGGTACGGCGCGCACTGCGCCTCGAACTGCCCGCAGAGGCCCGGGCCCACCGCGACGACGTACGCGGGGCCGTCGAGGCGGTCCGTGGGCTCTCCCCGTCTGCCGTCCGCCGCGCCCTCGCCCCCACCGGCCTCGCCGCCCCGCATCTGCCCCCGCCGTACGGACGGGGCGCGGGCCCGGTGCAGCAGCTCGCCGTGCAGCAGGAACTGGCCGACGCGGGCGTGGTGATCAGCGGACTGTCCGTCGCGGCCTGGGTGGTTCCCTCCCTGCTCGCGTACGGCACCGACGCCCAGAAGGAGCGTTATCTGCCGCCGACGCTGCGCGGCGACCTCCGGTGGTGCCAGCTCTTCAGCGAACCCGGTGCCGGATCGGACCTGGCGTCGCTGCGGACGAAGGCCGAGCGGGTCGAGGGCGGATGGCGCGTCACCGGCCAGAAGGTGTGGACGAGTGCCGCCGGGCGGGCCGACCACGGCATCCTGCTGGCCCGTACGGACCCCACGGCGCCCAAGCACCGGGGCCTGACCTATTTCGTCGTCGACATGAAGAACACCGACGGCATCGACATCCGCCCGCTGAAGGAGATCACCGGCGACTCCCTCTTCAACGAGGTGTGGTTCGACGGCGCGTTGCTGCCGGACGACGCCGTCGTCGGTGCCGTGAACGACGGCTGGCGCGTCGCGCGCAACACCCTCGGCAACGAACGCGTCCACATGGCGGACCAGCTGACCTTCGGCACCGGCCTCGAAGCCCTGCTGGCCCGCGCGTCCGGCCTCGACGACACGTATCGCAGCCGCCTCGGCGCGCTGGCCGCCGAGGCGCACGCACTCGGCTGCCTCGCCCTGCGGACGACGATGCGCCAGGTGTCCGGACTCGAACCGGGCGCGGGCGCCTCCGTAACCAAACTCGTCCAGACCCTGCACCAGCAGAAGACCGCCGAACTGGCCCTGGAACTCCTCGGACCCGACGGCTCGGTCTGCGAGGGGCCGGGGGAGGCGGCGGTGCGCGAACTGCTGATGTCGCGCTGCCTGACCATCGCCGGCGGCACCACACAGGTCCAGCTCAACGTCGTCGCCGAGCGCATCCTCGGCCTCCCCCGGGACTGAAGGAGCACGCTGTGAAGAGCTACATCGTCGGCGTCGGTATGACGAAGTTCGAGAAGCCCGGCACCCGCGACCGGCAGTACTGGGACATGGCCCAGGAGGCGGGCACCAAGGCCCTCGCCGATGCCGAGGTCGCCTACGAGGACGTCGAACAGGTCCCCGTCGGCCACTGCTTCCAGGCGTCGACCGCCGCCCAGCGCGCGGTCTACGCGATCGGACTCACCGGCGTCCCCGTCTACAACGTCAACAACAACTGCGCCACCGGCTCCACGGCCCTGATGATGGCGCGGCAGTTCGTCGAGGGCGGCATCAGCGACTGCGTCCTCGCCCTCGGCTTCGAGAAGATGGCCCGTGGCGCGCTCGGGGCCGGGGCGGACGGCGCGGACTTCGCGTCCTCGCCCGTCGCGCGGCACTACGGGATCATGGCCGCGGGCCACGGCTTCGAGGCGACACCGCCCACCGCGCAGATCTTCGGCAACGCCGCACGGGAACACATGGAGCGCCACGGCACCACCGAGCGGCAGCTCGCCGCCGTCGCCGCCAAGAACCACCGGCACTCCGCCGACAATCCCAACGCCCAGTTCCAGGACGTCTGGTCCACCGACGAGATCCTCGCCGCGCGCACCGTCCACCGCCCGCTGACCAAGCTCCAGTGCTCACCCACCTCGGACGGCGCGGCAGCGGCCGTGGTCGTCTCCGAGCGGTTCGTCGTCCGGCACGGACTGCACGCGAGGGCCGTGGAGATAGCGGGTCAGGCCATGACCACCGACACCGAGGAGTCCTTCGCCTCCGGTTCCTGCATCGACGTCGTCGGCAAGCCGATGTCCCGGGCCGCCGCCCGCCTCGCCTACGAACGGTCCGGACTCGGGATCGAGGACGTCGACGTCGTCGAACTGCACGACTGCTTCTCCGTCAACGAGCTGCTCACCTACGAGGCGCTCGGCATGTGCCCGGACGGCGAGTCCGGAAAGCTGGTGGAGAGCGGCGCGACCACCCACGGCGGGCGGTGGGTGGTGAATCCGTCCGGCGGGCTGATCTCCAAGGGGCACCCCCTGGGCGCCACCGGTCTCGCGCAGGCCGCCGAGCTGACGTGGCAGCTGCGGGGCGAGGCGGGCCGGCGCCAGGTCGAGGGGGCGCGGGTGGGGCTCGCCCACAACATCGGCCTGGGCGGGGCGGCGGTGGTCACCCTGCTGCGCAAGCCCTAGCCACATCGACAGGGGCCTAGGTCTCCCGGCACGGGGCGCGTACATCTTTATCCGGATGTACGGACCGCACCTCGGCTGAGACCATGACGGCCATGGTCCACGCCCGCTCAGACGCCCCCGAATCCCTCATACCCGCGCCCGCCCGGACCGCCCGCACCTGGCTGGTGGTGCTCACCGCGTGTGCCGGGCAGTTCCTCGTCGTGCTCGACGTGTCCGTCGTCAACGTCGCGCTGCCCTCGATGCGCGCCGACCTCGGGCTCTCCACGACCGGGCTCCAGTGGGTGCTCAACGCGTACTCCATCGCCTTCGCCGGGTTCATGCTGCTCGGCGGGCGGGCCGCGGACATCTTCGGCCGCAAGCGCACCTTCCTCGTCGGACTCGGCCTGTTCACCGCCGCGTCCCTCGCGGGCGGACTCGCCCAGGAGGGCTGGCAGTTGCTCGCCGCCCGGGCGGTGCAGGGGCTGGGCGCGGCCGTGCTCGCCCCGGCGACCCTGACCATCGTGACGGCCGCCGTGCCACCGGGCCCCGCCCGCACCCGGGCGATCGGCACCTGGTCGGCGGTCGGAGCCGCGGGTGGCGCCGCCGGCGGTCTCGTCGGGGGAGTCCTCACCGATCTGCTGTCCTGGCGCTGGGTGTTGCTGATCAATGTGCCGGTCGGTGCGCTGGTACTGCTCGGCGCGGCCGTCTGGCTGACCGAGAGCAGGAACGGCGCGGCCCGCCGCCTCGACCTGCCGGGCGCGGTCCTCGTCACGGGCGGCCTCGCCTCGGTGGCGTACGGCATCGTGCAGACGGAGGAATCGGGCTGGACCGCATCCGCCACTCTGCTGCCCCTGCTCGGCGGCCTGGCACTCCTCGGGCTCTTCGTCGCCGTCGAGGCGCGGACCAAGGCACCGCTGATGCCGCTGAAGGTGTTCCGGTCCCGAGCGGTCTCGGCCGCCAACGTGACCATGATGGTCTGCGGTTCGGCGTCCTTCTCCATGTGGTTCTTCATGACGGTGTACGCGCAGAACGTGCTGGGGTACACCCCGCTGGAAGCGGGCCTCGCGCTGATCCCCAGCTCGGTGAGCGTGATCGTCGGCTCCAAGCTCGCACCCCGCTTCATGGCGCGGGCGGGAGCCACCAACGTCGCCGTCATCGGTGCGCTGATCGCCGCGACCGGCTTCGGCTGGCAGTCCATGATGACGGCCGACGGAAGCTACGCGACCTCCATCCTCGGACCCGGCATCCTGATGATGACGGGCGTCGGCCTCGCGGCGACCCCGCTCGCCGCCCTGGCCACCGCGGGTGCCGAGCCGTCGGACGCCGGTCTGGTCTCGGGTCTGATCAACACCTCGCGCACGATGGGCGGCGCGCTGGGCCTCGCCGTGCTGTCCACGGTCGCGGCGGCGCGCACCGGAGGCGGCACCGGGCCGAGCGACCTGGCCGCCGGTTACGCGCTCGCCTTCCGTACGGGAGCGGGCGTGCTGGTGACCGGAGCGGTGCTGATGCTGCTCCTGCTGCCGCGCCGGGTGGAGCCGTAGTGCGGCCGTCGGCGCCTGCCGGCGTACGAGGAGCCCCCGTGCGCCGGGGAGTTCACAGCCAGCCCTGCCGGCGCGCGGCCCGCACCGCCTCCATGCGGTTGCGGGTGGCCGTCTTGCCGATCGCGGACGAGAGGTAGTTGCGGACGGTCGACTCCGACAGATGCAGGGTGCCCGCGATGTCGGCGACCGTCGCACCGTCCACCGACGCGTTGAGCACGTCCTGCTCCCGTGCCGTGAGCGGATTGGGTCCCGCGCTCAGCGCGGCGGCGGCGAGCACCGGGTCGATGACGGTCTCCCCGGTCAGCACCCGGCGGATCGCCGACGCCAGTTCCTCCACCGGCCCGTCCTTGACGAGGAAGCCCGCCGCGCCGGCCTCCATCGCCCGTCGCAGATACCCGGGCCGCGCGAACGTCGTCAGGATCAGCACCCTGCAGTCGGGCACCTCGTCCCGCAGGTCGGCCGCCGCGTCGAGACCGCTGCGACCGGGCAACTCGATGTCCAGCAGCGCCACATCGGGCCGCCACTCCAGGGCCGCCCGGACGATCTCGTCGCCGCGGCCGACCTGGGCCACCACGTTCAGGTCCGGCTCCATGCCAAGCAGCAGCGCGAGAGCGCCCCGCAGCATGCCCTGGTCCTCGGCGAGAAGCACGCGGACGGACTTGGACGGACGGTGGTCCCGCGGCATCTCTTCCACTCCGTCATCGTATGTCCGACCAGCGCGAACGCCTCCTGTGCGACGCACCTGGCCCTGCGCGTGGACGCGGCCCGGTTCAGAGCGCGGGGGCAGGGCTCTCGTCCTGCACCGGGAGTCGGGCGTGGACGCGGAATCCCGCACCGGCCGGGCCGGCCTCCAGGGTGCCGCCCACCGCGGCCAGGCGTTCGGCGAGCCCTCTGAGCCCGGTGCCCTCCGTCTCCGGGAGCGTGCCGACAGGAGCCCCGATGCCGTCGTCGGCGATCGTCAGCTCGACCTGCTCCGCCGCGGCGGTGAGGGTGATCTCGCAGCTGGTCGCGCCGCTGTGGCGTACGGCGTTGGTCACCGCCTCCCGCACCACCCAGCCGAGCAGCGCCGCGGTCTCCGGTTCCGGCGGTGGCCCCGACTGGCGTACCACCGCTTCGACGCCTGCCGCGCTCAGCGCCGAGCGGGCCCGGTCCAGTTCGGCTCCGAAGCTGCCCCGGCGATAACCCGTCACCGCCTCGCGGATCTCGGTCAGCGCCTGGCGGCCCACCGACTCGATGTCCGAGATCTGTGCCAGCGCCGCGTCCATGTCCCGTGATCCCAGCCGCCTCGCGGCCTCCGACTTCACGACGATCACCGACAGGGTGTGGCCGAGCAGATCGTGCAGATCGCGGGAGAAGCGCAGCCGTTCCTTCTCGACGGCGGTGCGGGCCAGTTCCTGCCGGGTGTCGCGCAGTTCCCGCACCGTCTCGGACAGGGCCAGGATCGCCGCGGTCACCATCCCGGAGATGAGGGTCCCGTACGCGACGCTGATCGCGCCCCAGCCGTCCCGCAGCCCCGCCACCAGAGCGGCGGCGACCGTCAGGCCGAGGACCACCACACCGACCCGGGGACCGCGCATCACGGCGCCCGTCGCCAGGCCCAGCAGCGGGAAGAAGTACAGCCACTCGCCGCCGTAGCCCCCCGCCAGGGCGAAGGTGACCGCGGCGAGCGCGAGCAGCAGCAGACGGGTCGTCGCCGTCTCCCGCAGCCGTCGGTCGAAGGCACGGAAGACGAGGGAGATGTACAGCGAGTTGAAGACCAGCACTCCGATGGCGCCGATCCACGGATTGGGCGTCTCGCCGCGCACGAGGTTGGCGATGGCGCCCATCCCCATCAGCAGCCAGGGCAGCATGGTGAATCCGCTCGGTGGGCCGATGCCGTCCCGCGCCGGTCCGCGCCTCTGTGACGGCCGCCGCTTCCGCAGGCCGATCCTGTGGCGTGTGCCGCACCCGCCGTCCGCTGTCTTCGTCATGAGGACGACGCTACGGAGAGGACGCGCTTCCCGGCAGACACAGGTGTACGGACCCGGCGGTGACAAATGTCCCGGGCGCGGGCGAGTGCCGGGCGCGGGCGCGGGCGAGTGCCGGGGGCGGACGCGGACGAGTGCCGGGGCGGACCCGGGAGGCCGTCCGAGCACGGACCCGAGCCCCGGCCCGGACCCGAGCCCGCCCGACCCGGCCGGTCGGCGGCCGGGGGCGGCACCCTCTCCGGCGACCCGCCCGCACTTCTGACTACCCGTCAATTCCCGTCCCCGGTCTGCTGTCCACACTCTTCACATGTCCTGTGGCCTGCGTTATACATAGGGGCCACCGGCCCTAGAACGCGTTCTAGAACGGGGCGCCGGGCCGGTCCCACGCGACCTCGGTGCGGCCGACGGTGCGGACGGCCGTGCCGAGGTCTTCCCCTCCTCAAGGAGCCAGAGCCTCATGCCCATCGATCCCGCGAAGGCCGTCGCCGCGGAGCCCCGCAGCGCCGAGATCAGCTGGGACCGCAAGGACGTCCAGCTCTACCACCTCGGCCTCGGCGCCGGCGTTCCCGCGACCGACCCCGCCGAGCTGCGCTACACCCTGGAGTCGAGGCTGCACGTCCTGCCGAGCTTCGCCACCGTCGCGGGCGCGGGCAAGGGCGTCGTCGGCGGGCTCACCGGACCCGGACTCGACATCGACCTCGCGTCCGTCCTGCACGGCGGACAGACGGTCCGGCTGCACCGGCCGATTCCGCCCGGCGGGACGGCCCTCTCCACGACACGGGTCGCCGCCGTGTACGACAAGGGCAAGGCGGCGGTCCTCGTCCTGCGCACCGATGCGGCCGACGACGACGGCCCGCTGTGGACGAACGACTCGCAGATCTTCGTACGCGGCGAAGGCGGCTTCGGCGGGGACCGAGGCCCCTCGTCCCGCAGCGAACCGCCCGCGCGTGAACCGGACAAGACCGTCGAGAAGCGGATCCGTGAGGACCAGGCCCTGCTCTACCGTCTGTCCGGCGACCTCAACCCCCTGCACGCGGACCCGGAGTTCGCCGCGCGCGCCGGATTCGACCGCCCCATCCTGCATGGCCTGTGCTCGTACGGCATGACGCTCAAGGCCGTCGTCGACACCCTGCTCGACGGGGACGTGACCCGGGTCCGCTCGTACACCACTCGCTTCGCCGGGATCGTCTTCCCCGGCGAGACCCTGCGCATCAGGATGTGGCGCCGCACCGAGGGCACCGAAGGCATCCGGGTGTCGGTCACGGCCGTCGAGCGCGACGACGCTCCCGTACTGGCCGACACCACCGTCGAGCACGACTGACCGGACACGACACGAACCGAGGGAGCCGCACCGTGCGCGCAGCCGTACTGCACGAGACAGGGCAGGACAAGCTCGAAGTACTCGACGACGTCGAGGCGGTGGGCTTCGGCCCCGGCAAGGTCAGGATCCGGATCCGGGCCACCGGGCTCTGCCATTCCGACATCTCCGCGATGAACGGCGTCCTGCCGCAGCCCGCGCCGTTCGTCCCCGGCCACGAGGGCGCCGGCGAGATCGTCGACGTCGGCGACGGGGTGGGCGGGCTGAAGCAGGGCGACCGGGTGCTGCTGTGCTGGCTGCCCGCCTGCGGCATCTGTCCCTCCTGCAAGCGCGGGCAGACCGAACTGTGCCTCGCGGGCTTCCTGAACGCGGGCACCCCCAACTTCAAGCGTCCTGGTGGCGATGTCTTCGGCTTCGCGGGGACCGGCACCTTCACCGAGGAGGTCGTCGTCGACGCGGCCTGCGCGGTGCCGATACCCGACGACGTGCCGTTCGACATCGCCGCGCTGATCGGCTGCGGAGTGACCACCGGACTCGGCGCGGCGATCAACACCGCCGATGTGGAGGCCGGTTCGTCGGTCGCCGTCATCGGCTGCGGCGGCGTCGGCATCTCCGCCATCCAGGGCGCGCGGCTCAAGGGAGCGGCGCAGATCGTCGCGGTCGACCCGGTCGCCACCCGTCGCGAGGCGGCCCTGAGATTCGGCGCCACGGAGGCGGTCTCGCCCGACGAACTCGGCGACGCCAAGCAGCGGATCACCGCGGGCGAGGGCTTCGACTACGTCTTCGAGGTCGTCGGCAAGTCGGCCACCGCACGCACGGCCTACGAGACGACCCGGCGCGGCGGCACCCTGTGCATCGTCGGCGCGGGCGCCATGGACGACTTCCTCCAGCTCAACATGTTCGAGCTGTTCTTCGACGAGAAGCGCATCCTGCCCTCCATGTACGGCGGCGGTGACGTGCTCACCTCCTACGAGCGGGCGATCGCGCTGTGGCGGGCGGGCCGCATCGACCTCGAAGGGCTGATCACCCACCGGGTGCCGCTCGCGGAGATCAACGACGCACTGGCCCAGATGCGTACCGGTGAGGCGCTGCGCACCTGTATCGAGATCTGACACCGCCGGTATCCCCTACGGGAAAGGAACCCGATGTCTCTGCCACTCGACGGCCTGTCCGCGATCGTCACCGGGGCGGCCCGCGGGCTCGGCCGCGCGGAGGCGCTCGAACTGGCCCGCCTCGGCGCGGGCGTCGTCGTCAACGACTACGGACGCCCGGGCCGGGACGGCTCCGGGGAGGCCTCGGCGACGCCCGCGGAGGAGGTCGCCGAGGAGATCCGCGCGGCGGGCGGTTCGGCCGTCGCCCACCACGGCGACATCGCCGACTTCGACCGGGCCCGCGAGCTGGTCGACCTGGCCGTCGCCACCTACGGGAAGCTGGATGTCCTGGTCAACAACGCGGGCATCCTGCGGGACCGGATGATCTTCTCGATGTCCGAGAGCGAATGGGACTCGGTGATCCGCGTCCATCTCAAGGGTCACTTCAACATGACCCACTTCGCATCGGTCCACTGGCGTACACGCTCCAAGTCCGCGGGTGCGCCGGTCTACGGACGGATCGTCAACACCTCGTCGGAGGCGTTCCTCGCGGGCTCCGCGGGCCAGCCCAACTACGCGGCGGCCAAGGGGGGCATCGTCGGCCTGACGACCTCGTCCGCGCTGGCCCTCGCCAAGTACGGGGTCACGGCCAACGCGATCTGCCCGCGGGCCAGGACGCGGATGACCCAGGACGTCTTCGCGGGCTTCGAGGAGCCGCAGGACGGCGGACTCGACCCGCTGGCGCCGGAGCATGTGGCACCGCTGGTCGGCTATCTCGCCTCACCGGCGGCGGCCGGGGTCAGCGGTCAGCTGCTCGTCGTGCACGGCGGGATGGTGGCGGTCGTGGAACGCCCCAAGGTCTCGGCGCAGTTCGACACCGCGAAGGAGAGTTTCAGCTTCGACGAGCTGGACGCGCTGCTGACGCCGTTCTACGCGGACCGCAGCGCGCACGAGACGTTCGCGGCGTCGGAGGTGCTCGGCCTCAAACGCGGCCGGGCCGGCCAGAACCTGTCCTGAGGTGTTCCGGCCGGGCAAGGTGTCCGGCCGGATGCCGTGCTCGTACGCCGGCGGGGAACGCGGCCCCGCCGGCGCGCGGGCACGAGGGGCGCGGGCCCCGGTGGTTCAGTTGGTGCGGCCGTCCTGCTCGGGGCGGCGGTGCTTGCCGTGCGCGGGCGACGCGTAGTCCTCCGTGCGCGCCGCACCCCCTCGGTGCTTACCGGCACCCCCGGCCTCCGCCTCCTGCGGACGCGTGTCGTTGGTGTCGGTTCGGGCTTCAGACATGTGGGAAATTCCCCCGTTGAGATCGCTGACATACGTGTCCGGCCGGTGCGGTGTCACCCACACCGGCCGCAGAGTTTATCCAGGGACCGGACGGCCGGTGAGAGGCGCCTGCTGCAAAGGAACGGGCTTGCACACAACGGGAGTCCCGGAGCCGCCGGACGGTTCCCCACCTGCGTGTTCCGCTTGTGCCGGTTCGGTGACCACCTCGTGCGCGAAGACCTCCGAAGCGTCGATCCGCGCCAGCGCGCAGGCCACGGTTCCGGTCGTGTACGGGAGTTGCAGCACCCCCTCCCGGTTCCACATTCCCGAGCCCGCCAGCCACCCTTCCGGCGCGGCCAGTTGATGCAGCCGCCGGCCCGCGGGACGCCAGACGCCGAGCCAGCTCCCCGCCGCGCCGTCGATGCGCAGCCCCACCGCACAGCTCTCCGGCATCAGGACCTGCCCGGGCTGCACGGCGAACGGCGTCACCGCGCAGTCGGCGAGCCGCAGGCACTCCGGGAAGCGCACCGGGCGCAGGCTGCCGAGGACACCCCATCCCAGCCGGTCGTGCCCCGCCGCGTCGGACCGGATCAGCAGCAGTCCGCTGTCCGGGTCCGCCAGCAGCACCCGGTCGTTGCTGTCCTCCGTGATCTGGAGCAGCGGTGTCACCTCACCGCCGCGCTCCAGGTCCACCGCGACCGCCTTCACCGGCGCTCCGGACCGCTGCGTGTCCAGGGCGAGCATCCGTCCCGCACGGTCCAGCCACACCCCGCCGGTGCAGCGGCCCGGCACCTCGGCGACATGCTCCGGGCCGAAGGCGCCGCCCGCCACCAGCCAGATCGCGGTCGAGTGCTCACCGGGCGCGAGGGCGTAGGCGCAGCTGCCGTCCGGCGACGGCGGAAGCATGGTCAGCTCGTCGGTCTCGACACCGCCGAGCGGCAGTTCGCCCGTACCGGGACCGGTCGGGTACAGCAGCGAGAAGGCGTGCCGGTCCTCCACCCGCCGCCGGACGAGCACACGCCCGTCGCTCAGCGGATGCACGTCCGTGTCGCGTTCCTCGGGCTGGTCCAGGGGCAGTGGCACGGCGTAGGGCTCGGGACCGTCGAGCGTCCAGCGCTCGGGGTACAGGGCCTCTCCCTCGCCGGCCAGCCGGGCCGCGTAGGAGCCGTCCACCGCGATCGTGATTCCCGTACTCCCCACCGCACCGTCCTCCGGAGCGGCCTCGATGGCACAGGCTGTCATCGGCACGTCACCTCCGGTCACGAAGCTAGGTTTCGTACGTCCTGCCGAACAACACGAGCCCTGTGTCTTCACACATAAGGGTGTTGATGCAACGGTTCTCCTGAGGTGGGCGAGGTGAGTGTGCTCGGCAGGTACTCCAGCCGTACCGGGGGAGCCGATGACATCCGCGGAAACGGCCGTGCTTAAAGTCAGGCATCCCTGAGTACCGGATCTGGAGCACGTCATGTCCCTACGCCGCCGCGGCACAGCCGCAGCCATCGCCTGCGCCGCCGCGCTCACCCTCGCCGCCTGCGGAAGCGGTGACACCGCGGGGAGCCCGTCCGGCAAGGCCGACGCCGACGGCAAGAAGGCCGTCGCCCAGGGCGGCAAGGGCTTCGGCGACGCCGCGACGAAGACCGCCGCGATGGGGACGGACGCGAAGCCGGGACAGTTCCCGCGCACCATCACCCACGCCCTCGGAAAGACCGAGCTCAAGGCGGCTCCCCAGCGCGTCGTGGTCCTCGACGTCGGCGAGCTCGACAACGTTGCCTCGCTGGGCGTCAAGCCCGTCGGCTACGCGCCCACCGAGGGCGACGAGGGCATACCGGCGTACCTCGCGAAGGCGGCGGGCAAGCCCGCGAACGTCGGCACGATCAACAGCCTCAACCTGGAGGCGATCGCGGGCCTCAAGCCCGATCTGATCCTCGGCAGCCAGCTGCGCGCCGCCGACAAGTACAAGGAGCTCTCGCAGATCGCTCCGACCGTCTTCTCCATCCGCCCGGGCTTCACCTGGAAGGAGAACTACCTCCTCAACGCCGCGGCGCTGGACAGGACGGCCGCCGCGAAGGAGAAGCTCGCCGCGTACGAGAAGAAGGCCGATCTGCTCGGCACCGACATCGGCGCGACCAAGCCGACCGTCTCGATGGTCCGCTACATGCCCGGCAAGATCCGGCTGTACGCCCAGGCGTCCTTCATCGGCACGATCCTGAAGGACACCGGCCTGCCGCGGCCGAAGAACCAGCAGATCGAGGATCTCGCCGTCGAGATCAGCCCCGAGAAGATCGATGACGCCGACGCCGACTGGATCTTCACCGGGGTCTACGGCGACCCGAAGACGACCAAGCGGGACACCGCACGGTCGAACCCGCTGTGGAAGAACCTCGAAGCGGTCAAGGCCGGCCGGGCCAAGGATGTACCGGACGAGACGTGGTATCTCGGTCTCGGTGTGACCGCCGCCGACCGTGTGCTGGACGATCTGCGCGGCTTCCTCGTCCGGTAGGCCCCGTCCCGGACGGGGCCCGGGAGCATCGTGGCCGGATGCCCAGACCGGCGGGGCGCCGAGCGCGGGTAACCTGTTTCCGTGCCCCGTCTGTCTGAAGTCATCACCGCCCTCGACGTCCTCTGGCCTCCCGAGCGCGCGGAGGAGTGGGACGCGGTCGGTACGGTCTGCGGCGACCCCGGTGCGGAGGTCCGACGCGTGCTGTTCGCCGTCGACCCCGTCCAGGCGGTCGCCGACGAGGCGATCTCGCTCGGCGCCCAGCTGATCGTCACCCATCACCCGCTCTATCTGCGCGGGACCACGACCGTGGCGGCCGGCCACTTCAAGGGCCGGGTCGTGCACACGCTGATCAAGAACGACATCGCGCTGCACGTCGCGCACACCAACGCGGACACCGCCGATCCCGGTGTCTCCGACGCCCTCGCCGGCGCGCTCGACCTCCGCGTCGTCCGGCCCCTGGTGCCGGACCCGACGGACACCTCGGGCCGCCGGGGCCTCGGCCGCATCTGCGAACTGGACCAGCCCGAGACGCTCGGCGCGTTCGCCGAACGGGCGGCCAAGAGGCTGCCCGGCACCGCCCAGGGAATCCGCGTCGCGGGTGACACGGACGCGACCGTGCGCACGGTCGCGGTGAGCGGCGGCTCCGGCGACAGTCTCTTCGACGCCGTCCGCGCCGCGGGCGTGGACGTCTTCCTCACCTCCGACCTCCGTCACCACCCGGTGTCCGAGGCCACCCAGCAGTCCCCTCTCGGACTGGTGGACGCCGCGCACTGGGCCACCGAGTGGCCCTGGTGCGAGCAGGCCGCCGCCCAGCTCGACGAGATCTCCGACCGGCACGGCTGGGACCTGCGGGTCCATGTGTCGCGCACGGTGACCGATCCCTGGACCTCCCAACACTCTTCTCCTGGAGCCCCCAACTGAACGCCGCGCCCGCCGACCAGATCCGACTCCTCGACGTCCAGGCCCTCGACGCCCGTCTGTCGCGGCTCGCGCACCGGCGCAAGTCGCTCCCCGAGCACGCCGAGATCGAATCGCTCACCAAGGACCTCACGCAGCTGCGCGACCTGCTGGTCGCCGCGCAGACCGAGGAGAGCGACACCGCCCGCGAGCAGACCAAGGCGGAGCAGGACGTCGACCAGGTCCGCCAGCGCGCCGTCCGTGACCAGCAGCGTCTGGACTCGGGCGCGGTCACCTCGCCCAAGGACCTGGAGAACCTCCAGCGCGAGATCGTCTCCCTCGCCAAGCGCCAGGGTGACCTGGAGGACGTCGTCCTCGAGGTCATGGAGCGCCGGGAGTCCGCGCAGGAACGTGTCGCCGAACTGACCGAGCGGGTCTCCTCCGTCCAGGCCAAGGCCGACGACGCGACCGCCCGCCGGGACGCGGCCGAGCAGGAACTCGACGCCGAGACCGCGACGGTGACCAAGGAGCGCGAGGTCCTCTCGGCCACCGTGCCCGCCGACCTGCTGAAGCTGTACGAGAAGCTCCGCGTCCAGCAGGGCGGGGTGGGCGCCGCCCGCCTCTTCCAGCGCCGCTGCGAGGGCTGCCAGCTCGAACTGAACATCACCGAGGTCAACGAGGTGCGCGCCGCGTCCCCCGACACGGTGCTGCGCTGCGAGAACTGCCGCCGCATCCTGGTCCGCACCTCCGAGTCGGGTCTCTGATGCCGCGGTTCGTCGTCGAGGCGGACGGTGGCTCCCGGGGCAACCCGGGCCCGGCGGGGTACGGCGCCGTCGTCATCGACGCCGCCAGCGGTGAGACGCTCGCCGAGGCGGCCGAGTACATCGGCGTCGCGACGAACAACGTCGCCGAGTACAAGGGCCTGGTCGCCGGACTGAAGGCCGCGTACGCGCTCGCGCCCGACGCGTCCGTCCACGTCCGGATGGACTCCAAGCTGGTCGTCGAGCAGATGTCCGGCCGCTGGAAGATCAAGCACCCCGACATGAAGCCGCTGGCCGCCCAGGCGGCCAAGGTCTTCCCCGCGGCCCAGGTGACGTACGAGTGGATCCCGCGCGAGAAGAACAAGCACGCGGACCGGCTCGCCAACGAGGCGATGGACGCGGGCAAGCAGGGCAGGCAGTGGGAGCCGTCCCGCTCCACCGCCGAGTTCACCACCCGGGACGACACGGCGGCCCGGGTCGTCGGTGACGCGACGGCGGGTGCGGCGAAGGCCCGTGCCGCACTGTCCGGCGGCGGCCGGGGCGATGCCGGGCTCCTGCCGGGCACCGAGAACGCCGGCGAGTCCGGTCCGACGGCCGAGAAGCCCGCCTCGCAGGGCTGGGGCGCCGACCTCGGCACCCCCACCACCTTCGTCCTGCTGCGCCACGGCGAGACCGCCCTCACGCCGGAGAAGCGCTTCTCCGGCAGCGGCGACCACGAGCTCTCGCCCGCCGGCCTGCGCCAGGCCGAAGCGGCCGCCGCGTCCCTCGCCGCCCGCGGCACGATCCAGGAGATCGTCAGCTCCCCGCTGAAGCGCTGCCGGCAGACCGCGGAGGCGATCGCGGCCCGGCTCGGGCTCGACGTCCGTATCGAGGACGGCCTGCGCGAGACGGACTTCGGCGCCTGGGAGGGACTCACCTTCGGTGAGGTCCAGGAGCGCTACGGCGACGACCTCACGGCCTGGCTCGCCTCGGCGAAGGTGGCACCGACCGGCGGCGGCGAGAGCTTCGCGACCGTCGCACGCCGGGTCGCCGCGACCCGCGACACGATGCTGACCCAGTCGGGGGGCCGCACGGTCCTGGTGGTCACGCATGTCACCCCGATCAAGACGCTGGTCCGGCTGGCGCTGGGCGCACCGCCGGAGTCCCTGTTCCGGATGGAGCTCTCGGCGGCGTCCCTGTCGGCCGTGGCCTACTACGCGGACGGCAACGCGTCGCTGCGGCTGCTGAACGACACGTCCCACCTGCGCGCGTGACCTGGCAACTCACCGGCGACGTCGAGGAGTTCCAGCGGGTCGCGGGGCCGTACCTGGCGGCCGACCCCGTCGGCACCACCGCGCTGATCACCGTCAGCGAGACGGTCCGGCGGCACGGCCCGTCGGTGTACGGGGCCGGCGGCCCGCCGCCCCGCTTCGGCTGGTGGCGCGCGGACCCCTCGGCCCCGGTCGAGGCCGCCTTCGTCCAGACCCCGCCGCACGCACCGGTGTTCGGGACCCTCGACCCGGGGCACGCCCGGTCGCTGGCCCGGGCGCTGCGGACGGCCGGCGGCGATGTGCCGGTCAGCGGGGTCAGGGGCGCGGACGGCGGTGCGCAGGCGTTCGCCGACGAGTGGGCCGGACCCGGCTCCTGGTCGGTCGTCTGCCGGCTGCGGCTGTACCGGCTGGGTGAGCTGACCCCGCCCGAGCCGCCCGGCCGTGCCCGGCGGGCGTGCGCCGGCGATGTGCCGCTGGTCGCTGCCTGGATGCGCGGTTTCGCCGCCGACATCGGCGGTGACGCGGACGCCGATCAGACGGCCAACGCCGCCCGGCGGATCGCCGACGGCTGTCTGTGGCTGTGGGAGGTCGAGGAGCGGCCCGTCTCCATGGCGTCCCGCTCCCCGGTGCTGGTCGGCCAGTCGCGCGTCTCGCCCGTCTACACTCCGGCCGGGTTCCGCGGCCGGGGTTATGCCGGAGCCGTGACCGCGGCGGTCAGCCGGGCGGCCATCGAGGACGGGGCCGAACTGGTCCTGCTCTTCGCCGATGTGGACAACCCGACGAGCAGTGCCCTCTATCAGCGGATCGGCTACCGGCCCGTCAGGGACCACGTCGACCTGGCGTTCGGCCAGGACATGTCGGCGGCGTCTCGTCCGGTGCGCGACGCCCTGCCTCCCCGTAGCCCTTCGGGCTCGGGGCGCGCCCCCACCCCGTAGCCCCTCGGGCACGGGAGGCGCCCCACCTCGTAGCCCTCGGGCACGGGAGGCGCCCCCCTCGTAGCCCTCGGGCATGGGAGGCGGCGTCCACACGGCGTTGCCGGTAGGCCCGAGCAGCTCCGCCACGAGGGCGCACGGGCGTCTTGCGATCGCACGCACCGGACGCCGAGAACCCCGCCCTCCGGGCGGACGACGACATGGTGCGGACCCTGAACTGTGCGGACCCTGCCTGGCCCTCAGCCGCGCAGCGCGGCCGCCCCGGCGGCCAGCGCCTCGATACGCCCCCAGTCCTTCGCGGCGAGCGCGTCCGCCGGAAGCATCCATGTGCCGCCCACACAGCCGACGTTCGGCAGCGCCAGATAGGCGGGCGCCGAGGCGAGCGAGATGCCGCCCGTCGGGCAGAAGCGGGCCTGCGGAAGCGGCCCGGCGAGGGACCGCAGATAGCCCGTCCCGCCCGCGGCCTCGGCCGGGAAGAACTTCATCTCGTCGACCCCGCGCTCCAGCAGCGCCACCACCTCCGAGGTGGTGGAGACGCCCGGCAGGAACGGCACACCCGACCGCTGCATCGCCTCCAGCAGCGTCGGCGTCCAGCCCGGGCTCACCAGGAACCGGGCCCCGGCGGCCACCGCCGCGTCCACGCCGTCCGCGGAGATCACCGTTCCCGCGCCGACGACCGCGTCCGGCACCTCGTCGGCGATCGCGCGGACGGCGTCCAGCGCGGCGGGCGTCCGGAGCGTCACCTCGATGGTGGGCAGTCCGCCCGCCACGAGCGCCCGCGCGAGCGGTACGGCATCGGCGGCGTCCTCGATCACGACGACGGGAACGACGGGCGCGAGGTCCAGCAGGGAGGTCATGCGGCCATCCTGCCCCGATGCCCACACCCTGCGC
The DNA here is from genome assembly GCF_042714725.1 of Streptomyces sp. NPDC058685. NCBI lineage: Bacteria > Bacillati > Actinomycetota > Actinomycetes > Kitasatosporales > Streptomycetaceae > Streptomyces > Streptomyces sp. NPDC058685. The sequence continues at coordinate 44,931 of NZ_JBHXSL010000026.1, forward strand.
AACGAGCGTTGCGCAGGGTGCAATGAAAGGTGGTGGGGGATCAGTGGATCTGCGTGACCACCACGTCCAGCGACCACGGCCGGCCCGCCCGCGCGGGAGGCTCGGCCTCCACCACGTACCCCAGGTCCCGCAGCGCCTCCACCAGCTCGGCCGGGCCCTTCGGCCTGGCACCCGTCACCAGCAGGTCCCGCACCAGCCGGCCCTTCGTGGCCTTGTTGAAGTGGCTGACCACGGACCGCTTCTCGACCCCGTCGACCAGCTGCGAGTGCAGGACCCGCACCGTCGCCGTACGCCCGGCCACCTCACCCTTCGGCTTCCAGGCCGCCGCGTACGCGGACGAGCGCAGATCCAGGACGAGACCGCTGCCCGCCGCCTCCGGCAGCACGGAGTCCATGGGCGCGCGCCAGTGCGTCCCCAGCGCGCCGAGACCGGGCAGCTTCACGCCCATCGAGCAGCGGTACGGGGGAATCCGGTCGCCGATCCGCACCGCGCCCCACAGCCCCGAGAACACCAGCAGCGACGCGCGCGCCCGGCGCCGGGCGTCCGGCTCCAGCGTCCCGAGCCCCAGAGCGTCGTACAGCACACCGGTGTAGAGCTCGCCCGCCGGCCGGGCCCCCGCGGTCCTCAGCTGCACGTTCTTCGCGATCTCACCGCGCAGGCCCTCGCTCAGCCCGAGGACCTCCCGCGCCTTGTCCTCGTCGGCCGCGCACAGCTCGACGAGCTCGTCCAGCACCGCGGCGCGGGCGTCGGCCAGACCGGGCAGCGACAGTGACTCGGGCTTCAGCGGAGCCCCGCGACCGGAAGCGGCCTTACCCTCCGACGGCGGCAACAGCACGAGCACGGCAAGTCTCCTTCGTACGTACGGGGGCGGGGGGTGCGGCCCCCGCGCCAGCCTACGGTCATCCGGGGTGCCGTCCGTCGCCCACCGCCATACGCTCGGTCCATGCCCCGCCGCCCTCTGCACATCACCGGCGCAGCCGAGGCTCCGCTGCGGGCCGCCCTGCGCGAGCTGCGCATCACCCTCGGGGTCCCGGGCGAATTCCCGCCCGACGTGCTCGCGGAGGCGGAGTCGGCCGCCGCGGCGCCCGCGCTGCCGGACACCGAGGCGACCGATCTCCCCCTGTTCACCGTCGACCCCCCGGACTCGGCCGACCTGGACCAGGCGATGCATCTCGCCCGCCGGCGCGACGGCTTCCGGGTGCACTACGCCATCGCCGATGTCGCCGCCTTCGTGAAGCCCGGCGGCGCGCTCGACGCGGAGGCCCACCGCCGCGTGCAGACCCTGTACTTCCCCGACGGGAAGGTGCCGCTGCACCCGGCCGTGCTCTCCGAGGGCGTGGCGAGTCTGCTGCCCGGCCGCAGCGTGCCCGCGCTGCTGTGGCGGATCGACCTCGACGCCGAGGGCCGTACCGTCGCCACGGATGTGCGCAGGGCGCTCGTCCGCAGCCGGGCGAAGCTGGACTACGAGGGGGCGCAGCGGCAGATCGACGACGGCACCGCCGAGGAGCCCCTCGCGCTGCTGAGGACCGTCGGCCTGCTGCGCGAGGAGCTGGAACGCGAACGCGGCGGAATCTCCCTCGGTGTCCCCGAGCAGGAGATCACCGAGCGGAACGGCGCCTACTTCCTCCACTACCGCGCCCCGCGGCCGGCCGACGGCTGGAACGCCCAGATCTCCCTGCTCACCGGCATGGCCGCCGCCGATCTCATGACCGCGTCCGGCACCGGCATCCTGCGCACCCTGCCCACCGCACCCGACGGCGCGGTGGCACGGCTGCGCCGCTCCGCGAGGGCCCTGCACATCGACTGGCCCCACCATGTCTCGTACGCCGACGTCGTACGGTCCCTCGACCCGGGCAATGCCTCGCACGCTGCCTTTCTGCACGAGTGCACCACCCTGCTGCGCGGCGCCGGCTACACCGTCTTCACCGGCGGCGAACTGCCCGCGCACGCCGTCCATGCGGCCGTCGCCGCCGTCTACACGCACTGCACCGCACCGCTGCGCAGACTCGTGGACCGCTACGCCGGCGAGCTGTGTCTGGCCCTCAGCGCCGGGCAGGGCGTGCCGGAGTGGGTGCTCGCCGCGCTGGACGACCTCCCCCGGGAGATGGCGGACGGCGGGCGGCGGGCCAACACCGTGGAGCGTGAGTGCGTCGACATCATCGAGGCGGCCCTGCTGAAGGACCGGATCGGCGAGGTCTTCGAGGGCGTCGTGGTGGATGTGAAGGAGCACGAACCCGCCGTCGGCACGGTCCAGGTGGAGGAACCGGCCGTGGTGGCCAGGGTCGAGGGCGGCGGCCCGCTGCCGCTGGGCGAGCGGCTGCGGGTGCGGCTCATCCAGGCGGAACCGGGCTCGGCGAAGGTGCGGTTCGCTCCGGCGCGGGCCTGAGCGCGGCCACCAGGGCCCTGGGATCGTCGGCGTTGAACCGGACGGTGTGCGCGGTGCCGACTCTGCCGAGCGGCCGGACGAAGGTGACGGGCGCGGCCAGCCGCACGGTCACGGTCGTCTGGCCTCCGACGGGCAGTTCCAGCGTGCCGTCGTCGCGCGCCGTGCCCCGACTGCCGTCCGGGTAGCGGCGGTCGACGCCGGCCCGGACGATCTGCTCCGCGGGAATCCGCAGGTCGAACAGGGCCCCGTAGCGGATGCGCAGTGATCCGTCCGCCTCCACCACATGCGGCCGGGTGACACAGGCCGCGTGGAAACCGATCAGCTGGACCACGCCGTAGACATCGATGAACAGCGTGATGGCGTGCACCAGCGGCCAGGGGATCAGCACCGCCAGGGCCACGGTCTCGACGATCGCCACGAAGACGAATCCGTAGAGCATCGCGGTCTGCGGCTCGGTGTACTTGGCGGCGTACCGGGCCGTCCGCACCCCGTCCCGCCGGCGCAGCACCCACAGCGCCAGGCTGCGCGGGGCGCGCACCTCGTGCACGGCCAGACGGCGGAGAACGGTGGCGGATCTCATCGAAGCTCCTCGGCACGGGCGGACAGGGTGGCCAGCATCTGCCGTACGACGGCGGCCTGCGCGGGCGAGAAGTCGGCGAGGAACGCCTCGCCGAACGACCCCTTGCTCTCCTCGAAGCCCTCGCCGCTCTCGTTCATCAGCGCGATCAACTCGTCGGGCATACAGGCGGCGAGCTCCTCGCCGAGCGGCCGGACGCGTGGGTCGTCACCGTCCGCGTCGGCGAGTTCGTCGAGGCGTTCGTACAACTCCTGGACCCGGGCGGAGAATTCGGCGTCGTCGGCGAGCGGCTGCATCGCGGCGAACAGCCGCTCCCGGTCCTTCGGCTCGACCATGGTGTCCAGCAGGGCCAGATGGGCGCGGTCCTTGGCGGCGGCGGGGGAGTCGGTGGCGGTGAGCGAGCCGAGCAGCCGGGCCAGTTCGGGGGAGACCGGCCCCTCCGCGGGCAGGGTGCCGTCCTTCGCCTGCCGGATCAGCTCGGCGAGACGGGCGCGCCGCTCGACGATGGCGCTCTCCTGCTGCGCCAGATCGGCGTCGAGTTCCGCCAGCACCTCGGCGAGTTCGCGGCCGGCGTCGTCGGCGAGCACGTCGCGGACCTCGGCCAGCCCGAGACCGAGCTCGGTGAGCCGGCGGACACGGGCGAGCAGCACGGCGTGCTGGAGCCCGTAGTCGCGGTAGCCGTTGGGTCGGCGTTCGGGCTCGGGCAGCAGGCCGAGATGGTGGTAGTGGCGGACGGTACGGGGGGTGACGCCCGCGAGTGCGGCGATCTCTCCGATCCTCATGCGGCCAGTAGAAACCATGACGTTGCGGCAGGGTCAAGGCTCGCCCGCGGGGCCCTGTCCGCCTGCGCCGGAGGCCGGCCCGGACGCGCCCCGCGGTCCGGGCCCACGGCTCCACGGCGTTCCCGCCCGCCGGTGCCGGGTAGCATGGTCGCCACGGCAGACGAGCCGGGCGGACGGCCGCGTGGGGATCCTCGGATCCTCCCGAGGAACGTCCGGGCTCCACAGGGCAAGGTGGTGGCTAACGGCCACCCGGGGTGACCCGCGGGACAGTGCCACAGAAAACAGACCGCCGGGGACCTCGGTCCTCGGTAAGGGTGAAACGGTGGTGTAAGAGACCACCAGTGCCCAGGGTGACCTGGGCAGCTAGGTAAACCCCACCTGGAGCAAGGTCAAGAGGGAGCGCCTGTAGCGATACGAGGTGCTCCTGCGCGGACGTTCGAGGGCTGCCCGCCCGAGTCCGCGGGTAGACCGCACGAGGCCGGCGGCAACGCCGGCCCTAGATGGATGGCCGTCGCCCCGACGACCGCGAGGTCCCGGGGCACAGAACCCGGCGTACAGCCCGACTCGTCTGCCGCCTCCGCGGGGGGAGCTGCGACGAGTGAAGGCGGCCCCGTGAACCCGACGGCGCGGACGAACCACTACGAGGGCCCGTGCGCCGTGTGCGGCGCGACCGTTCCCGCGGAAACCGGCGTCGTGCTGCCCGGGAGTCACGGCGGCTGGGAGGTCTACCACCCCGAGCACGCCCGCGAGCCGGGTCCGCCGCCCCGGGGCACGCACCCCGGCTGGCACCACCGCCGTCTGATGTCCCTGGACATCGCGGCGACCGGCCCGCGCACCGGCGTCGACCGCATCCTCGCCGTCGCCCTGCGCGTCTCGGACGGTCCGGACCGGGACTGGCTGATCGACCCCGGGCCGGGACTCGCCCTCGATCCGCGGACCACGCACGGCATCACCCTGGACCGGGCCCGTGCGGACGGTCTCCCGCCGGAGCGGGTGCTGGACGAGACGGCCGACGCGGTCGCCGCGCATCTGGCCACCAGAGAGCTGCTCGTGGTCTGGCACGCGCCGTACGTCCTGACCTTCGTGGAGTCCGAACTGCTGCGCCACGGGCTGCGACCGCTCGCCGAGCGCTGCCCGGCGGGGCTGTTCCCGCTCTGCGACCCGCTGGTCGTCGACCGGCACGTCGACCGGTACCGCGGCGGCGGCCGGTCCCTGCGCAAGGTCACGGCCTGGTACGGCGTCCCGCACGAGAACCCCGGCGACCCGGGCAGCGACGCCCAGGCCGCGCTGGTGCTGGCCGAGGTCCTCGGCGCCTGCCACCCCTCGCTGGGGCGGTTGTCGCGTGCGGCGCTGCACCACGAGCAGACGCTGTGGCGGGAGCGCCAGGCGAGTGACGCGGAGGCGTACCACCCGGACAGGAAGCAGGACCACCGCTGGCCGCTGGCCACGGTCGAGGCGCTGCCGTGGGAGCCCCCGCCGGGCGGCTGAGCCGGTACCGGCGTCGGTCCTGCGGTCCGTGGCGCCGGCCAGCGACCTGACGACGGCCGCCGTCAGGAAGAGAGTGAGCGCGCCGTGACCTTGCGCAGATGCGCGCCGAACACCTCGGGTGCGTCCGGGGTCAGTGTGCGCAGGGCGACCATGGCGGTGAGGACCACGTCGCACAGCTCGGACTCGACGTCCCGCCAGGTGTGGGTGTGGCCCTTGCGGGGATTCTGGCCGGTCGCGCCGACCACCGCCTGGGCGACCTCGCCCACCTCCTCCGAGAGCTTCAGTATGCGCAGCAGCACCTCCTGTTGCGCGGGAAGGGTCCGGTTCTCGTCCAGCCAGGTGTTGAGGCGGTCGACCGTGTCCCAGATGGGGTCGAGCGTGGCGTCCAGGGTGTGGTCCATGCGCGCTAGCCTCCCACGCCGCGGGGCCCCGCAGGGGGCGCGCGGGTGGAGCAGGCCGACAGGTGGGGGCGGACGCGGAGGTGTAGGCATGAAGAGGACCGCGCCCCCGGCGCACACCGGTACCGATACGGGCCGCAGGCCCGTCCCGCACCCGAAGGAGACCTCCGTGACCATCTCCGTGGACAAGCTCACCGAACCCGCCGTCCGTGCCTTCGTCGGCGCCCTCAACTCCGGTGACCGGGACAGATTCCGGACCACCCTGGCGCCCGGCGCGACGATGTCCGACGACGGCAACGACCGTGACATCGACGAGTGGACGGGGCGTGAGGTCTTCGACTCGCGTGGCCACATGGAGGTCGAGTCGCAGTCGGCGGACGGTCTCTCCCTCGTCGCCCGCTACCGCAACGACACCTGGGGCGAGATGCGGACGTCGTGGAAGTTCAGCGTCGAGGGCGGCAGGGTCGCCCGCTTCGAGACCGGTCAGGCCTGAGCGCGGGACCGGCCGGCGGTACCGGGCGCTTGGGGCCGGTCGGGCCGGTCAGGTATCGGGCACGTCGGGCCGGTCAGCCGTTCGTCCGCAGGTCGACGACGGCCCGGATTGCCCCGGGTGCCCGCTCGCCCGGCGGTCGCGGGCCTTGTCCTGGTGTGCACTCCAACTCGTAGCCTCCTGCGCCATGGACGCAACGGATGCAGTACGGACGGCCGGCACCAGGACACTGGGACGCGCCGGCGGGATCGAGGTCAGCGCGCTCGGGTTCGGGTGCTGGGCCATCGGCGGTGAGTGGCAGGACGGCGAGGGCAACCCGCTCGGCTGGGGAGCGGTCGACGACGACGAGTCCGTCGCCGCCGTGCGCCGCGCCCTGGACCTGGGCGTCACCTTCTTCGACACGGCCGACACCTACGGCGCGGGGCACAGCGAACGGGTGCTCGGCCGGGCGCTCGCGGGCCGCCGCGACGAGGTGGTGCTCGCGACCAAGTGGGGCAACCGGTTCGACGAGGCGACGCGCACCCTGACCGGGAGCGACGCCGATCCCGGGTATGTGCGCCGGGCGCTCACCGGCTCGCTGACCCGGCTCGGCACCGACCGGATCGACCTCTACCAACTGCACCTCTCCGACGCTCCGCTCGATGTGGCGGCGGAACTGCGGGACGCCTGCGAGGAGTTGGTCACCGAGGGGCTGATCCGGGCGTACGCCTGGAGCACCGACGACCCGGGACGTGCCGCCGTCTTCGCCGAGGGCCCGCACTGCGCGGCCGTGCAGCACGCCTGCAACGTGCTGGAGGACGCGCCGGTGATGCTCGCGCTCTGCGAGGAACGCGGTCTGGCGAGCATCAACCGCAGCCCGCTGGCCATGGGACTGCTCACCGGGAAGCACGGTTCCGGCAGCCGCGGCGCAGCGGGGGACATCCGGGCGACACCGCCGTCCTGGCTGCGCTGGTTCGGCGCGGGTGGGGTTCCCGAGCCCGAGTGGCTGGCGCGGGTCGACGCCGTACGCGACATCCTCACCTCCGGCGGCCGCACCCTCGCCCAGGGGGCGCTCGGCTGGCTGTGGGCGCGCAGCCCGCGGACCGTGCCGATCCCCGGCTTCAGGACCGTCGTCCAGGCGGAGGAGAACGCCGGCGCGCTGGCGTACGGCCCGCTGCGGCCGGAGCAGATGGACGAGATCGACAGGCTCCTCTCCCGCACACAGGACCGACCGCAGGATTGACGGGCCGTCAGATCTGTGGGTTCCTCGGGGTGTACCGCCACTGCGACGACATCCCGGGGAGCCCGGTCATGATCGATCTGCTCGAGGACACGTGGGCGCGCGAGGTTCCGCACCGGCAGTTCGCCCTGCTGCGCCGCGAGGATCCGGTGCACTGGCACGAAGTCCCGGACAACCAGGGCTTCTTCGCGCTCACCCGGCACGAGGACATCGTCGCCGCGAGCCGTGACCCCGAGCTGTGGTCGGTGGAGCTCGGCTCGTTCTTCATCCGGGACCAGACTCCCGAGGCGTTGGAGAGTCTCGGCCTCACCCTGGTCGGGATGGACCCGCCCAAGCACACCCGCTACCGGCGCCTGGTGAGCTCCGCGTTCTCGCCGCGCATGGTCCGCAAGCTCACCGACGACATCCAGCGCCGGGCAGAGGTGCTGGCGTCGACGGTTTCGGCGAAGGGGTACGAGTCGGAGTTCGTCCAGGAGATCGCGGCCCGCCTTCCGTTGCAGATCATCTGCGAGATGATCGGCGTCCCGGCCACGGACGAGGACCGCATCTTCGACTGGAGCAACCGGATGGTCGGCCACCAGGATCCGGACTTCCGTACGTCCCCCGAGGACGGGCAGAACGCGGCCGCGGAGATCTACGCCTACTGCGACGATCTGGCGGCCGTCCGCCGCGGGTCACCGCGCGACGACATCATGAGCGCGCTGGTCCACGCGGAGGTCGAGGGGGAGCGGCTGAGCACCCACGAGATCGACATGTTCTTCGTGACGCTCGTCGTGGCCGGCAACGAGACCACCCGCAACCTGCTGGCGGGCACGATGCTCACGCTCGTCGAACAGCCGGCGGCTCGGGCCGAGTTGGCCGCGGGGATCGACGACGACGCGCTGTGGGCGACGGCGACGGAGGAACTGCTGCGCTGGAACGGCTCGATCCACAACTTCCGGCGTACGGCGACCCGCGACACCGAGGTACGCGGCGTACCGGTCAAGGCCGGGCAGAAGGCGGTGCTGTACTACACCTCCGCCAACCGGGACGAGGCGGTCTTCGAGGAGCCGGACACCTTCGACATCCGCCGGACCCCGAACGAGCATCTGACCTTCGGCGGCGGCGGGCCGCACTTCTGTCTCGGCGCGGGTCTGGCCAGGACCCAGATCAAGGCCCTGACGCGGGAGCTGCTGCGCCGGCACCCGGAGGTGGAGCTGACCGGGGAGCCGCGGCGGATGCGGTCGGACTTCATCAACGGGATCAAGTACCTGCCGGTGCGGTTCGGAGGGTGAGCCCCCGGGGTAGCGGTCTACCGCGGCGACCGGTACAAGTTCGTGGCCCGGCTGCGGCGGCCGACCGACTGACCCTCCGGCAGTACGGCGCCCCGGCAGCACGCCCCGGAGGCCGCGACTCCGGGCCGCGGTTCCGGCCGCCCTCCGGGCGGCCCGGGCGCGGGCGGAGTACTCGCACGCGACCCGGAGCCGGAGCACCCGCACGCACCCCGGAGCACCCGCACCCGCTCCGAGGCACCCGCCCCGGAGCACCCGCACCCGCCCCGAGGCACCCGCCCCGGAGCACCCGCACCCGCCCCGAGGCACCCGCCCCGGAGCGTCCGCTCCCTCAGCCCCGCCCGATGTACGGCATCGCCGTCGCCATCACCGTCGCGAACTGCACGTTCGCGGCGAGCGGCAGCTCCGCCATGTGGAGCACCGTCCGTGCCACGTCCGCCGCGTCCATCACCGGCTCCACGACCACCTCGCCGTTCGCCTGGAGAATCCCCGACCGCATGCGCTGCGTCATCTCGGTGGCCGCGTTGCCGATGTCGATCTGGCCGCAGGCGATCGCGTGGGGGCGGCCGTCGAGCGACAGGGACTTCGTCAGACCGGTCATCGCGTGCTTGGTGGCGGTGTAGGGGGCGGAGTCCGGGCGCGGGACGTGCGCCGAGATCGAGCCGTTGTTGATGATCCGCCCGCCCTGCGGGGACTGGTCCTTCATCACCCGGAACGCGGCCTGCGCGCACAGGAACGCGCCGGTGAGATTGACGTCCACCACCGTGCGCCAGTCCTCGTACGAGAGGTCCTCGAAGCGGACGCCCCGAGGGCCCGACACCCCCGCGTTGTTGAAGAGCAGGTCGACACGCCCGAAATGCTGACAAACCGTGGCAAAGAGCGTGGTGACATCGGTCGGTGACGTCACATCAGTGGGAACACACAGGACATTCCCACCCGCCAGCGACGCCGTTTCCTCCAGAGCCTCAGCCCTTCTGCCCGCCACCGCGACCGACCATCCCGCCTCGGCCAGCGTCAGCGCGACGCTCCGGCCGATGCCGGAACCCGCTCCCGTCACCACCGCAATCCTCGTCCCAGTGTTCATGGACGCGCAGCGTAGCCGCGTACCTGTACGGGGAACTCATCCGACCGACATACGGATGTTGTGTACTCGACAACGCAGAGTCGTCGGCCCCTACTCCAATGCGGAAGGACAACATCCGTCATGGGAGGGGCACATGAGACCCGCATCGCACGCACCCGAGCTCCGGGCCGCCGCCCAGCACATCGGCCGCCGCAGGTTTCTCACCGTGACCGGTGCCGCCGCGGCGCTCGCGTTCGCCGTCGACCTGCCCGGCACCGCCCACGCGGCCGCACTGGACTCCAGGAAGATCACCGAGGACCCCTTCACGCTGGGCGTCGCGTCCGGGGACCCGCAGCCCGGCTCCGTCCTGCTGTGGACCCGTCTCGCCCCCCGTCCCTACGAGCCCGACGGCGGACTGCCCCGCGGCACGTTCACCGTGCGCTGGGAGATCGCCCACGACTCCCGTTTCGCGCGCATCGCACGGCGCGGCTCGGTCACCGCTCACCCCGAGTTCCACCACAGCCTGCACGTCGAGGCCGGCGGGCTCGACAACGACCGTCCCTACTACTACCGCTTCCGCACCGGCACCTGGATCAGCCCGGTCGGCCGCACCCGCACCGCACCCGCCCGTTCCGCGCGCATCGGCGAGCTGAAGATCGCCGCGGTGTCCTGCCAGGCGTACCACGACGGCTACTTCACCGCGTACCGGCATCTCGCCGCGGAGGAGCTCGACGCCGTGTTCCACCTCGGCGACTACCTCTACGAGTACGCCGTGAACGCCGTCGGCGGCGCCCGCAACTACACCGACCGCCGGCTGCCCGCCCACTTCAACCGGGAGACGGTCACGCTCGAGGACTACCGGATGCGCTACGGCCTCTACAAGTCGGACCCCGACCTGATGGCCGCCCACGCCGCGCACCCCTTCGTCCTGACCTGGGACGACCACGAGACCGAGAACAACTACGCCGACGAGACACCCGAGAACGACGTCCCGCCGGAGGAGTTCCTGCTCCGCCGCGCCGCCGCCTACCGGGCGTACTGGGAGAACCAGCCGCTGCGCAGGCCCCAGCAGCCCAAGGGGCCCGACATGCAGCTCTACCGGCGGCTGCACTTCGGCCGGCTCGCCCAGTTCGACATCCTCGACACCCGCCAGTACCGCTCCGACCAGGCGTACGGCGACGGCTGGAAGGTGCCGGGACCGGAGTCCGAGGACCCGTCGCGCACCCTCACCGGTGCGACGCAGGAGCGGTGGCTCATCGACGGCTGGAAGCGGTCCGGCTCCCGCTGGAACGTCGTGCCCCAGCAGGTCACGTTCGCCCAGCGCCGGGACGTCCCCACCGCCGCCTACAAGCTCAGCATGGACGCCTGGGACGGCTACCCGGCGTCCCGGCAGCGGGTTCTCGCCGGCGCGCAGACCGCCGGCATCGAGAACCTGATGGTCCTCACCGGTGACGTGCACGTCGGCTACGGCTTCGACCTCAAGAAGGACTGGGCCGACCCCGCGTCCCGCACGCTCGGCACCGAGATCGTCGCCACGTCCGTCAGCAGCGGCAAGGACGGCGCCGACAAGCCCGCCAACTGGGACAGCTTCACCCAGGCCAACCCGCACATGAAGTTCTACAACGGCCGGCGCGGCTATGTGACGGTCACCTACGGCGAGCGGCAGGCACGGGCGGACTTCAAGACCGTCAGCGCCGTCACCACCCCCGGCGCGCCGCTCACCACGGCGGCGTCCTTCGTCACCGAGTCCGGCAACCCGGGTCTCACCCCGGTGTGACGCTCCCTCGCCCCGCCTCGCCGGGATAGCGGACGCCGACGCGGTCCCGTACCGCGTCGAGCGTCCGCATCACGGCGAGCGTCCCCTCCAACGGCACCAGCGGCGACTGCTTCTCGCCGGCCCGCAGACACCGCATCACCTCGGCCGCCTCGTGCCGGAACGGATGCGGGTCGGCCGGAACCGCGAACTCCCGCGGCTGTTCGCCCTCCCGGTGCAGGACGAACCGCTCGGGGTGGAAGAAGCCGCGCGGAAACTCGACGCGGCCCTTCGTGCCGGTCACCGACGCCGTCATCGGGGTGTCCGCCACGATCGAGCACGACAGCAGCGCGGACGCGCCCGACTCCCAGCCCAGCAGCATGCCCGTGTGCAGGTCCACGCCCTCGGGCGCGAGCAGCGCGTGCGCCTCGATCCGGTCCGGCTCGCCGAGCAGCAGCTGCGCGAACGACACCGGGTAGACGCCGAGATCGAGCAGCGCGCCGCCGCCGAGCGCCGGATCGCGCAGCCGGTGGCCGGCGTCGAACGGGCCCGCGAGCCCGAAGTCGGCGGACACCGAGCGGATGTCGCCGATCGTGCCGTCGGCGACGAGCTCGACGAGTTGGCGCATCAGGGGATGGCAGTACATCCACATCCCCTCCATCAGGAACAGCCCGCGCTCGGTGGCGAGGTCGACGAGCTCCCCGGCCTCGGCGGCGTCGAGCGTGAACGCCTTCTCGCACAACACCGCCTTTCCGGCCGCCAGACAGAGCCCCGCGGCCGCCCGGTGCGCGGAGTGCGGTGTGGCGACGTACACCACATCGACGTCCTCGTCGGCGGCCAGGGAGGCCCAGTCGCCGTACGCCCGGGGGATCCCGAACCGGTCGGCGAAGGCCCGCGCCGACGCATCGCTGCGGGACGCCACCGCCACCACCTCGGCGTCGGGCATCTGTTGCAGATCAGCGGTGAACGCTGCGGCCATGCCGCCCGTCGCCAGTACGCCCCATCGCATGATGTCGCTCATTCCATCCCCGCCTGAAAAGGGACTCGACCACTCCGGACGAGCTGAGAGCATAGGGAGGGATTCAACAACATGGAGAGCGAATGCCGAAGCCGGAGACCGGCCAGGACCGTACAGAAGGACACATACCGTCCGCCGACCCGGTGTCGGCGCCTGCTCCCACGGGACCCGTCGCTCCCGTGGCCCGCGAGGCGGTCGCCGCCGCGCGCCGCGTCGGCCTCCTCGTCACCCTCGTCCTCGGCGGACTCACCGCACTGCCGCCGCTCTCCATGGACATGTACCTCCCGGCGCTGCCCGCGGTCACCGACTCCCTGAGCGCGCCCGCCGCCACGGTCCAGCTGACCCTGACCGCGTGCATCGCCGGTATGGCGTTCGGCCAGCTCGTCGTCGGCCCGATGAGCGACCGGTGGGGACGCCGCAGACCGCTGCTGATCGGCATGGTCGTGTACGTCGTGGCCACCGCGATCTGCGCGGTGGCCCCCTCCGTCCAGCTGCTCATCGGCTTCCGGCTGCTCCAGGGCCTCGCGGGCGCCGCCGGCATCGTCATCGCCCGCGCCGTGGTCCGCGATCTGTACGACGGCGTCGAGATGGCCCGGTTCTTCTCCACCCTGATGCTGATATCCGGCGTCGCCCCGATCATCGCCCCGCTCATCGGCGGCCAGGTGCTCCGGGTCACCGACTGGCGCGGCATCTTCGTCGTGCTCACCGGAGTCGGCATCCTGCTCACCCTCGTGGTGGTGAGGTGGCTGCCCGAGACGCTGGCCCCGGAGCGGCGGCACAGCGGTGGCGTGGGGGAGACCCTGCGTACCGTTCGGTCGCTGCTCGGCGACCGGGTCTTCAGCGGCTACATGCTCACCGGCGGGCTCGCCTTCGCGGCGCTGTTCTCCTATGTCGCGGCCTCGCCGTTCGTCGTGCAGGAGATCTACGGCGCGTCCCCGCAGACCTTCAGCCTGCTCTTCGGCCTCAACTCCGTCGGCCTCATCGCGGTCGGCCAGATCAACGGCAGGGTCCTGGTGGGCCGGGTCAGTCTGGACAAGGCGCTCGGCTTCGGTCTGGGCATGATCACCCTGGCCGCGACCGGGCTGCTGCTGATGACCTCGGGCGTCTTCGGCAGGGCCGGCCTGTTCGCCGTGGCCGCCGGACTCTTCGTGCTGATGTCCTCGATGGGCCTCGCGATGCCGAACACCAACGCCCTGGCCCTGATGCGCACTCCGCACGCCGCCGGCTCCGCGTCCGCGCTGCTCGGCACCTCCGCCTTCCTGCTCGGCGCGGTCGCCTCACCTCTCGTCGGGATCGCCGGCGAGGCGACGGCCGTCCCGATGGCCGCGGTCCAACTGACCTGCGCGATCGGCGCGGTGGGCTGCTTCCTCGGGCTGTGCAGGCCGTGGCAGCGGCGCGCCGAAGCGATCGCCTGAGCCGCGGGCGCCCCACCGCCCACCGCGATTCAGGGCGTATGGGCGCGCTTCAGGGCGTACGGGCCGGATGCCCGCTCAGCCGGGGCCGGTCCTGGGCGTCCGTCCAGCCGAAGAGGCCCACGCCCGCGGCCTCCGCGCCCGGCAGCCGTACCCCGGAGGCCAGCGGCTGCGGCACCCCCGACGCCGGCTCCAGGGCGATGGGCGTGCCGCCGCCCGCCAGCGCGTCCGCCGGGCCGCGGGCGCTCGTCGCGCCGTACGCGAGACCGGCATCCGTCACGGTCGTCAGCGTCAGCGGCTTGGAGCCGTCCGACTCCTCGAAGCAGTAGCCCCTGCGCCGTTCCAGGTCGAAGGCGAGGTTCCCGGCGACCAGGAAACCGCCGCCGGGCGCGAGCACCGCCTGCGGGTACTCGCCCGGCTCGATGGCCGGCCGCCGGCACCGCACCTGGACCAGCGGACGGCCGGACGCCGAGTCGTGCACCGCCCAGATGTCGTGCGTGGCCGCGTCCTTGGCGCCCTTGGCGGGCCGCCACACGGCGAGCAGCCGGCCGGCCGCCACCGACGTCGGCACCCCCGAGGCGCGGTCGCTGCCCGCCGGGGCGACATCGCGGCTGTACCAGCCCCCGCGGACCCAGAAGCCCGACTCGCCGCTCAGCAGCAGCCCTTTGGCGGTCAGGGCGCGCACCTCGGTCAGCCGGCGGCACCCCGCGCAGCCCTTCGGGTGGCCGAGCGACGTCTCGGGCACCTGTGTCACCGTGCCGGACGCGGGGTCGACCACGGCGCTGCGGGTGCGCCCGTCGCCGACGAGGATGCCGGGACCGGTGCCGGACACGGTCGGTGGGGTCGCCCACGGGATCTCCACCCGCCGCCGGGACCCGTCGTCGGCGCCGTACACATCGAGTACGACGAAGGTGCCGGCCGTGGTCAGCGTGTCCTCGCCCGCCCGTCCGAACGTCCAGGTCACGAAGTACTCGCGGCCGTCCCTGGCGACGGACAGCAGCCGGGGGAGAGGACCGTCGGAGGCGGGCGGACGCCACGGGCGGCCGGTCCAGCCGGCCCTGCCGGTGGCCGCGTCCAGGGTCCGCAGCCGGAAGCGGTCGCCGCCCGTGCGCTCCAGATAGCCGATCCGGCCGGCCTTCCGCGCGACCGCGTACTCGTCCGACGCCATCGCGATCTCCCAGCCGGGCTTCGGGTCGTACCCGGCGGGCACGGTGAGGCGGGGCCGGGGGGCCGCGGAGTGCCGGGCGGTACTGCGCGGCTTGTCCTCCGAGGTCCCGCCCTCGCCGCCGTGCAGGCTCAGTGCGAGGAGGAGCGCCACCGCGACCACCCCGGCCACCAGAGCCAACCGCACGACCCGCTGTCTCATGGTCCCCCCGGAAGCGACGCCTCACGTTCCGTGTGCGGCGAGGGCCACAGCGTAGCAACCGCCCCTGAGGCCACAGCAGTTCGATCCCGTACCCGAAGCGGTGGCCCCCGCCGTGCCCCGGGGTGGCCGCGTCGATCGCCGCGGTCCTGTCCGGCTGATCTTCGCGGGCCGCGGAGACCACCGGACAGGACCTAGAATCACTCGGTGAACGCCACCCTTCCCACCGCGGACGCCCTGCGCAGCGCACTCGCCGGCCTGCTGGACGGGCTGCCGCCCTCGCAGGCCGCTCAGGCCGTCGACCGGCTGATCGCCAACTACCGCGGGACGACGCCGACCGACGCCCCCGTGCTGCGCGACCGTTCCGACGTCGCCGCCTACGCCGCGTACCGGATGCCCGCGACCTTCGAGGCCGTACGGTCCGCGCTCGGCGCCCTGCGCGACGCCGCGCCCGGGTGGACCCCGGCCACCCACACCGACATCGGCGGTGGCACGGGTGCGGCGACCTGGGCCGTGGCCGAGGCCTGGGCGGACGAGTCCCCGCGCACCACGGTGCTCGACTGGGCGGAGCCGGCGCTGGCGCTGGGCCGGGAGCTGGCCGCGGCGTCGGGTGTGCCCGCCTTGCGCGCCGCCCGCTGGGAGCGCTCACGGATCAGTGCGTCGCTCCGGCTGGAGAGCAGCGATCTCGTCACGGTGTCCTACGTCCTCAAGGAACTCACCGAGGCGGACCGGGCCGCCGTGGTCGCCGAGGCGGCGCGCACCGCGCAGACCGTGGTGATCGTCGAGCCGGGGACCCCGGACGGCTACGCCCGGATCATCGAGGCCCGCGACCGGCTCATCGGGGCGGGACTGACCGTGGCGGCGCCCTGCCCGCACAGCGGTGACTGCCCGATCGTCCCGGGCACGGACTGGTGCCACTTCGCGGCCCGCGTCAGCCGCTCCTCGCTGCACCGGCAGGTGAAGGGCGGCTCCCTGCCGTACGAGGACGAGAAGTTCAGCTATGTCGCGGCCACCCGCTTCCCGCCGGAGCCGGCGTCCTCGCGGATCGTGCGCAAGCCGCAGATCCGCAAGGGTCTGGTGCTGCTCGACCTCTGCGAGCCGGAGGGTGCCCTGACCCGTACGACGACGACCAAGCGCCACGGCGAGCTCTACAGGGCCGCGCGCGATGCGGCGTGGGGCGACGCCTGGCCGCCCCACACCGGCTGATCTCAGGGGCGCAGCTCCTGTGTGCAGCACTTCACGCTGCCACCGCCCTTGAGGAGTTCACCCAGGTCCATGCCCAGGGGTTCGAAGCCGCGGTCCCGCAGCGGCTCGTAGAGGCCGACCGCCGCCTGCGGCAGCAGCACATGGCGCCCGTCGCTCACCGCGTTCAGGCCGAGCGCGGCGGCGTCCCGTTCCTCGGCGATGAGCGCGTCGGGGAACAGCCGTTCAAGCACCTTGCGGCTGCCGGGCGAGAACGCGCCCGGGTAGTACATGATCTCGTCGGCCGCGTCGTCCAGCACGCTCAGCGCGGTGTCCAGGTGGTAGTAGCGCGGATCGACCAGTTCCAGCCCGATCACGGGCCGGCCGAAGAACTCCTGCGCCTCGTCGTGCGAGAGCGGACTGGAGCGGAACCCGCGGCCCGCCAGCACATAGGACGAGGTGACCGCGAAGTCCCCCTCGCCCTCGTTGATGTGCAGCGGTTCGTGGATCTCGGTGTAGCCGGCCGCGCGGAACCACGCGAGGTGCGCGGCCGCCTCGGCCTCGCGTTCCCGGTGGGCGAACCGGGCGCCCAGCACCCGGTCGTCGATGACGGTCGCGCCGTTCGCGGCGTAGACCATGTCGGGCAGGTCGGGCTGCGGTTCCAGCAGCTCGACGGTGTGGCCGAGTGCGCGGTAGCGGTCGCGCAGGTCCTCCCACTGGGTCAGGGCCAGCGGCAGGTCGACCGGTTTCGCCGGATCCATCCATGGGTTGATGGAATACGTCACCTTGAAGTGCACGGGTGGGCACATGAGATAGCGACGCGGCGATGCGTCACGAAGCGATGAGCGCAATGAGGGCTCCTCACGAACGAACAGGGGCACGCGGTCTGCGTGCAGCCATGGTGCGGCCTAACCGGCCGCTTCGCAGGAGATCGACCACGTGGTTCACCGATTTGTGAGGTAAGCGCAGGCCGGCGTACTCCGCCGTGTCACGCGAACCGACGAATCGAGACGATACGTATCGGTTTGTTGTTGCCGGGAGCGGCACCTAGATTGACGGGATGACCGACACCAAGGCACCCGACGCCGGCCGCCGCAGCGAACGCTCCCGCCGCGCGATCTACGAGGCCGCCCTCGCCCTCGTCACCGAGGAGGGCTACACCCGCACCACCATCGAGGGCATCGCTGCCCGGGCCGGTGTCGGCAAGCAGACGATCTACCGCTGGTGGCCCTCCAAGTCGGCCGTGCTCCTCGAAGCCTTTCTCGACCTGGCCGAGCAGGCGGCCGCAGGGGAGGCCGAGATCCCCGACACGGGCGACCTCGCGTCCGACCTCAAACTCGTGCTGCGGGCCACCGTGGACGAGATGAACAGCCCCGCCTACGACGGACCCGCACGCGCGCTCGCCGCCGAGGGTGTGATCGACCCGGTGCTCGGGGCCCGGTTCGTCGAGAAGCTCCTCGACCCTCAGCTGGAGCTCTACGCGACCCGCCTGCGCTCCGCCGAGGACGCGGGCCAGGTACGGGCCGGGACCGATCTGCGGATCGCGCTGGAACTCCTGGTCGGGCCGCTCACCCACCGCTGGCTGCTGCGCACGCTGCCCCTCACCCACGCGTACGCGGACACCGTCGTCGACTACGCGCTGAACGGTCTCGCGCCCCGCGGCTGACCCCCTGCGGAATGCCGGGGTCCACCCCCCGGTTGGGGACAGTGGCCACCCGGGGAGCAGGATGGTGGGACCATGGCAGAGTCCGCCGGTGCCGAGTGTGAGGTGTGAGGGGATAGATGGGCGACGGTAAAGGCCGCTACCGCGGCACGGAGAACAGGCTCCCCCGCGAGAGCCGGCTGCCCCAGTGGCTGCGCCGGCGCCCCCGCGACACCGAGCCGGAGGACTCACGCCGCGAGTCGCTTCTCCTGGCCGCCGCCGGAGCCGGACTGCCTCTCGCGCCCGCCGCGTATCCCGTCGCCTACCGCTGTTCCTGCGACCGCATCGGCTGTCCGACGCCCGCCATGCACCCCGTCTCCTTCGCCTGGCAGACCCAGTCCACGACCGACCGCGCCCAGATCGAGCGGTGGGCCCAGGGCCAGCCCGAGGCGAACTTCATCACCGCGACCGGCATGGTCCACGACGTCCTCGACGTCCCGCTGGAAGCCGGGCTCAGCGCGCTGGAACGCCTCTTGGAGCAGGGCATCGACGTCGGTCCGGTCGCCGAGTCCGGCGGCACGGGCGGCGACGGACGACTGCTGTTCTTCACCGCCACCCGCGGCACGCCCGAGGACGAGGACGAGTGGTGGCCGTGCGAGCTGGACTGCCACCCCGAGACGATGGACGAGCACCCGGGGCTGCGCTGGCACTGCCGGGGCAGCTATGTGCTCGTACCGCCCGCCCGGCTCCCCGGTGATCTGGCAGTGGAGTGGGTGCGGGGCCCGGAGCATCCGCTGCCGGACCCGCTGACCCTGCTGGAGACGCTCACCGACGCGTGCGCGCGGTACGCGGGCGACGACGAGGAACTGAACCGGCACGCGCCGGCCTGGCCGCTGGGCCGCTGAGCCACGGCGGCTGCCGGCTGCTACCGGGCCCGCCGTTCGGTGCGGGCCGGACCGTGCCGGGCCCGCCGTTCGGTGCGGGCCGGACCGTGCCGAGCCTGTCGTTCGGTGCGGGCCGGACCGTGCCGGGCCTGTCGTTCGGTGCGGGCCGGACGGTGCCGAGCCCGCCGTTCGGTGCGGACCGGACCGTGCCTGTCGTACGGTTCGGGCCCGACCTTGCCGGGCCCGGTTCCGGGCCCGGAACCGTCTGCCTAGGACCCCTTCGCCGAGGTCAGACCCGTCAGCCGGCCGAGGACGTCGACCTTGCCGACGCCGGAGGCCGGGACCGCCACCGCCTGGCTCGACACCCGCTCCTTGGTGATCGTCTGCTTCACCTCGCCGGTGAGCAGCGCCTTCACGTCCGGGTGCACCTTCAGGCGCACACCCTTCGCCGCGGTCTGCCGCTCGTAGTTGCGCACGGTGAAGAAGACCAGCGCCCCGCCGTCCCGCGTCGCGAGCCCCAGCGGCGCGAAGTCACCGCTGTCCAGCGGCTGGTCGATGTACTGCGTGGACATGCCCGGGAGGTTCTCCTCCTTCTGCCGCGAGGCGCGCCAGTCGGAGGTGTGCGGTCCGTCCTTGAAGTTGTCCGGCTGCCCGCTCTGCATGTACGAGGAGTAGTCCCCGCTCAGATCGCGCGGGGCGACCGCCAGCTCACCGCTGTCGACGGCGACCGGCTCGGCGTAGCCGTCCTGGTCCGTCTTCAGTTCCGGTATGCGGCCGGGGGTGAGGATGGTCAGATACGTCGCCTTCCACACCTCCGCCGGACCGTTGCGCACGAAGATCAGCACCCAGCGGTTGTCCTCGCTGCCCCGGTCCCGGTCGCGGTTGGAGTCGACGTCGGCCAGGAAGAAGCGCGGCCAGCCGGCCTTCTTGGGAATCGTGATCTTCGGATCGCCGAGTTCCAGCGGCACGTGCTGGGGATTGCCGTCCGGGTAGTTGACGCTGCGCGCCTTCAACCCGGCCTGGTTGATGGCTCCGAGCGCACCGGTGACCCGGCCCGCGTCCAGAGCCGGGTCGTACGCCTTGTCGGCGGCGTTGTAGGCGGCGGTGAACTGCTTGACGGCCTCGACGGCCTCAGCCTTCGTCACCGACGGAACGATCTCCCGTTCCCCGTGCACCGTCACGCACCCGCTCGCCGTCAGGGCCAGCGTCGTCATCGCCACGAGGCCCGTCGCCGCCCGGCGCGGTCCTGTCACCCGAATCGGACTTCTCATCGGCTGCCTTCTGCTCCTCGACCCCCACTGACCGTCCGAACCCTACCGGGGCGAGGAAGAACCCGAGTGCCGGGATCAGATACAGGGCCCACACCACGGTCTGGAGAACGGTCGGATCCGGCTGGAAGTTGAAGACGCCCTTCAGCAGCGTCCCGTACCAGCTGTCGGGCGGAATCGTCGTGCTGATGTCGAAGGCCTTGTTCGCCAGACCGCCGAGGAATCGGGCTTCTTGCAGGTCATGGACGCCGTACGCGAGGACACCAGCGGCCACGACCACCAGCATGCCGCCGGTCCAGGTGAAGAACTTGGCGAGATTGATCTTCAGGGCGCCGCGGTAGAAGAGCCAGCCGAGCAGGATCGCGGTCGCGATACCGAGGAGGACCCCCGTCAACGGGCCCTGCGAGCCCGCCTCGTCGGTGGCGGCCCGTACGGAGGCCCAGACGAACAGCGCCGTCTCCAGGCCCTCGCGGCCCACCGCCAGGAACGCGGTGGCGACCAGCGCGCCCGTGCCCATCTGCAGGGCGGCGTCCAGCCTGCCGTGCAGTTCGGACTTCAGGTGCCGTGCGGTGCGCTTCATCCAGAAGACCATCCAGGTCACCAGGCACACCGCGACGATCGACAGCGAACCGCCGAGCAGCTCCTGTGCCTCGAACGTCAGCTCCTGCGAGCCGTATTCGAGAGCGAAGCCGAAACCGAGCGACAGGGCGACCGCGACGCCGATGCCCGTCCAGATCGGCCGCAGCGCGTCCCGTCTGCCGGTCTTGACGACATACGCGACGAGGATGCAGACGACGAGGCTTGCCTCCAAGCCCTCGCGCAGGCCGATCAGATAGTTGCCGAACACGGCCGGTCCCTTCTGGTCATGAGAACAGCGCCCGTCCCCACCAGTCGTCCGTGTCCCGGACGCCCGGCGGGACCGCGAACAGCGCCGAACCCACGTGCTGGATGTACTCGTTGAGGTCGTCGCGCGCGAGCGAGCGCTGCACCGGGACGAACCCCTT
The DNA here is from genome assembly GCF_042714725.1 of Streptomyces sp. NPDC058685. Classification (NCBI taxonomy): domain Bacteria; kingdom Bacillati; phylum Actinomycetota; class Actinomycetes; order Kitasatosporales; family Streptomycetaceae; genus Streptomyces; species Streptomyces sp. NPDC058685. The sequence goes on from NZ_JBHXSL010000026.1 coordinate 66,131, forward strand.
GTCGATGTCGCGCTGGTAGGCGAGGAAGAACAGCCCCGCGTCCAGGCGGCCGAGACCGTCCGTGCCGTCCGTGAAGGAGTAGCCGCGGCGCAGCATCCTCGCTCCGCCGTTGGAGGTGGGGTGGGCGAGCCGGACGTGCGAGGTGGGCAGCATCGCGGGCAGGAACGGCTCGTCGCGCTCGTTCGCCTTGCCGACGGGGGCGCCTTTGCCCTTGTCGCGGCCGAAGATGTCCTCCTGTTCCTGGAGGGAGGTGCGGTCCCAGGTCTCGACGTTCATCCGGATCCGGCGGGCGACGAGGTAGGAGCCGCCGGCCAGCCACGCCGGACCGTCGTTCTCCGACACCCACACATGCTTCGTCAGCGCCGCGCCGTCCGTGCCGGCGATGTTGCGGGTGCCGTCCTTGAAGCCGAAGAGGTTGCGGGGTGTCTGCGCGTCGGGGGTCGTCGACGACGTCTTGCCGAAGCCCAGTTGCGACCAGCGCACCGCGACTGTGCCGAAGCCGATCCGGGCGAGGTTGCGGATGGCGTGCACCGCGACCTGGGGGTCGTCGGCGCAGGCCTGGACGCACAGATCGCCGCCGCTGCGTGCCGGGTCGAGGTTGTCGCCGGAGAACTTCGGCAGCTCCGCCAGGCCCTTCGGCCGGCGGCCCTCGAGCCCGAAGCGGTCCTTGGCGAACAGGGAGGGGCCGAAGCCGATGGTCAGCGTCAGCCGGGACGGCTTGAGGCCCAGTGCCTCGCCGGTGTCGTCCGGCGGTGCCTCGGCGAGACCGCCGAACGCGCCCTCGCCGACGGGCAGTCCGGCGGTCATGCGCTCAGCGGCCCGCGTCCAGTCCTTCAGCAACTGGACCAGCTCGGCACGGTCCTTCGTCTTCACGTCGAAGGCCGCGAAGTGCAGCCGGTCCTGCACGGCGGTGGCGACACCGGCCTGGTGCGCCCCGTGGAAGGGCACGGCGGATCCGGTCGCCGCCGCGGTGGCGGTCTCGTCCCCGCCGCCGAGCGCGGCCACCGTGCCGCCGGCCGCGGCGGCACCGAGCGCGAGACCCGCACCACCCCAGCCGAGCAGCGCACGGCGGGACGGCGTACCGGTGCCCGTGCCGGACTCCCGGGGGCCCGCGGCCTCGGGCGTCGCGTCGGTCTGCTTGTCGTCAGACGCCGACATCTCGGTTCCCCCTACTTGACGACCGCGGCGGCGAGCTTCGACAGCGGCTCGGCGAGGGCGTTGACGCCGTCGCTGAGCTCCTTGCGCTGGTCCTTGCCGACGGTGTCGTACGAGGCGAACACGTAGGTGGTCTTGTCCTTGCGGTACTTGTCGAGCAGCGTGTTCAGCGCGGCGAACTGCTTGTCGAGGTCGGCCACCAGCTTCGGGTCGTTCTTCGACGCGACCGGCTTGAGCAGCTCGAAGGACGTCTGCGCACCTTCGACGTTGGCCTTGAAGTCCACCAGGTCGGTGTGGCTGTAACGCTCCTCCTCACCGGTGACCTTGCCGGTGGCGACCTCGTCGAGGAGTTCCTTGGCGCCGTTGGCCATGGAGGTCGGCGTGATCTCGGCGGTGCCGACCTTCTTCTGCCAGACCGTGAGGTCCTTGATCAGAGTGTCGGCGAGCGCGGTGTCGGCGGGGCCGAGCTTCTTGTCCTGCCACAGGGACTTCTCCAGCCGGTGCCAGCCGGTCCACTTCTGGCCCTTCTCCACACCGTCCTCGCGCAGGTCGACCTTGGGGTCGATGTCACCGAAGGACTCCGCGACCGGCTCGGTGCGCTCCCAGCCGATACGGGAGTCGGCGTACGCCTTCTTCGCCGCCTCGATGTCACCGGCCTTGACGGCGTCGGCGAAGACCTTCGCCTTGGGCAGCGTCTCGTCGGCCTGCGCCTGGACGTACTGGCGGTAGCCGGCGACCGCGGCGTCCATCTCCGGGCTGCGCTTGACGGCCTTGCCGCCCGTCGCGGTGACCTTCTGGCGGATTCCGTCGCCCTTCATACCGGGCTTGCAGGCGATCTCGTACGAACCGGACTTCACCTCGGCGGTGAGCCGGGCCTTGGTGCCGGGGCCTATGTTCTCCCGCTCGGTGACGATCCGGTCGTCGGGGAAGAGGATGTAGACCTCGGTGACCTTGCCGCCCTTGTTCTCGATGTCGAGCTGGACGTGCCCGGCGGGGAACTCCTTCTTCGACACCTCGCAGGAGTCGTCCTTCGCGGTGACCTTGATGGCGCCGCCGTCAGCGGCCTTGTCGTCGGCCTTCTCGGCGCAGCCCGTGACGGCGGCCAGAGCGGCCGCGGCCGCGGTGGCAGTGGCGACGGAAAGACGGACTCGCATACGGACTCCATGCGGCAAGAGGCCCGGCGGAGACGGGCTGAGGGTGGGTGAGGCTGACCTAACTTAACCGAGCCTTACCTCGTCGGTACCCACCCGTGCAGTGATCTGGGACTCATGACGTACGTCCGGAAACGGACAGGTCACAAGCTGTCCATCGGGACCCCAGGACTCGGTCAAGCAGAGGTCAACCGGCTCGTTGCGGAAGCACCACGGGGACGCCGGAGCGAGGATGCGGGAACACTTCGACGGGCTGCCGGTAGACCCGGCTCAGCAGCACGTCGTCGAAGACCTCGGCCGGCGGGCCCTCGGCCGCGAGCCGGCCCTCGTGCAGCACGGCGACCCGGTCCGCGTACGCCGCGGCGAGACCGAGATCGTGCAGCACGACAACCACGGCGTCACCGGCGGTGGCACGCTCCCGGCAGATGCGCAGCACCAGTTCCTGGTGGCGCAGATCGAGGGCCGCCGTCGGCTCGTCGAGCAGCAGCAGCGGGGCGCGCTGGGCCAGGACGCGGGCCAGGGCGACCCGGGCGCGTTCACCGCCGGAGAGCGCGGAGAAGGGGCGGGCCGCGAAGCCGCCGACCTCCGTGACGGCCATCGCCTCGGCGACGGCCGCGTCGTCCTGCTCCTGGAGCGCGGTCCCGGCCCAGGGTGCGCGCCCCATCCGTACGACGTCCTCCACCAGGAAGGGGAAGGAGAGCGCGGCGGCCTGGGGCAGCACGGCGCGGCGCAGGGCGAGTTCGGGAGCGGTCCAGCCGTCGGCCGGCCGGCCCGCGATGTTCACCGAGCCGCCGTCGGCGGGCAGATCGGCGGCGAGAGCGCCGAACAGGGTCGACTTCCCGGCGCCGTTCGGACCGACCAGCGCCAGTACCTCGCCGGCGTGTGCGGCGAGCTCCACCCCCGTGAGCACCTCACGGCCGCCGAGGCGGACATGGAGGCCGCGGGCCTCGGCGACGACGGAACCGGGTTCGGGTCGCGCGGGCAGCTCCCGCCGCCGCATGCCGAACAGACGGGTCACGGACCTCATGCCCAACCACCTTGCCTGCGACGGGTCCTGAGCAGCAGCCAGAAGAAGAACGGGCTGCCGAACAGCGCGGTGAGCACGCCGAGGGGGAGTTCGGCGGGCTCGGCGACGGTGCGTGCCGCGAGGTCTCCCGCGACCAGCATCAGCGCGCCGCCGAGTGCGCTGCCGGGCACCAGGAAGCGATGGCCGGGCCCGTGCGCCATCCGCAGCAGATGCGGGACGAGCAGTCCGACGAAGGTGATGATCCCGGCGACGGCGACCGCTGCCGCGGTGAAGAGGGCGACGACGAGGACGAGGATGATCCGCAGCCGCTCGACGTCGATGCCGAGGTGGCGCGCCGGCCGCTCGCCGAGGGCGAGCAGGTCCAGTTTCCGTGCGTACAGGGGCGCGATGGCGAGACCGAGGAGCGCGCACGGCAGCACGGCGAGCACCTTGGGCCACGTCGCCTGGGAGAGCGAACCCAGCTGCCAGAAGGTGATCTGGGTGATCTGGGCGTTGTCCGCGAAGAAGATGAACAGGCCGATGAGAGCGCCGGCGAAGGCGTTGACGGCGATGCCGGTCAGGATGAGGGTGACGACCTCGGTCCGCCCTCCCGAGCGGGACATCGCGTAGACGAGGAGCACCGTCACCAGCCCGGCGACGAACGCGCAGGCGGTGATGGTCCAGTTGCCGAGGAAGCTCAGCCCGAGCGCGATGGACGCGACGGCGCCGACGGCCGCGCCGGAGGAGATGCCGATGATGCCGGGCTCGGCGAGGGGGTTGCCGAAGACGCCCTGCATCAGGGCTCCCGCGCAGCCGAGGGACGCGCCGACGAGGAGCGCGAGGACGACACGGGGCAGGCGGACGTTCCACAACACGCTCTCGCCGACCCGGTCGAGCGCGTGCCCGCCGAGCCCGGCCCGGTGCCGCACCGAGGCGATGACATCGGTGACGGGAATGTCGTACGCGCCGTGGGCGGCGGACACCAGCGCCAGAACGAGGACGCTCGCCAGGAGTCCGCCCGTGAGCAGTCCGGCCCCGGTACGGGTGCGGGCCAGGGGGACGGCGTCGTTCGTGTCCTTCGGGGCGCCTGGGCCGGAAACGTTCCGGGAGCCCTCCGGGGTCTCCTGGCTCCTGGAGGACTCGGGGCTTTCCGGGGTCTCATGATGCTCGTGGGCCTCGGGGCTCTCCGGGACCTCACGGCTCTCATGGGCCTCGGGGATCTCATGGCTTTCGGGGCTCTCGGCGCCCTGAGGGCCGCTCCGTTGCTCCCGGTCCGGGTCCCGCTCGCGGGCGGGGGAGTGGTGTGCGTGCGTGGCCATCGTCAGCGGCCGTCCGGGTGGAGCTGGTCCACCAGCGACCGGAGCACCCGGTCGGTGCGCGGCCCGTAGTTCAGCAGGACGCCGTCGTCGATGCTCACCACCCGGCGGTCCATCCCGGCCGGGGTCTGGGCCACACCGGGGATCTTGACCAGACCGTCGATGCCGCCGACCGACTTCAGACCGTCCGTCATCACCATCAGGGCGTCCGGCGCGGCCTTCGCGAGGGCCTCGGCGGTGATCGGGGTGAAGTCCTTCGCCAGACCCGACTCCTTGCCGGCGTCCACGGCGCCCGCCGCCTCCAGCAGCGAGGAGGCCCCGGACTCGGCGCCGCCGATGAGGTAGACCGACGCCGAGCCCCGCAGATAGAGGAAGGCGACGCGGGGCTGCTTGCCCTCGGCGGGCTTCGGGATGTCCTTCTGCACCGCCGCGATCCGCTGTGCGGTACGGGTGTTGAGCCGGTCCCCGGCCGCCTTGACCCCCAGTGCGCCGGCCACCGCGTCGATCCGCGTCCGGACGTCGGCGAGGCTCTTGGGCGCCTTGACGACGACGAGCGGGATGCCCGCGGCGCGTATCTGGGCGATGGCCTCGGCCGGGCCGGTCGTCGAGTCGGCGAGGACGAGCGTCGGCTTCAGCGACAGCACGCTCTCGGCGGAGACGTCGTGTCCCCGGGTCACCACCGGCAGTGCGCGGGCCTGTTCGAAGGTCGCGGTGATGTCGCGCGCCACCACCTGCTTGCCCAGGCCGAGCGTGAAGACGATCTCGCTGAGCCCACCGGACAGCGGCACGATCCGGTCCGCGGCGGAGACGGTGACGCTCTTGCCGTCTGCCGAGCGCACGGTGGCCGGGAGTTCGGGCTTCGGCGTCGCGGCGAGCGGCTCGATCCGGTCGGCGGCCACGGCCGCTTTCGGCTTTCCCGTGGCGGCGGGGGACTCGTCACCGCCGCATCCGGTCGCCGTCAGGGCGAGGGCGAGGACCGAGAGGAGAGCACCTGCCAGGCGAGGTGTGCGCACCGGGACACCTTTCTCTTGTTCACTGTCTAAGACGGTTACCGCGGCAGTCTGCCATGGGCGGGCGGGGAGTTGGCCGATGTTTCGGGTGGGCGGGGTCTTCCGAACCACACGAATCAGAGCTTAGGTTAGGCTCACCTTACTTGCCAGTGCCTCGTGCCCCGGAGGATTCGTCATGCTGCCCTTCAGACCGGCCCGCGCGTCCGCCGTGGCGCTTCTCGCGGTCCTGCTCGGAGCCCTGCTCCCGGCCGGCACCGCACACGCGGCGGACCGCACGGTGCAGGGCGGCAGGCTGGACTGGGGCATCAAGTCCTCGTTCCAGCGCTATGTCACCGGTCCCATCGCGCACGGCAGTTGGCGGCTCACCGGCGGCGCGGCCACCGTCGGCGGCAGCCAGTTCCGCTTCCACTCGGCCTCCGGCCACTACGACCCGGCCACCGGCTCCTTCACCTCCCGCTTCTCGGGCGGCGTGCACTTCCTGGGCCACCGCAAGGCCGACGGCAGCCATGAGCTCGACCTCGCGCTCAGCCGCCCCACGGTGAGAATCTCCGGCGGACAGGGCACGCTCTTCGCGGACATGGCCAGCAGGGCCCGGTCGACGGGCAGGGTCACCACGTCGAGCCAGGTCCCCTTCGCCTCGCTCAACCTCTCCGGCATCTCGATGAAGGGCGGCGCGGGGCCCATCGAACTGCGCACCGTCCCCGCCACACTGACCTCGCAGGGCGCCGCGGCCTTCGCCGGCTACTACACCGCCGGCACCCCGCTCGACCCGATCAGCCTCCGCGTCGACCTCGCGCCCGCCCGCACGAAGCCCTCCGCGCGACCGCCCGCGACCGCCATCCCGCCCGCCAAGGCCGGTTCGCTCCAGGAAGCCGCCGTCGACTGGGGTGTACGCCGCACCTTCCGCGAATACGTCACCGGCCCGGTCGCGCAGGGCCGTTGGGCCCTGGCGGACGGCGCGCAGGACGGCGGCGCGCTCTTCCGCTTCCCGCGCGGCAAGGGCAGCTACGACGCCGGACGCGGAACGCTCTCGGCGTCGTTCGCCGGTTCCGTCCGGTTCACCGGCGACGGACTGGACCTCCGGCTGAGCAAGGTCAGGGCCACGGTGTCGGCCGGCCGCGGCACGCTGACCGCCGATGTGGCGCGCGGCGGCAAGACGCTCGGAGCCGTACCCCTGGTGACCTTCGCCGCCCCGCGTCTCGTACCGAAGAAGGGACTCGCCGCCGTCACGGAGGCACCGGCGACCCTCACCGCGCAAGGTGCCGCGGCCTTCGGCGGGATGTACGCCGCGGGCACGGTCATGGACCCGGTCTCGCTCGCCGTGACCGTGGACCGGGCCGCCCGCCTGCCCGCCCTGCCCGACCTGGGCAGCGAGGCCGCACCGTCACCGCGACGGACCACGACCGCGCCCGCCACCGCCTCCCGGCCGGCGGCGGCCGCTTCGTCCGACACCTCGTCCCCCACCGGGACCTACCTCGCCGTGGGCGCCGGAGCCCTCGCCGCCGCGGCCATCGCCCTGTACGTCGTCCGGCGCCGCCGGACGGCCCAGCACTGAGGAGACCAACGACCATGGCAGCCACTCGCCGCCCCATCACCCTCGCCGCCGCGACAGCCGTCGTGGCCGCGCTCGGCGCCACCGCCTTCGCCCTTCCGGCGCTCGCGGCCGGCAGCGGTTCCGCCGCTCCCGGCGCCCCGAAACTGGAACTGAAGGACGGCACCCTGGACTGGGGCTTCAAGCAGTCCTTCCGCTCGTACGTCACGGGCATGGCCAAGGGCACGATCGTGGCGGCGGACGGCGCCACCCAGGCGCCGGACAACGGCCCCTTCACCTTCACCGGCGGTACGGGCACCTACGACACCGGCACCCACGCCACCGACACCGCCTTCAAGGGCAATGTCCTTTTCTCCTCCATCGCCCACGGGTTCGCCATCAAGCTCGCCGATGTGAAGGTGCTGACCGCGGGCACCACGGGCAGCATCCAGGCCGACGTCACCCTCAACGGCACGACGCAGGACGACATCGCGGTGGCGAAGCTCGATCTGTCGAAGGTCGCCCCGGGGCAGGGCGAAGGCGGTGCGATGGTCTTCAAGGACATCCCGGCCGCGCTCACCGCCGAGGGCGCGAAAGCCTTCAACGGCATGTACAAGGAGGGCGACGCGCTCGACCCGGCGACCCTCTCGGTCAAGGCGGTGAAGCCGGCCCCGTCGGCCACGCCGAGCGTGACCCCGCCGGTGACGCCGACCCCGACGGTCACCGCGACCGCGACGACCGACCCCACCGCGATGCCGTCCCCCACCGACTCCGCGACCCGTGACCCGGGGGGCAGCGACGGCTCGGTCGTGGACGGCAATCTCGACTGGGGTGTCAAGAAGCGGTTCCGGGACTACGTCACGGGCCCGATAGCCCACGGCAAGGTCGAACTGTCCGGCGGCGCGGCGAAGTCGGGCGAGGGCTACCGCTTCCCCGAGGGCCGCGGCTCCTACGACGCCGGCACGAAGACCCTGGCGGCCTCCTTCGACGGCGGCGTCCGCTTCCTCGGCCACCTCACCGGCGGCCAGTACGTCCTCGATCTGAAGCTGAGCGGCGTCGAGGTCGAGGTGAACGGCACCCGGGGCACCCTGGTGGCCGACGTCAGCACCAAGGACCGGGAGACCGGCAAGGTCGCGACCTACCAGAACCTCGGCATCGCCTCGCTGACCGTTCCGGCCGGCGCGCTCACGGCGCAGGCGGACGTGGTCAAGCTGACCGGCGTACCCGCGAAGCTCACGGCGGAGGGCACCAAGGCGTTCGGCGGCATGTACCCGGCCGGTGAGGAGCTGGACCCGGTCACGGTCGCGGTCTCCCTCGACGAGGACGCCGAACTGCCCGAGGGCTCCGGCGGCACGAGCGGCTCCGGCGGGTCCGCGGGCGGTTCGACGGAGGGCGGCTCGGCCGGTACGACCACCGGGGGCGGCACCGTCGGCGGCACGGGCGGCGCCCTGGCCTCCACGGGCTCCGAGGTCCCGACGACCGCGCTGGCGGCCGCCTCGGCGGGCATCGCGGTGGCGGGCGCGGCCGTGGTCTTCGCGATCCGGCGCCGGGAGGCGACCCGCTCCTGACCCACGGGTCCCGCGTCACGGGCCGCACCGGCAGCAGTCGCCGCCGGTGCGGCCCTGTCGTACCGGGATGCTTGAATGCCGGGGTGAACGAACTCGACGTACTGGACGTGCTCCACGTCTTCTGCGGGGCCGACGGGGGCCATGGCAACGCCCTGGGAGTCGTACGCGACGCCCGGGCCTTCCCCGACCCGGCGTCCCGGCAGGCGCTCGCGGCCGAACTGGGCTTCAGCGAGACCGTGTTCGTCGACGACCCCGAGCGTGGGGTCGTGGACATCTACACCCCCGGCCTGAGGCTCCCGTTCGCCGGGCATCCGCTCGTCGGAGTGGCCTGGCTGCTCGACCTGGAGGCGGTGACCCCTTCCGGCGGGGAGACCCCTGTGGTGGGCGAGGTGTGGGCGCGCAGCGACGGCGAGTTCACCTGGATCACCGCCCGTGCCGAATGGGCCCCGCCGCGCATGCTGCGGCAGTACGCCTCACCGGCCGAGGTGGACGCGCTGCCCGCGCCGCCGCCCGGTGAGGGCTGGCTCTACGCCTGGGCCTGGGAGGACGAGGCCGCGGGGCGGGTCCGGGCCCGCGGCTTCCCCCGGCGGGACGACGGCATCGTGGAGGACGAGGCGACCGGCGCGGCTGCCCTGCTGCTCACCGACAGCCTCGGCCGCGCGCTGAACATCACGCAGGGTCGCGGGTCGCAGATTCTGACGGCCCCCGGCCCCGACGGGACGATCGAGATCGGCGGGCGGGTGCGCCTCGCGACGCCCGTGCCGGCCGCCCGCCGGATCTCGCTCATGCGCTGAGCGGGAACTCCTCGCCCAGTTCGCGGAAGACGGCGCCGTTGAAGTCGAAGGCCCGCTTGCACTCCTCGACGATCCGCTTCTTCTCCAGTTCGTCGGCGTTCACCGCGTCCAGCAGTTCGCGGTAGCCGCGCTTGAAGGCGGCAGGGTTGTCGATCTGCTCGAAGACGTAGAACCGGACCCCGTCGCCCTTGCGGGCGAAGCCCCAGGTCTTCTCGGCCCGGTCGCGGATGATCTGGCCGCCGGAGAGATCCCCGAGGTAACGGGTGTAGTGGTGCGCGATGTACCCGGCGGGCCAGGTGCGGGCGCACTCCTCGACCCGGGCGGCGTACGCCTCGGTCGCGGGCAGCGGAGCGGCGCCCGCGCGCCAGTCGGCGCCGCGCAGATGCGCGAGGTCGCGCTCCAGCGCGGCGGTGCGCATCAGCTCCGGGCGGATGAAGGGTCCTGCCACCGGGTCGTCCTCCAGCGCGCCCGCGGCACCTTCCAGTGCCCGGTACACGAACCAGAGCTGCTCGGTGTAGCGCGCGTAGGCCTCGACGCCCAGCCGGCCGCCGAGCAGATCGCTCATGAAGGGCGAGGTCTCGGCCTCGGTGTGCTGCTCGTGCGAGGCAACACGGATGAGTGTCGAGAATGGCGTGTCCAAGGCGGACCTCCGGGGGACCGATGGGGACGGGAACCGGTTATGATCCTGCTACTTAGGCTTACCTAAGTCAACCAGTTCCCGACGACCTGTCGGTAAAACGCTACCCCCGAACGGCGTCAGGGCAACGTGAGGATTTCGGCGCCGCTCTCCGTGACCACCAGTGTGTGCTCGAACTGCGCGGTCCGCTTGCGGTCCTTGGTCACCACGGTCCAGCCGTCGTCCCACATGTCGTACTCGTGGGTCCCCAGCGTGAGCATCGGCTCGATGGTGAACGTCATGCCCGGCTGCATCACGGTCGTCGCGTGCTGGGCGTCGTAGTGCGGAATGATCAGGCCGGAGTGGAACGAGGAATTGATCCCGTGGCCGGTGAAGTCACGGACCACTCCGTAGCCGAAGCGCTTGGCGTACGACTCGATGACCCGCCCGATGACATTGACCTGGCGGCCCGGCTTCACGGCCTTGATGGCCCGGTTGAGGGACTCCCGGGTCCGCTCCACGAGCAGCCGCGACTCCTCGTCGACGTCGCCGCAGAGATAGGTGGCGTTGTTGTCGCCGTGCACACCGTCGATGTACGCCGTGACGTCGAGGTTCACGATGTCGCCGTCGCGCAGGACGGTGGAGTCGGGGATCCCGTGGCAGATCACCTCGTTGACCGAGGAGCACAGCGACTTGGGGAAGCCGCGGTAGCCGAGCGTGGACGGATAGGCGCCGTGGTCGCACATGAACTCGTGCGCGACGCGGTCCAGTTCGTCGGTGGTCACACCGGGGGAGATGTGCTTGGCGGCCTCCTCCATCGCCTGTGCGGCGATACGGCCCGCGACGCGCATCCGCTCGACGGTGTCGGCGTCCTGCACCTCCGGCCCGGTGTACGGGGTCGGCGCGGGCTTTCCGACGTACTCGGGGCGCCGGATGGCGCCGGGGACGGAGCGGGTGGGGGAGAGCTCGCCTGGTACGAGCAGCGACTGGCCAGACATGCCGCGAGTCTAACCGGGGCCCGGAACACCTCCCCGGGCGTAGGGGGACGTCCTTGGGGCAGCATGGCGTCAGAGGAAGGAGCCGACGATGGCCCTGTTCAAGAAGCGTACGGCCGGCAAACCGGGCGAGTGGTTCTACTGCCTGGAGCACAAGAAGGTCGAGGAGGGCCCGGAGTGCCCCGCGAAGGACCGCTTCGGCCCGTACGCGAGCCGTGAGGAGGCGACTCACGCGATGGAGACGGCGCGCGAGAAGAACCTCGAATGGGAGAACGATCCGCGCTGGCACGACGCGCCGCGGGGGGAGTAGCGGCCCCGTGGCCGCACCTGTGGTGCCGGGCAGGTTGCGCCCGTCCGGCGAGGGAGGACACGGCCGGGCGGGGCGTGCGGGCACTCGTAGGTGCGGGTTGTTCGCGGGGCTCTGCCCCGGGCCCCGCGCCTCAATCGCCGGCGGGGCTGGGTTTGCGTGGGCGGTGAGCGCAGGGCCCCGCGGGGTGGGCGCGTACCCGTGGGTGCGGGTTGTTCGCGGGGCTCTGCCCCGGGCCCCGCGCCTCAATCGCCGGCGGGGCTGAATATGGCCGCATGTGCGACCCGTCCGGCGGGGATGGATGTGCCCGGTGCTCGATGAGGCGGCCCGGGTGGTGGGCGCGTACCCCCGGGCGCGCGCCCGTGCGTGAAGGTCACGCCTTCGTCAGCGCCTCCTGCTGCGCGCGGCGGCGCAGCGCGTCCTCGTCCGTCGAGGCGTCGTACGTGATCAGCTTCGGGAGTACCGCGGCCAGCAGGCCGACCGAGGCCACGCAGGCCACGCCGCCTGACCAGATCGCCGCTCGTGTGCCCGTCCAGCCCGCCATCGCGCCCGCGCGGACCTGGCCCAGCTGCGGGCCGACGCTGTACGACAGCACCTCTATCCCCGCGAGCCGTCCCCGCAGCTCCTCCGGGATCGTCTGGTTCCAGATCGTCGAGCGGCCGAGGCCGCTGAGCATGTCGCCCGCACCCGCGAACGCCAGGCACAGCAGGACCAGCCACACGTTCGAGAACCATCCCGCGGCCGCGATCGCCAGGCCCCAGGCCGCCGCGCCGAACACCACGAACAGGCCGTGCCGCCGCACACGTGAGGTCCAGCCGCTCGTCATGCTCAGGGCCAGTGAGCCGACCGAACCCGCCGCGTACATCAGGCCGAGCGACCACTCCGCGTCCAGGTCGTCCGCCAGGAACGGGAAGATCGTGTTCGGGAAGGCGAAGAACATCGCGGCCAGGTCGATCGCGTACGTCCCCAGCAGCACCGGGCGGGACCACGCATAGCGCGCGCCCTCCGCGATGCCCCGCAGCGACGGCTTCTGGGCGTCGTGTGCGGCCGGGGCCGGTGCCAGACGCAGGCAGAGCACCACGGACACCGCGAACCCGGCGACCGTGACGCCGTACGCGGTGGCGTGGCCCGCGTAGGCCACCACCAGACCCGCCAGCGCGGGACCCGCGATCGCGCCCAGCTGGTAGCGCAGGGCGTTCAGCGCGGCCGCCGCAGTCAGCTGGTCGTGCGGGACGATGCGGGCCATCAGCGAGTCGAGCGCCGGTCGTTGCAGACCCGCCAGCGCCGAGACACCCGCCGCGACCAGGTACAGCGGCCACAGCATCGGGTCCGGAAGCATCGCGTTCACCAGCAGGACGACCGCCAGCACTCCGAGCCCGGCCTCCGTGCCGAGGATCAGCTTCCGGCGGTCGGCCGAGTCCGCGAGCGCCCCGCCGTAGAGGCCGAACACCACGAGCGGCACCAGTTCCACCGCGCCCATCACGCCCACCGCGAGCGGTGATCCGGTCAGGTCCTTGATCTGGAGCGGCAGGGCGATCATCGCCATGAAACTGCCGAAGTACGTGACCACGCCCTGCACCCACAGGAGGCGGAAGTCGCGGGACGAGCGCCACGGCGAGAGGTCGGGCAGCAGCGCGGAGAGCTTGGAGGTCACAGGAGGCCATGTTCCGGGCGGCCGGTAGCCTGCGGCAACCGGATTTCCTGTGAGGCGGCGGACTACCAGCGAGGCGGCGGTGGCGAGGTCAGCTGGTCAGCGAGCCGCGAGAGCCGGTCCCGCAGGCTCCGCCGGCCACGCGCCACCGGCAGGCTGTTCTCTCCGGCCGCCGCGCTCACCAGATGCTGCACGGTGTCCAGATCGACCTCGTCCGCGGCCGCCGCGACCGTCAGCGCCTCGTGCGCGAGACCGTGCACCTCCGGATCCCCGCCGTCCAGGGCCAGCACCGTCGCACCCGCCCGCCGCGCGTCGTGCACCCGTTCCAGCAGCTCCGCCTCCGGCTGCCCCGGCGCGACCACCAGCAGCGTCTCGCCGCGCCGCGCCGCCTCCAGCCGGCCGAGCCCCACCGCGAGCTGCGGCGGGTCCCCGGGCCGTACCCGGTGGCGTACCAGCGTCGGCGTCAGTTCCGGCTGCCCCGACCACGCGGCCTCGTCGACCAGATGCGCCGCGAGGTGCCAGGGCTCGTACGCCTCGGTCCCCACCAGCAGCAGCCCACCGCCCTGCGGGACCACGGACGACCGCAGGACCCCGGCGAACCGCCGGGTCGCCGCCGGCCACTCGGTTCCCGCGAGGACTTCGCGCAGCAGCGCGACGCGTACGGCATCCATGGCCCCGCATCCTGCCCGACACCCCGCGCCGGCGGGCGCGCTTCGGTGCGGCTCACCCGTTCGTGAGCCCGATACCAGCAAGTAAGGTCGGCTGCATGACTTCTACTGACAACGCAGGCACGGCGCCGAAGCCCGCGGCCAAGGACCCCTGGGACCTCCCGGACGTGTCCGGCCTGGTCGTCGGCGTGCTCGGCGGCACCGGGGACCAGGGGCGCGGTCTCGCCTACCGCCTCGCCCGGGCCGGGCAGAAGGTGATCATCGGATCCCGCGCGGCGGAGCGCGCCGAGACCGCCGCCGCCGAACTGGGCCTCGGCGTCGAGGGGGCGGACAACGCGGAGTGCGCGCGCCGCAGTGACGTGGTGATCGTGGCGGTGCCGTGGGACGGGCACGCCAAGACGCTCGAGACCCTCCAGAAGGAGCTCGCGGGCAAGCTGGTCGTCGACTGCGTCAACCCGCTCGGCTTCGACAAGAAGGGCGCCTACGCGCTCAAGCCGGAGGAGGGCAGCGCCGCCGAGCAGGCCGCCGCACTGCTGCCGGACTCCCGGGTGACCGCCGCGTTCCACCACCTGTCCGCGGTGCTGCTCCAGGACGAGTCGATCGAGGAGATCGACACCGATGTGATGGTGCTGGGCGAGTCGCGCGAGGACACCGACATCGTGCAGGCGATCGCGGCACGCATCCCGGGCATGCGCGGAGTGTTCGCGGGCCGGCTGCGCAATGCCCACCAGGTCGAGTCGCTGGTCGCCAATCTGATCTCGGTGAACCGGCGCTACAAGGCACACGCCGGGCTGCGCGTCACCGACGTGTAGTCGCGCGCGGGGCATGGGGGACACTGGGCGGGACGAATCACCCCCCGACAGGAGCCGTACCCCATGCCCCGCCTCGCTCTCTACGCCCTCATCTTCTGCGTGCTCGCCGTCGTGGCGGCCGTGGTCTCGTTCGTGCAGGGCAGCTGGCTCGGGATCCTCTGGGTGCTGATCGCCGGCCTCACCTCGAACATGGCCTGGTACTACTTCCGCCGGGCGAAGGCGGAGCGCGCCGCCCGCTGACCCGTAGCCGCCCGCCGCACGCCGATCCCCGGCCGCACGCCGATCCCCGGCCGCACGCCGATCCCCGGCGCGGCCCCCGGCCGTCCCTGCCCCGCCTCCGTCACGCCGGGCAGAGCTCGGGCGTCCCCTGCCAGAAGCGGTAGTAGTCCAGCCCGCAGCCGGCGAACCCCGTCTCGACGCCGAGCCCGCGCAGGATCGCGTCGACCGCGTCGAAGAACAGCCCGTTCACCTCGGGGATCCACAGCAGACCGAACACCGCGATCAGCCCGAACGGCGCGAACGGTTCCACCTGCCGGCGAAGCTTGTACGAGAGCCAGGGCTCGATCACGCCGTAGCCGTCGAGGCCCGGCACCGGCAGGAAGTTCAGGATCGCCGCGGAGACCTGGAGCAGCGCGAGGAACCCCAGCGCGTACTGGAACACCGGCGGCACGCCGTCCAGTGCGTCCAGCCAGAACGGGGCGGTGCAGGCGACCGCGAACAGGACGTTCGTCAGCGGCCCCGCGGCCGAGATCAGGCTGTGTTTCCAGCGGCCGTGGATGCGGTTCCGCTCGATGAAGACCGCGCCGCCCGGCAGACCGATACCGCCCATGATCACGAACAGCACCGGCAGCACGATGCTCAGCAGCGCATGTGTGTAGACGAGGGGGTTGAGGGTGAGATACCCCTTCGTCCCGATGGAGATGTCACCGCTGTGCAGCGCGGTACGGGCGTGCGCGTACTCGTGGAGACAGAGCGAGACGATCCACGCCGAGGTGACGAACAGGAACACCGCGAGGCCCGTGCTCGCGGAGAACTCCGTCCACACCGCCCAGCCGGTCACCGCCATCACGGCGACGATGCCCAGGAAGACGGGACTGATGCCCCGGCCGCTGTGGCGGGAGGTGGCGGTGGTCATGTGTGCGGCTCCTGGGGATGCGGGGGCGTGCGGTCGACCGTACCGGTGACGGACACAGAACGTTCCGGGAAGGCCCGGGGGTTCCTGCGGCACGGGTCCGCGGGCGCGGCAGGGACAATGGGCGGGTGCGCTTCTCGCTACTCGGCACCACTCAGGCATGGCAAGACGACGGAACACCCGTCGCGCTCGGCGGTGCGCGGCTGCGGACGCTGCTGACCGTCCTGGCGCTGCGGCCCGGTCGCACGGTCCCCGTCACCACCCTCGTGGACGAGGTGTGGGACGGCGATCCGCCGGCGGACGCGGTCGGCGCGGTCCAGGCGCTCGTGGGCCGGCTGCGCCGGGTGCTGGGCCGCGACGCGGTCGCCTCACCCGAGGGCGGCGGCTACCGGCTGTGCGCCGACGGGGACGACGTGGACCTGCACCGCTTCGACCGGCTGGCGGGGGAGGGGGCGCGGGCGCTGGAACGCGGCGACCCGGTCAAGGCCGCGGCCCTCCTCGACGACGCCCTCGCGCTGTGGCAGGACCCGGTGCTCGCGGACCTGCCCGCCCGCGCGGCCGAATCGGCCCGCTGGGAGGCCCGCCGTCTGGACGCCCGGCGCACCCGTCTCGCGACCGCGCTGGCCCTCGGCCGCGCCGAGGAGGCGCTGCCTGAGCTGGTGGCGCTCTGCGAGGACCATCCGATCGACGAGTCGCTCCAGGCGCTGCGGCTGCGCGCCCTGCGTGCCACGGGCCGCCCGGCGGAGGCACTGGCCGCGTACGACACGGTGCGCAGATCCCTCGCCAACCGTCTGGGCGCCGATCCCGGGCCCGAACTGCGCTCCCTGCACGCGGAGTTGCTGGCGGATCCGGCCGCCGGCACGGCTCCCGCGCAGACGGCGGGCACCGGGCGGCCGGCCGCCGACGGTACGGACACCGGGCCCGTGCGCGACGCGGGCAACCTCCGCGCACGGCTCACCTCCTTCGTCGGCCGCGACGCCGACATCGACGCCATCCGCCAGGACCTCGGCGCCGCCCGGCTCGTCACCCTCCTCGGGCCCGGCGGGGCCGGGAAGACACGGCTGTCGCAGGAGGCCGCCGAGCATGCCGCGCCGCACATGGCGTGGCCCGACGGCGTCTGGATGGCCGAACTCGCCCCCGTGGACGACCCCGACAACGTGCCGGACGCCGTTCTCACCGCCCTCGGTGGACGCGAGACCGTGCTGCGCGGCGCCGGTGCGGAGGAGCTGCGGGCCGCCGAGCGGCACGGCGACGATCCGCTCGTCCGCCTCGTCGAGCACTGCTCGCACCGCCGCATGCTGCTGCTTCTCGACAACTGCGAGCATGTCATCGAGGCCGCCGCCGTGCTCGCCGAGCGGCTGCTCCAGCACTGCCCCGGCCTCACCGTGCTCGCCACGAGCCGGGAACCCCTCGGTGTTCCGGGCGAGTTGGTGCGACCGGTGGACCCGCTGCCCGATCCGATGGCGCTGCGGCTCTTCGCGGACCGCGGCACGGCCGCCCGCCCGGGCTTCCGGATCGAGGACGACCAGGCGGCGGCCGCGGAGATCTGCCACCGTCTCGACGGACTTCCGCTGGCCATCGAACTGGCCGCGGCCCGCCTGCGTATGCTCACCCCGCGGCAGATCGCCGACCGTCTCGACGACCGCTTCCGGCTGCTGACCGGCGGCAGTCGCACCGTCCTGCCGCGCCAGCAGACCCTGCGCGCCGTCGTCGACTGGTCCTGGGACCTGCTCGACGACGCCGAACGGACCGTCCTGCGGCGGCTGTCGGTCTTCGCCGGCGGCTGCGACCTGGCCGCCGCCGAGGCGGTCTGCGCCGACCCGGAGGACGCCGGCCCGGACGGCGCCCGGCCCGGTGCCCGTCCGTCCCACCCCGGTGACGTCGCCGACAGCCTAGGATCCCTCATCGACAAGTCACTCGTGGTCGCCGCCCCCGCCGCGGACGGCCTGATGCGCTACCGGCTCCTGGAAACCGTGGGGGAGTACGCCGCCGAGCGTCTCGACGAGGCCGGCGAGCGGGCCGCCGTGGAGTGCCGCCACCTCGTCCACTACCGGGAGGTGGCCCGGACGACGGACCCGCTCCTGCGCGGCCCGGACCAGCGGGCCGCCATCGACCGCTTCGAGCGCGAGTACGAGAACCTGCGCACCGCCATGCGCCGGGCCGTCGCCGCCCGCGACGAGCAGGAGGCGCTGCACGTCGTCCTCTCGCTGGCCTGGTACTGGCAGATGCGGGACCTGCGTTCGGAGGCCCGGCACTGGGCCTCCGCCGCCGGTGCGCTCGGCCCGGATCCGTTCCTGCCGCCGGCCGAGGTCGCGCCCCCGGTCTTCGAACGGTTCACGGACGCCCCGCCGCCCATGGGGCCCGAACTGCTCCAGGAGGCCCGGCGCTGCGTCGCGCTCATGCGCATGGTCTTCATGAACCACGACCTCGACGCGTGGACCACCCCCGAGGCCATGGACTGGCTGCGCAGCGTCACCCGGGTCTATGCCCCCGGCCTGCCGCAGACCTGCCGCTCGCCCGGCGCGCTGTGGTTCTTCGCCGTCCTGATGACCGGTGACATCAACAGTCTGAAGACGCTGCTGGACGAGACCGTCAGCGCCTGCCGCGCCTACGGTTACGAGTGGGAGCTCGCCGCCGCACTCCAGAACCGCGCCAACGTCCTGGCCAACCGCACCCATTGGGCCGGCGACGCGACCCGTGACGCCGACGAGTCGCTGGAGATCTTCGTCCGGCTCGGTGACGCCTGGGGCGCGGCCGAGTCGCTCTCGGCGCGCGGTGAGGCCCAGGAGCGGCGCGGCGAGTACACGGGCGCCGCCGAGGACTTCCGCGCGGCCATCGGATACGCCGAACGGATCGGCGCCCAGGCGCAGGTGGCGGTCCTGCGGTGCCGGCTCGCGGGGATCATGATGGAGATCGGCGAGGGCGAGCAGGGCGAGCGGATCATCCGTGAGGTCCTCGCCGAGAACCGCGGTCTGGAGAACGAATCGAGAGCCGTCGCCCGGCTCTTCCTCGCCCTGCGGCTCGGCAGCACCGGCCGCAGCGAGGAGGCGCGGGTCGAGATCGCCCATCTGATGGAGCAGTTCCGCTCCAACACCCTGGCCATTTTCGAGGGCATGGTGATCGGGTTCGTCGCCTGGCTCGATCTCGTCGACGGCTTCTACCCCAAGGCGGTGGAAGGCGCGCGCACGGCGCTGGGGCGGGCACGGGACCCGCTGAGCATGATGGTCGCCCCTCAAATGGTCTCCATGCACCTGGTGACGGCCGCCAGGGCGGTCGCGCTGAACCGGCCGGAACGGTCGGCGGACGCGGCCCGGGTGCTCGCGGTGGCCGACGCCCAGCTGCCGCCCCGTCACTTCGCGGCCCTGCACGAGCGGGAGAACCGCGCCGAATGCGAGACGGTTCTGCGCGGACAGCTCGGCGACGAGGGCTACGAGCGCGCCTACGCCGAGGGCGACGGCCTCACGCTGGACGAGGCCGTCGCCCTGATCTGACCCGCCGGCCGCCCCGGCCGCCGGGCTCAGGTCTTCTTGCGGAACTTGGCGACCGCGAGCGGCGCGGTCACCACCGTGATGGCGGCGGCCCAGGCGAGTGTCATCCACACCGAGTGGGCGACCGCACCGCCGTTGATCAGGGCCCGTGCCGCGTCCGCGAGATTGGACAGCGGGTTGTAGTCGGTGAAGCTCTCCAGCCAGCCGGGCATCGTCGTCGGCGGGGCGAAGATCGACGACCCGAACTGGAGCGGCATCAGTACGAGCATGGCCACTCCCTGGACGGCCTGCGCCGTCTTCATGGTGAGACCGAGCAGAATGAAGATCCACATCAGCGAGGCGCCGAAGACCGTGGACAGACCGATCGCCGCGAACAGGTGCAGCACCGAGGTCTTGATCTCCAGGCCGAGCGCGAAGCCCATGCCGAGCAGGATCGTGGTGGCGACCAGCATCCGGCCGACCTCGACGACGATTTTGGCGATGAGCACCGAGGACCGTGCGATGGGCATGGACCGGAAGCGGTCCATCACGCCCTTCTTGAAGTCGTCGTTGACACCGGTGCCGACGGCCATGGCGATGTTCATCCCCATCATGGCCATCAGGCCGGGGATCACGTAGTTGACGTACGCGTCCTGGTTGCCCTTGCCGGAGATCGCGCCGCCGAAGACGTACACGAACAGCAGCGTGAAGATGATCGGCATGAGGACGGCGTCGAACATCGACTCCGGGTCCTGCTTGATCTGGAGCGCGTTGCGGCGCACCAGCGCACCGATGTGGCGCAGATTGCCGCGCAGGCCGATCCGGCCCTCGCCGGCCGGCGCCTCGGGGCGTCGGGCGGGCGCCTCGGTGGGCGCGGGGGTGGCAGTTGCCGTGCTCACGCGGCGACCTCCTCTTCGATCGTGTCGGACACGGACGTCTTCTCGCCCGTGATGGCCAGGAACACCTCGTCCAGGCTGGGCAGATGGGTGCCGATGTGGGCGATGCCGAAGCCGTGCGAGCCCATCACGCCGACGACGGCGGTCAGTTGGGCGTCGCTGAGGATCGGCACGTACAGCAGGCCCTCGTCGGGCACCACCGTGGCGCCGGAGACGCCGTCGAGTCCGGCCTCGGCGAGGACCCGCGCCATCGCGGGCAGCTGGGCGGGGTCGGACGGGCGGATCTGCAGGGTGCGCCCGCCGACCTTGGCCTTGAGCTCGTCCACCCGGCCGTTGGCGATGACCCGCCCGCGGTCGATGACCGTGAGCTCGTTCGCGAGCTGCTCGGCCTCTTCCATGTACTGGGTGGTGAGCAGGACGGTCGCCCCCTCCGCGACCATCCGCTGCACCTCGTCCCAGACCTCGTTGCGGGTCCGGGGGTCGAGTCCGGTCGTCGGCTCGTCCAGATAGAGCACGGCCGGCTGCCCGATCATCGAGGCGGCGAGGTCGAGACGCCGGCGCATACCGCCGGAGTACTGCATCGCGGGCCGCTTCGCCGCGTCGGTGAGCGAGAAGCGCTCCAGCATCTCGTCGGCGCGCTGCCGGGCGGCCCTGCGCGGCAGATCGAGCAGCCGCCCGATCATGTAGAGGTTCTCCCAGCCGGACAGCTTCTCGTCGACCGAGGCGTACTGACCGGTGAGTCCGATGGTGCGGCGCAGCTGCCGCGGCTGCTTCACCACGTCGTAGCCCGCCACGACGGCCGTACCGGCGTCGGGGGTGACGAGGGTGGAGAGGCAGCGTACGAGTGTGGTCTTGCCAGCGCCGTTGGGTCCGAGCACACCGAGCACGGTGCCCTCGCGGACGTCCAGGTCCACCCCGTCCAGCGCCTTGGTCTCGCCGTAGTGCTTGACCAGCCCCCGCACCTCGACGGCGTTGTCCTTGCCGCCGTCAGGGTTCTTGTCGATTCGCGTCATGGCGTCAACAATGCCGGGTCCCACCGACAGCCCGCCGACAAGCCGCCGACACCTTGTCGACGGCCGCACGACGGCCGGTGTCCGACTGCTCGGGGGAGAGGCCGGTTCACGCGCGCGCTTTCTGACGTGAGCATGCCGACAGCCCGCCGACGGGGGAAGATCGGCGGGCTGTCGTCTGTGCCGGGAGTGGCTAGTGGAAGGTGTGCTCTTCCTGCGGGAACGCGCCGCCGACGACGTCGTCGGCGAAGGCCTTCGCGGCGTCGCCGAGCGTCCGGCGCAGATCGGCGTACTGCTTGGTGAAGCGCGGCACCTTGCCGCCCGTGAGGCCCGCCATGTCCGTCCAGACGAGGACCTGGGCGTCCGTGTCGGGGCCGGCGCCGATGCCGATCGTCGGGATGTGCAGGGACCGGGTGACCTCGGCGGCCAGCTCCGCGGGGACCAGTTCGAGGACGACCGCGAAGGCGCCGGCGTCCTGCGCGGCCTTGGCGTCGCGCAGCAGCCGGTGGGCCGCCTCGTCGCCGCGGCCCTGCACCCGGTAGCCCATGGTGTTCACGGACTGCGGGGTCAGGCCCAGGTGGGACATCACGGGGATGCCGGACTCGACGATCAGCTCGGTCTGCGGCAGCGAGCGCTCGCCGCCCTCCAGCTTGACCGCGCCGACACCCGCCTCCTTGACCAGTCGGGTGGCGTTGCGCAGGGCCTGGACGGGCCCTTCCTGGTACGAGCCGAACGGGAGGTCGCCGACGACGAGGGCGCGGCTGGTGCCCCGGACGACCGCCGCGGCGAGCAGCGTCATCTCGTCCATGGTGACCGGCACGGTGGTGTCGTAGCCGAGGTGGGTGTTGCCCATGGAGTCACCGACGAGCATCACGGGGATGCCGGCCTCGTCGAAGACGGAGGCGATCATCGCGTCGTAGGCGGTGAGCATGGGCCACTTCTCGCCGCGTTCCTTGGCGGCGGTGATGTCGTGGACCGTGATGCGGCGAGTGCCCTTGCCGCCGTACAGCGCCTTGCTGCTGTCGGTGGGCTTCTGGGCAGCCTGAAGCGTCATGGCTAACGGCTCCTTCGTCATCTCGAGGCGCCCTGACGGCGTCCCCGGATCAGCTCCATGGTGGCACCTCGTGCCGTGCGGACGGAAGGGGAGGGGGCCGGTCGGGTGTCGGCCTGCCATACGAGACGATTTCGTATCGAAATGGGATATTCTGCGCCGATGGCCACACCGCCGGGTCGTGTCGCACCCTCTGTCCCCGAGATCGTCCACCGTCGACGCTGGGCGA
Source organism: Streptomyces sp. NPDC058685 (assembly GCF_042714725.1). Taxonomy (NCBI): domain Bacteria; kingdom Bacillati; phylum Actinomycetota; class Actinomycetes; order Kitasatosporales; family Streptomycetaceae; genus Streptomyces; species Streptomyces sp. NPDC058685. The sequence goes on from NZ_JBHXSL010000026.1 coordinate 88,496, forward strand.
TCCTCACCGTCCTGACGTTCAGCATGCTCATCGTGGTGCTGGACAACTCGATCCTGAATGTGGCGGTCAAGACGATCGCCACCCCCGCGCCCACGGGCATCGGCGCCACCCAGAGTGAGCTGGAGTGGGCCATCAACGCCTACACGCTCGTCTTCGCCGGCCTCCTCTTCACCGCCGGCCTGGTCGGCGACCGGCTCGGGCGCAAGAACGTGCTGCTCCTCGGTGTCCTGGTGTTCGGCACGGGCTCCGCGCTCGCCGCCTTCTCCGCCACCCCCTCGGAACTCATCGTCTACCGGGCGATCATGGGCCTCGGCGCCGCCTTTGTGATGCCTGCCACGCTCGCCGTCCTGATGAACGTCTTCGAGCGCGACGAGCAGGCCCGGGCCATGGGGATCTGGACGGGCAGCGTGGGCGTCGCCATCGCCATCGGCCCGTTCACCGGCGGAGTGCTCCTGGAGCACTTCTGGTGGGGCTCGATCTTCCTGATCAACGTTCCCGTGGTGATCGTCGCGCTGGTCACGATGGCGATCCTGGTGCCCGACTCCAAGGACCCGAATCCCGGCCGTCTCGACCCCGTCGGTGTGCTGCTGTCCATCGTCGGCCTGGTGCTGCTGGTGTACGGCATCATCCGCGGCGGAGAGCTCGCCGACTTCACCGCGGCGTCCGTGCTGCTCCCGCTGGTCGGCGGCCTCGTCGTGCTGGCCCTCTTCGTCCTGTACGAGAAGCACATCGACCACCCGGCGCTGGACATCTCCTGCTTCGCCAAGCCGGCCTTCTCCGCGGCGATCGCCGCCATGGCGCTGGTGTTCTTCGCGGTGATGGGCGTGACGTTCTTCTCCGCCTTCTACCTCCAGAGCATCCGCGGCTACAGCCCGCTGCGCGCCGGCATGCTCGTACTGCCGCTCGCCGTCGCCCAGGTGGTGTTCGCCCCCCGGGCCCGCCTCGTCGTCGACCGGTTCGGCGCCCGTCCCGTCTGTGCCGTCGGCATGGTGATGGTCGCGGCCGGACTCGCGGCCTTCGTGTTCTTCGACGCGTCCACGCCCCTGTGGGTCGTCGAGTTCATGCTGTTCGTCCAGGGCGTCGGAATGGCGCACATCATGCCGCCGGTCACGCTGTCGGTGATGCAGGCGCTGCCCCGCGAGAAGGCCGGCTCCGGCTCCGCGGTCAACAACACCTTCCGCCAGGTCGGCGGAGCGCTCGGCGTCGCCGTCCTCGGCTCGCTGCTGTCCACGCGCTACCGCAGCGAGATCGAGGGGCACCTGCTGAGCGTTCCGGCGGACGCGCGGAGCGCGGCCGGGGAATCGATCGAGGCCACCCTCGGCGTGGCGGACACGATGGGTCCGGCGGGCAGGGCGCTCGTCGGCCCGGCGCAGCACGCCTTCCTCGACGCCATGCATCTCACAGCGGCCTGCGCGGCGACGGTGGCCGTCGCGGGAGCGGTCGTCGTGGCGCTCTTCCTGCCGGGCAGGGCCCCGGCCCGGCCCGCCCCCGAGCCCGACGCGCTGCCCGAGCGGGAGGGCGCCGGACGCTGACCCGCGGCCCGGCGGCGATCGGACGGCTGCGGCCCGGCGGCGCCGACCGAAAGGCGCCGAACAGGCGGTGACGACAGTGAGAGGCGGTGCGGAGATGCCCGTGCAGGACGAGCAGGCGCGCCCCGGCCGGGCGTCCCCCGGCTCCCCGCGCGCCGCGAGTCACGCCGAACCCCGCACCGCCGGCGGCTCCGCGCCCGTGGCCCGCCGCGGCAGGCCACGCAGCGAGGCCGCCGAACGGTCGATCATCGAGGCCGTGGTGACCCTCCTGGAGGAGGGCCTGCCGCTCTCCGAACTCTCCGTGGACCGCATCGCCCGCACCGCCGGCGTCGGCAAGGCCACCCTCTACCGCCGCTGGGAGAACAAGGAAGCGCTGTTCGTCGAGGTCGTCCGCTCCTTCGAACCAGCGGACCCGCCGCTGCCCGGCACGTCGGTACGGGACGACCTGGTCGCGATGGTGGAGACCGTGCGCCGCCGCGGACTGGCCAGAGGATCCTCGGCCCTGCTGCTCAACGTCCTCGCCCAGATGCAGAGTTACCCCCGGCTCTGGGACATGTACCACCGTATGTCGGTGGCACCTCGGCGCCGCCGGATGGACGAAGTGCTGCGCCGGGGCGTCGAGATGGGGGAGATCCGTGACGACATCGACCTCGGTCTGCTCGGCGACCTGTTCCTCGGCCCGATGCTCGTGCGGACCGTGCTGCGGTCCGACCGGACACCGGGCCCGGGCAGCGCGGAAGAGATAGTCGACGCGGTGCTCGCGGGGGTCCGCGGGCCCGTATGACACGGCGCGCCGAGGAGTTGCCCGAAGTGTGCGTGTTCTGTCACAGCGCCCCAACCTGGCCCGATACCAGGAACCCCGCGGGCCGCGCTGTCGTCTCCGAAACAGTACGGCCGCCCCGGGGTGGCAGGGAAAGTACCGTCATCGCCTAGTGTCGACGCCGAGGCTGGTGTGACGGCAAGGCAGTGAGGACAGCTCCATGGTGCAGGCGTACAAGACGGAGACCGGGAACGGCGGCCCGGGGGACCGGTTCACCTCATCCCGGGTCCGGCGCCTCCTGGAGCGCTGGCGCGGGGACAGCGGCATCTGGCGGCGCGGCCTTCTGCTCGCGTCGTGCGCCGTGGTGATCGCGCTGCTGATGATCCTGCACGCGCAGATGCCCAACAGGATCGGCAACCTCGGCAGTCTCGCGGAGACGTTTCTTCCGTGGCTGGGAGTCTTCATCCCGGTGATCCTCGTCGCCGCCGTGTGGCGGCGTTCGGCCACCGCGCTGATCGCCCTGCTGCTCCCGACCATCGTGTGGCTGAACCTCTTCGGCGGGCTGCTGACCGACAAGTCGGTCGCCGGCGGGGATCTGACGGTCGCCACGCACAACGTGAACGCTGACAATCCGGACCCCGGGGGCACCGCCCAGGAGGTGGCCGCCTCGGGCGCGGACGTCGTGGCGCTCCAGGAACTGCCCCAGGGGCAGGTCTCCACCTACGAGGAAGCGCTCGCGGGGACGTACAAGTACCACTCGGTGCAGGGCACGGTCGGCCTGTGGAGCAAGTACCCCATGAGCGACACCTCGCCCGTCGACATCAACATGGGCTGGACGCGCGCGATGCGCTCCACCGTGCAGACCCCGCAGGGCGCGGTCGCGGTGTACGTGGCCCACATGCCCTCGGTACGGGTGAAGCTGAACGCCGGCTTCACCGCCAACCAGCGTGACAACAGCGCCGACGCGCTCGGCATGGCGATCGCCCGCGAGCCCGTCGACAGGGTCGTGCTGCTCGGCGACCTCAACGGGACGATGAACGACCGCTCGCTGAAGGCCATCACCTCGCAGATGCGCTCCACCCAGGGAGCGGCCGGGGACGGCTTCGGGTTCAGCTGGCCGGCGTCGTTCCCGATGGCGCGCATCGACCAGATCATGGTGCGGGGGATCGACCCGGTCTCGTCGTGGACGCTGCCGCAGACGGACAGCGACCATCTGCCGATCGCGGCGCGGGTCAGGTTCTGACCGCTGTCCGCGGGGCCCGCCCGGGTCCCCGGACCGAAACCCGGCGTTCACCCCGGGGGACCCAGCTCGTGAGACCCTTTGTTCAGTAAAGGAACTTACGCGTTGTGAAAGGCCCACCCCCATGCCCCTGGCGCTGCTCGCGCTTGCCGTCTCCGCCTTCGGCATCGGCACCACAGAATTCGTGATGATGGGCCTGCTGCCCAACGTCGCCGACGACCTCGGCACCTCCGTCCCCACCGCGGGGTATCTCGTCTCCGCGTACGCGATCGGCGTCGTCCTCGGCGCGCCCCTGCTCACGGCCGTCGGCTCACGCATCCCGCGCAAGAAGATGCTGCTGCTCCTGATGGCGCTCTTCGTCGTCGGCAACCTCGCCTCCGCGCTCGCCCCCGGCTTCGGCTGGCTGGTCGCGGGCCGGGTGCTCGCCGGGCTTCCGCACGGGGCGTTCTTCGGCGTCGGCGCCGTCGTCGCCGCGCGGCTGGTCGCCGACGGGCGGCAGGCGCGCGCCGTGGCCACGATGTTCCTCGGCCTCACCGTCGCCAACATCGTCGGTGTGCCCGCCGCCACCCTGCTCGGCCAGCACCTCGGCTGGCGCGCCACCTTCCTCGTGGTCACCGTGATCGGCCTGGTCGCCATGGTGGCGCTCGCCCGGCTCGTCCCGCGGATACCCGTGGACGACCATCAGAGCCTCGGCCGGGAGATGCGCGCCCTCGGCAACCGCCAGGTGCTCCTCGGCCTGCTCACCGCCGTCTTCGGCTTCGCGGGCGTGTTCGCCGTCTACTCCTACCTGGCCTCGATGACCACCGAGGTCATGGGCTTCGGCGAGTCCTCCGTCACCCTCGTCCTCGCGCTGTTCGGCATCGGTATGACCCTCGGCGCGCTCGCCGCGGGACCGCTCACCGACCGGGCGCTGCGCCCCACGCTCTACGGATCGCTCGCCGCCCTCGCGATCGTGCTGGTGGCCTTCCGCTTCACCGTGCACCACCAGGCGGCCGCCCTGGTCACCGTCGTCGTCCTCGGCGCGGTCGGGTTCATGACCACCACCCCGCTGCAGATGCTGGTGATGAACAAGGCCAAGGACGCCCCGACCCTGGCCTCCGCCTCCAACCACTCCGCGTTCAACCTCGCCAACGCGGGCGGCGCCTGGCTCGGTGGCGCGGCCATCGCGGCGGGCTGGGGCTGGACATCCCCGATGCTGGTCGGCGCCGTGCTCGCGGTGGCCGGCCTGGGCATCGCCGCGGCCGCCGGACTGCTGGACCGTACGCCGAAGGGGACCTCCCGGGTCGTCGCCGCGGGAAGCCCCCCTCCGTCCGGACAGCGCGAGGTCAGCCCGTCGTCTCGCGCCAGCGGTTCGTGATCGGCAGCCGTCGGTCCTTGCCGAAGCCCTTGGCCGAGATCTTGGTGCCCGGCGGGTACTGACGCCGCTTGTACTCCGCCGTGTCCACCATCCTCAGTGTCTTCGCGACCAGCTCCTCGTCGAACCCGGCCGTGACGATGGCGTCCTTGCCCTGGTCGCGGTCCACGTACATCGCGAGGATCCGGTCCAGCACGTCGTAGTCCGGCAGCGAGTCGGTGTCGACCTGGCCGGGGCGCAGCTCCGCGCTCGGCGGCTTGCTGATCGAGGCCTCCGGGATCGGCGCCACCTGACCACGCTCCTCGGCGGCGCGGTTGCGCCATCGCGCGAGCCGGAACACGGTCGTCTTGTAGACGTCCTTGATCGGCCCGTAGGCGCCGACCGAGTCGCCGTACAGCGTCGAGTACCCCACCGCCAGCTCGGACTTGTTGCCCGGCGCGAGCACGATGTGACCCTCCTGGTTGGACAGGGCCATCAGCATCGTGCCGCGCAGCCGTGACTGGAGGTTCTCCTCGGCCAGGCCGGTGAGGGCGAGCGAGCCCATGTACGCGTCGAACATCGGCTCGATCGACACCGTGCGGAAGTTGAGCCCCGTGCGGCGGGCCAGCTCGGCCGCGTCGCCCTTGGAGTGGTCCGAGGAGTACTTCGACGGCATGGAGACGCCGTACACGTTCTGCGCGCCGAGCGCGTCGCACGCGATCGCGGCGACGAGCGCCGAGTCGATACCGCCCGACAGCCCGACCAGCACCGAACGGAATCCGTTCTTGGCCGCGTACGCGCGCAGGCCCACGACCAGCGCGGAGTACACCTCCTCGTCGTCCTCCAGGCGCTCGGCGTACCCGCCCGGCACCTCCGCCTCGTACGCGGGCAGCGGCTCCTCGGAGATGACGACGTGGTCGATCCGCAGCCCGTCGTCCACCACTCCCGACGGCACCTCGCCCGCGGCCGGCAGCTCCAGGTCGAGGACGACGCAGCCCTCCGCGAACTGCGGTGCACGCGCGACGACTTCACCCCGCGCGTCGACCACGATCGAGTCGCCGTCGAAGACCAGCTCGTCCTGCCCGCCGATCATCGCGAGGTACGCGGTGGTGCAGCCGGCCTCCTGGGCGCGCTTGCGCACCAACTCCAGCCGGGTGTCGTCCTTGTTCTGCTCGTACGGCGAGGCGTTGATGGAGACCAGCAGCCCGGCACCGGCGGAACGGGTGGCCGGCACCCGCCCTCCGTCCTGCCAGAGGTCCTCGCAGATCGCGAGCGCGACGTCGACGCCGTGCACGCGGATCACCGGCATCGTGTCGCCGGGCATGAAGTAGCGGAACTCGTCGAAGACGCCGTAGTTGGGCAGATGGTGCTTGGCGAACGTCAGCACCACCTCGCCCCGGTGCAGCACGGCGGCGGCGTTCCGCGGCGCTCCCGCCGGCTGGCCGTACTTCGGCTGGGCGTGCTCGGCTCGGTCGAGAAAGCCGAGGATCACGGGCAGTTCGCCGAAGCCCTCGTCGTCGAGCCGCACCGCGAGTGCCCGCACGGCGGCCCGGGACGCCTCCACGAAGGACGACCTCAGGGCCAGGTCCTCCACGGGGTAGCCGGTCAGCACCATCTCGGGGAAGGCGACGAGGTGCGCCCCTTGCTCGGCGGAGTGCCGGGTCCAGTGCACGATCGCCTCGGCGTTGCCGGTGAGGTCGCCGACGGTCGAGTCGATCTGATTCAGAGCGAGACGTAGTTGAGGCACGCGGCCCAGTGTAATCGTCTTACTGACGCGATGTCCTGCGGGAGGAAGAGATGCGCCGGGGCGCGGGGGTGAGGTGCACAACGTCGTGCCGTTGGTGGAACACCGGCCGCGCCCGCGCGCCCGCGCGGCCCGAGGGGCCGGCCGGCCGCCGCCCGTGGCAGGCTGGCGGGAAACTCACGTGCCGTCATCGGCAGGGGCGGGGAGAGGCGGGGCGCAGTGACGTTCGTACGGGTGGGCGGGGTGGCGCACCATGTGGTCGTCGAGGGCAGCGGCCCGGTCTGCGTCCTGAGCGCCGGCCTCGCCATGAGCTGGTTCGACTGGGACCCCGTCGTGCCCCTCCTCGCACCGCACCGCACCGTCGTCCGCTTCGACCGGCCGGGCCACGGGCTCAGCGCCCCCGCCACCGTGCCGCCCTCGGCCGCCGGCGAGGCCCACCGCATCGCGGGCCTGCTCGACGCGCTCGGGACGGACGGGCCCGTGACGGTGGTGGGCCACTCGATCGCCGGGTTCCACGCCGAGTCCTTCGCCCGGCTCCACCCCGCCCGCACCGCGGCCGTCGTCCTCGTCGACTCCAGCATCGAGGAGGGTGCGCGCAGACCGGCCGCGCCCGCCGTGCGCACCGCGGTCACCGGCGCCGTCGGCAGGGCGCTGGGAGCCCTCGGCGTACCGGCCGCCCTCGGCCCGGCGACCCGGCGCGCGGCCGTACGGCTGTCCCGCACGGGCGGCGGCGACCCGGCACCCGCGGATCTCGTACGGCGCTGCTACGGCACCTCGCGCGTCCTGCGCGGCGCGCTGCTGGAGAACACCCACTACCGCGCGGTCGCCGCCGAACTCCTCGACCTGCGCGAGCGGTACCCCCTGCCGGAGGTACCGGTCACCGTGCTCGCCGCCGACGCTGCGGGGAGCCGCTGGACGGCGCGGCAGCGGGCGTTCGCCGATCTGCTCGGCGCCCGATTCCAGGAGGTCGCGGCCGGTCATCTGATGATGCTCGACCGGCCGGACGCGGTGGCCGCGGCCGTACGCGGCACCGACCAGGAGGCCCCGGCATGGCACGGCTGACTCTGCGGATCACGGGCCGCGAACTGCCCGGCAGCGTGTGCGGCGACTACCGCGACGTCCATGTGGGCACCCAGCGCGGCCGCGAGCCGGACCAGTTGGTGCGGGCGGACGCGGCCGAGGCGGTGTTCCGCATCCCGGTCGAGACGGTCGAGGCCGCCGACGGGTCGGCCGACTTCCGCGGCCCCCATGTCCAGGGGCGGCGCGGGGAGCGCTTCGTCTATCTGACGTGGGGCGAGCTTCCGGACGGCGGTGCGTTCGCGATGTTCCGCCGGGCCAAGTTCTTCCTCGCCGATCTGCCGGAGGGGGCGGCCGCCGGTGGCACGGCGGAGACCGTGCTCGGCCTGACGGACAGCTGCGGGATGCCGCTCTGCGCGGCGGTCCGCCCGCCCCGGATCACCTGGCGGCTGACGGGGGCGGACGGACACTGACGCTGGCGGGGCCGCAGGCGGGGGAGCGGGCGCGGTCAGGCCCGCGGTGACGCGCGGGTTCGGCGTCGGTGCGGGCCGGACGGACCTGCCGCGGCGGCCCGGCCCGAGCGGCCCGGCCGTCCGGTACGGACCAGGCCGACGCATACCGAAGGCATCCGCGCGGCCGGCCGGTACGGAAGGCATCCGCGCGGCCGGCCCGTACCGAAGGCATCCGCGCGGCCGGCCGGTACCGGACCAGGCCAGGTCGTACCGAACCCACCCGCGCGGGCCGGGTGTTCAGGATCGGGCGTCCGCGCCCCGCTTGTGCAGCAGGTCCACCATCAGGGCGACCTCCGACTCCTGCGCGGCGACCATGCCCGCCGCGAGGTCCCGTTCCGCACCGACCGTGCACAGCTCCACACAGCCCTTGGCCATGGAGATCCCGCCGTTGTGGTGGACGATCATCAGCTGGAGATACTCGATCTCGGCCTGCTTGCCCACGGCCTTGTCCAGCCGTTCCACATCCGCCTTCGTCGCCATACCCGGCATCAGCGAGCCGTCCTCGGCCTGATGACCGGTCCCGCCGTGGCCGCCGTGGCCGCCCTTCGCGTCGCCGGCCATCCAGGCCATCGGCTCACTGTCCGCCGTGACCTTCGGCAGGCCCCACAGATCCAGCCAGCCCAGCATCATGCCGCGCTGGTTGGCCTGGGTGTTGGCGATGTCGTACGCCAGCCGGCGGACCTCGTCGTCCTGCGTACCGTCGCGCACGATGAACGACATCTCCACCGCCTGCTGGTGGTGGACCGCCATGTCGCGCGCGAACCCGGCGTCCGCCGAATCCGCCGTCGGCGTCGCGGCCGTGGCGGAGTCACCACCACCCGCGGAGGCCACCGTGGCGGCCCCCGCGAACAGCAGCGCCAGGACGACCGCCACGACGGCCGCCCAGTGCGTACGGGTCATACGGATCACTTGCCACTCAGACCGTTGGTGCACGCGGCGCCCGGCTCGGGCGTCTGCGGGCCCTGCACGTACTTGGTGAAGAACTGGCTCACGCGCTTGTCGCTCGCGCTGTCGACGGTGACCTGCTTGCCCCACGCGGAGATCATGATGGTGCCCGCCTGGTCCTTGACCGGGCTCATCATCGTGTACGGCGTCTTCTTCACCTTGTCGGCGAGCTTGCTGACCTCACCGGCCGGGGCCTTGTCGTTGTATGTCACCCACACGGCGCCGTGCTCCAGCGAGTGCACCGCGTTCACGTCGGGGACCGGCTCCGTGTAGACGTCGCCGTTGCAGTTCATCCAGACCTGGTTGTGGTCACCGCCGACCGGCGGCTTCATGGGGTAGGTGACGGCCTTGGCGACATGGTTGCGCCCGAGCTTCTTGGCGTCCCAGGACTTCTCGCCGGTGACCGGCGCCTTCGCCTCGGCGACCTGCTGGTCCTTCTTCTCGGACTCCTTGTTGAGGACGAAGACGCCGAAGCCGACCAGACCGGCCACGACGACACCGCTGATGGCGATCGTGATGATGCGCCCGCGGCGCTCGCGCGCCTGCTCGGCGCGGCGCATCTCCTCTATCCGGGCCCGGCGGTCGTTGGTGCGGGAAGCCATGATGTGTCGTCCTTCGTCAATGAAGTGATCAGTGGGGGCGGGGAGGTGCGGGACGGCTCAGGTCCGCAGCACCTGAAGGACGTGCAGGCTCGGAGCGCGGGGCAGCGCGGTGGCATGGGGAGGCCGGGCCGTGCCGGCCGGGCGGTCCAGCCGCGGCAGCTGCTCCTCCGCGGCCTGCGGAGGGTCGAGCGGCGGAGCCGTGAGCACGGCGGGGCTGACCATGGGCAGCAGCCCGCAGGCACCGTTGTCGTACGGGCACGAGTACGCGGCCACCGTCGTGTCCGGCACCGCGGTGTGATGGTCGGCCGACGCGCTCGGGCAGATGAAGAGCGCGCCGAGGAGCGTCGCCACGGCACTCAGCAGTGCCACGGGACGCATGGTGCGCGTGAGCCGAGGGCCCCCCATGGCCGCGATCGTAGCGAGCGGGGCGGCGCGCCGGAACGGGGGCTCCGTTCCCGGCCGCCGCGACCGACCGCTTCCGGCCCTTGCGACCGGCCGCTTCCGGCCTCCGCGGCGGCCCTCCCGCCGCGGCCGCGACCGCCGGAACACGCCCGCCACAGGTGAGAGGGGACTCAGGGTCGTCTCCCGGTGTGCCCTGACCCACAATGGGCTCAGCCCGGGTTCGCAACCTGCCTGAAACCCATGGGTGGGATGCTCGCGGTAGCAGGCGGCTTGACCAGCAAGGATTGGGTTGACATGGATAAGCAGCAGGAATTCGTGCTCCGTACGCTCGAGGAGCGCGACATCCGCTTCGTGCGCCTGTGGTTCACCGACGTACTCGGCTTCCTGAAGTCGGTCGCGGTGGCCCCGGCCGAGCTGGAACAGGCCTTCGACGAAGGCATCGGCTTCGACGGCTCCGCGATCGAGGGCTTCGCGCGCGTCTACGAGTCCGACATGATCGCCAAGCCCGATCCGAGCACCTTCCAGATCCTGCCCTGGCGCGCGGAGGCCCCCGGGACCGCCCGGATGTTCTGCGACATCCTGATGCCCGACGGGTCCCCGTCCTTCGCGGACCCGCGCTTCGTCCTCAAGCGCATCCTCGCGCGGACCTCGGACCTGGGCTTCACCTTCTACACGCATCCCGAGATCGAGTTCTTCCTGCTGAAGGACAAGCCGCTCGACGGGTCGCGCCCGGTGCCCGCGGACAACTCCGGCTACTTCGACCACACCCCCCAGAACGTCGGCATGGACTTCCGCCGGCAGGCGATCACCATGCTCGAATCGATGGGCATCTCGGTCGAGTTCAGCCACCACGAGGGCGCGCCGGGACAGCAGGAGATCGATCTGCGGTACGCGGACGCGCTCTCCACGGCGGACAACATCATGACCTTCCGCCTGGTCATGAAGCAGGTCGCGCTGGAACAGGGTGTGCAGGCGACCTTCATGCCCAAGCCGTTCAGCGAATACCCGGGCTCGGGCATGCACACCCACCTCTCGCTCTTCGAGGGCGACCGGAACGCCTTCTACGAGTCGGGCGCCGAGTACCAGCTCTCCAAGGTCGGCCGGTCCTTCATCGCGGGCCTGCTCACGCACGCGGCGGAGATCTCGGCCGTCACCAACCAGTGGGTCAACTCCTACAAGCGCATCTGGGGCGGCTCGGCCCGCAGCGCGGGCGCGGGCGGCGAGGCCCCCTCGTACATCTGCTGGGGCCACAACAACCGCTCGGCCCTGATCCGCGTCCCGATGTACAAGCCGGGCAAGACGGGCTCGGCCCGCGTGGAGGTCCGCTCGATCGACTCCGGAGCGAACCCGTACCTGACGTACGCGGTGCTGCTGGCGGCGGGCCTGAAGGGCATCGAGGAGGGCTACGAACTCCCGGCCGGCGCGGACGACGACGTCTGGGCGCTCTCGGACGCGGAACGCCGCGCGATGGGCATCGAACCGCTGCCGCAGAACCTGGGCGAGGCGATCTCGCTGATGGAACGCAGCGAACTGGTGGCGGAGACGCTGGGGGAGCATGTGTTCGACTTCTTCCTCCGCAACAAGAAGCAGGAGTGGGAGGAGTACCGCAGCGAGGTCACGGCCTTCGAACTGCGGAAGAACCTGCCGGTGCTGTAAGCGCGGGGCGGTCTCCCGCTCATGAGTCGGCTCCGGGCCGGTGGCC